>NZ_JACOOH010000004.1:0-548397 GCF_014287455.1 Butyricimonas hominis
TACTCACCCGTGCGCCGGTCGCCATCAAGGTATTGCTACCTTATGCTGCCCCTCGACTTGCATGTGTTAAGCCTGTCGCTAGCGTTCATCCTGAGCCAGGATCAAACTCTTCATTGTAATAGTTAATTTCAGAAATTTTATTCCGGCAAGGGTCATGTGTTTCATGAATCCCGACATCTCGTCGGCTCGATTCACGCTCGCTACGTTGTTCATTCAATATCTTAAAGAACTCTTCTTCTATCGTTTCCTATCGCCCCTCTATCCTGCCCTCCGGCCTTCATCGTGAAAGCGGCTGCAAAGGTAATGCTTATTTTTCAACCTCCAAATTTTTTCAAGCTTTTTTCAAAACTTTTTTTTCGGCGGTTTCTAAAACCTCTCGTTCCAGTATCTCGTTTAAGCTTCTCCCGTCGCCTGCCCTCTCTCTCGAAAGCGGGTGCAAAGATAAGCGAAGAAATTCCCTTTTTCCAAATTTTCTGACCAGTATTTTTAAAGTTTTTTACAAAACACTAGACATCAAAGCCTTGAAGAAACACACGAGTGGACATCTCTTGATTCTACACCATCTATCACACACGGTTTTATAGTCAATATGTAGTTTCCTGAAATTGGTTTACTCGATTTGATATTCAATAAATTAAAAAATGTAGTATTGTTGTAATCTACTGTTACAAGTTTACTTTAAATAAATGATACTTCCTATCAAAGGTTTACTTTCTTTTCCTTCTCCCGGGGAATTCCCCGGGAGAAGGAAAAATCGCCCGGCTCAAAACATTACCCTGGCAAATTTTTTCATTTTGTCCTTGTAGGCTTGCTCCGGCACTTGACAACAAACGGCCAGGTGTGGTCTTTTCTTGTTGTATATTTCAATCACCCTCTTGACGTGTTTCCTGGCGTCATGAATATCCTTCAACGGGATATCGTTCAACCATTCTCTCTTTAAAATCCCGTTCACCCTCTCGGCGATAGCGTTATCGTATGGAGAGCCGTCCTGGGTCACGCTGACACGTATCCCGTGCAATTTCAATATCCCCGTGTACAAGGCCGAACAATATTGACCGCCCCTGTCAGAATGATGGATCAAGTCCTTGAAAGAGCCGTGTTCTCCGGTCTCTAGGGCATGGTACAAGGCTTTCACCGGACCAGACGAATCCAGAGTCGGGTGTACATCCCAGCCCATGATCCGCCTCGAGTAAGCGTCCGTCACCAGGGAAAGGTAAACAAAACCTTTGCCCGTCGACAGGTAAGTGATATCGCTAACCCATACTTGGTTAGAGCGCTCGACTCGAGTGCCTTTCACCAGGTTCGGGTACTGGTGACGCCACGCGCGGGAATCCGTGGTAATGACGCGATACTTCTTCATTTTTACCATCAAGTCATGCCGGTGAAGCAAACGGGAAAGCCAATCACGACCAACCATCAAACCGTTACCCGTTAGCATCCGCCACAACTTCAGAACCCCCAAACGAGGCAAATCACGACGGATCTCTTCAACAATGGAAAGAACGTAACGTTCACGTTCTTCCTCGTCGTTACTCGAGCGAAGGCTCTTGTAATAAGCCTGCTTGCTGTAACCTAGCGAGTTGCACAGGTATGCTGTCATCGCTTTGCCCTCCCGAGCTTTTTGGCGGTCACTAATCCCGCTAATAACATCTCCTCGTGGTTTTTTTTTACATCCACGTGAAGACGGTCTTTAGCTAACTCAAGCATCAGCTCGTAAGCTTCTACAAGTACCTTTTGTTTCTCTAACTCCTCGCGTAAGTGTTCCAGTTCTTGAACTTCCTTGTCTGTCATTGATAATAAAGTTTTAGGATCATGCACTGGTAAAGATAAGCGTTTATAACTTGCTTCCGACATCACTCGGGGTTTATATTTAGTCAACCATCCATGGAAGGTAGAAGAACTGACATCATACTTGCTTAAAACCTCCGCGTAATCTAGTTCCTCGATCAAACGATCACGAACTGCCGACAATTTTACCCGAACGGGGAAATGACGATGTTTGATAATTTTTGCTAATTCTGACATTGGTTTACTATGGTTTACAGTAAACTTTTTTCAGGGTAATACAAGACCATATTCCCAACGAATACTCCCTCTCTCACGTTTCCCCCTCGTGGCACTCTCGTTTCAAAGACCTTCGGGAAGGTTTTTGAAACGAGTTTGAAAGGAGTTTAAAAGGACTTTGTTCCCTGTCTTCTCCGGAATTACTCCCTGTCTTTACCGGGAATCTATCTCATCAATAAATTGACAAACAAAACACTACATCAAAATCGACAAACCTTCCACCGGAGCCCGCCGATAAACTTATCCACGAGACCGGTGAATATTAAATAAACCTACTCCTCGTCCCCCGTTCTCGGGTTCTCCCGGGAAGTATCCAATATATTAAAACAAGACAAAACGTTTGCCCGGTAATAATCACCCATCGGGATCCATCTATCCCGGGCACGCAAGGAATTGCCCGCCCACGTGTCGACATAACGCAGGTTCAATATAAAACCCCGATGCACACGAACAAGATAAGCGTCCGGCAGTTGCCGTTCCACGGCACCCAAACGACATGCCACTGTAACACGGGATTTATCTTCAAAATAAAAATAACAATAATTACCCGATGCCTCGATACAGAGGATATCGGCATAAAAATATTTCTTGTAATACCCGTCTTGACGAATAAACAAGCCATCAGCCACCAGCGGTGACAAGCGTGAAGGTGCGATTACACCCGATAAATTTGTTTTCATTGACAATTAATTTTATGCCTCATGAAATATTTACCGACGGGCACGAGATTAACTTGTATACAGTGAATAATTGTCAAATCGACATTTATTACACGGGATGAAACGCCTTTTCCCTCCATTAATACAAAAATACGAAACAAGAGGGAGCCGATTTGTGTTCAACTCCCTCTTTATTCTCATCAAGATAATATTATCTCAATTCTTATTTTTGTTAATTTTCAACCTGTGAAACTTCTTATTCTTTGCGCATGTAACTATAAACCACTCACGCACGTTTTGATATTTTGCCAAATTCAATTCAACCAAGGTGTTTTATCATCCGTCACGATAACAGTAAATGCGTCTTCAACAACATCACTCCCTGATACATTCGCCACTCGAAAAGACAAGACATATTCACCAAGCGGTATTTTCGTGTACAAAGGTATCTCCAATCTTCCTTCTCCCACGATAACCAATTCTTCTTTCAACACCTCTGCATTCGCTTTTTCCCCCTTTACTTTTACACTTTCCAATGTCACGAGTAACGGACGAGCCCCTTCCACTGTTCCTCCATAAAATCCCAGTGAAACCCACGGCGCATTATTTTTTATCCTCGATTTATAAGGATAAGTAGGTGGATCCCAAGGTGCACTACCCGGTTTCATAGTTAATGTATCATCAAGTGTTAACCCAGATATTACAGTCATTGAATTCAACGGATACTCCATAGCAGAAACGTCCAAATAACTAACATCTTCATCATGACATCCAACCGCAATTCCCAATAATGTCATTAAAAAACCAATTACTAATATTTTTCTCATAACCATATCAATTTATATCAGTACCTATTTTATGTGAGTCATCCAAAGAATGTAGCATCCCGTTTTTCACTTTAATACCGGAAGAAGCGATATAGGCTTTTTGCCCATTATCTTTCATAACCAATTCCAAAGAGGTTATCATCACGTTAGGATTGTCTTGGAATGGTGTTTTAACAGAATAAAACCACACGGGATTATTCGCCGCCGCAACAAGATTCACGCCACCATCGCCGGTTTCTGACGTCTTCTCCGGAACATCTTCACGCTCATATACTTTATTAAAGACATAACGCAATATAACTTTTCTACACAATGCGGCATCAATTTCCTCCACTTCCCGGTATTCATGATCCCACATCCAACGTCTAATCGTATTATCTACCGGTCCTAGAAACATGATCTCTTTATAATCAGATTCTTCCCCATTAAACATCGATTTTAAGCCAGCTCTATCAACCATCTGTTTTACTAAAGACCAATTATAGGAATCTGTCTGGAAATATTCATACATTGTTTTTTCCTCGTGTGTTTTCGATAGCCCTGTATCAATAAATCCATAATCCGTTCCACAAGATGTAACGATAAAACCAAGCAAAACAATTGCTATACTATATATTCTTTTCATCAGCGTAACGTTTAATTAAAATTTCT
The DNA here is from genome assembly GCF_014287455.1 of Butyricimonas hominis. Lineage (NCBI taxonomy): Bacteria > Pseudomonadati > Bacteroidota > Bacteroidia > Bacteroidales > Odoribacteraceae > Butyricimonas > Butyricimonas hominis. The sequence goes on from NZ_JACOOH010000004.1 coordinate 4,202, forward strand.
TACTATACCAGTACTTGTTAGGCATCATTAACTTGTTATATTCCGAAGCATCCCTATCAATAGGCAAATACAATGCACCATCTTTCACCTCCTGCTCTGTCAAAATACGGAAATTAGCGGGCAATTCCGTTTTATAATATCCTTTATTTCGCATAATATCAAAGAAACGATGGTTCTCGTAGATTAACTCTCTTTCTCTCTCTTGGAATATAGCGTATTGTAACCCCTTGGCATCATTTGCTGCCGGATACGCATCTGCTTTTGCACGTGACCGGATACGATTCAAATCCGCGATTGCCTCGTCCGTTTTTCCCAAGAAATTTCGTACCTCAGCTCTTAAAAGAAGAATATCGGAATAACGCCATAATATTTTATTACAATCCATATTCACGTATTTTTCCGGTTGATTCGGATCATCTGTATATATAAATTCTTTATTAAACTTTTTCACGTATGCTCGATTAACAGCCACCTCCGGTAATCCCCCTACAACCTGCGTCATAACCCATCCCGGGAAAGGTTCATACACCTCAATACGAGCCGGTTCATCCGGCCAGGTAAAGGTTGCCTCCGGATCATAATGTTCTACATCAAAATAAGCAACCTTCCGTTCATCCGCAGTATTCTCTCCGTACAAATCGTTTATTAATTTACAGCTAACACTAATATCAATCCGATCTCCTTCATAAGAACCATACTTATAAGGATACCCCCATGCACTCGCACCCACGTAAAAATCTTCTCCCGGCATAGTTTGTGTATATTTCGTGTTGAATTCCAACTCTAAAATAGCCTCTTCTCCATAACGAGAATTCAACGTATTTTTCTGCAAATTCTCTATTGTTGAAGCTAAGTTGACATACCCTGCTAATTCTCCATTCGCATCAACAAGCATCGAAGCGTATTTCTCCGAAGCTTCCCAATACTCTTTCGACTTGTCTGGAGTAATTCCTTCTTCCACTGCAGCTCTCCACGCGTAAAGGTGTGCTAATAAAGCTGCCGCACTCTCTTTATTACCATATTGCCGATTGTCCATTTGCGTTCCATCAGCATATTTCAAATCCCGATATCTTGGCAAATACTGAAAGGCCCGTAACGCATTGCGAGTTGCTTCTTCCAACAAATCGTGATTGGAACTCTTTGCCACTTGCGGAGCTTCATAATCATTATTTACAACAACCGGAGCTTCCCCCCAACAACGAGCAAGGTCAAAATAACACATCCCTTTCAAAAAAGCGGCTTGCCCCCAAAAATAGTTTTTAGCCTCTTCGGTCCAATTTGATTTCACGTTATATTCCACGATATTGGCATACCCGATAGTAGCATAATGTCCTCCCCAATATCCCGTATTCATCATCTCGTTATCCCACAAATGCGCTTTAGCATCCACGTAACTAGCAGGTCCCCCGAAACCCGCTACCGCTCCATTACAATACGCCCCGGCTTTTTCTTGTATTTTCAATTTTGTAAATGTCCCTTGAAAACAAGCCTGAGCATTGGAAAGTACGGCTTCCATCTCTTCCGGTGTTTCCATGGCATTCGTGTAGGTTACTGCATTTTCCGGTGTCAAATCGATAAAACTATCGCAACCGGTAAAGCTTGCCACACACAATCCTAATATTATTAATTTTTTCATCATATCCTATTAAAAGTTTACAGTTAAACCTAAAGTTAACTTACGAGCCAACGGATAAGCCCGATAATTATCAATACCGGTAAATATACTCACGACTTCTGGGTCCTCACCGGAATAACCCGTGATAGTAAATAGATTCTCCCCGGTAAAGAATACCCGAACATTATCCAATTTTATCTTTCGACACCACTCTCTCGGCACGTTATAACCAATAGTTAATTGCTTCAACTTCACGTAATTTACCGTTTCCACCTGACTAGACAAAACCCCTCCTATCAGACTAAATTGTAACATCGTCGCATCAAAATAGGATAATTGCGGATAAATCCCTTTTATCGCAGCATCTCCCGGTTTTTCCCAGAAACGTACATCATCAAGATCTACGTAAAGATTTGAACCGCCAATAACCTCTTTCGGGTCCATTGAATCAGAACGATACATACAAGCAATCTTTCTTCCGAACGAGTAATTCAACAACACGTTTAAATCCCAATTCTTCCAACGTACCTCATGAGCCCAGCCACCATATATTTTCGGCAATGTTTGTCCCATATTACGTTTATCCCGATAGTCGGCAATTCCGTCTCCGTTCATATCAACCACTTCCTTCATTCCAACGCCGAAAGGATATTTATTATCTGCCAAATACATCGTGTATTTTTCACCATTAGGCGTATAGTATGTCGGAATCTCCGATTCATGTTCATAGACTTTCCCATGCACGAATGCCCACAAATTATATAACGGTTTACCTAACATATGGTGAGGAATCCCGTTCGTTAATCCCACGTCTTTACCATCAAAAGTCTTTTTCAAACGATTCCAGTTACGGGAAGCATTAAAACGTGTTCTCCAACTCCAGTTTTCTCCACGAATAATATCCCCGACCACTTCAATCTCAAGTCCCTCGTTGGAAATATCATTAGCATTCACCCATCGATTTTCATACAAATAAATCGTTTTGGGGATCTTGGAATTAGCAATCACTCCCGTGGACCAACGATAATAATAATCTATTTTAAATTTTAACCTATAATCGAAGAAATCCATATCTAAGCCGAAATCGTATTGATCATGTTTCACCCATTTCAACTCACGATTAATCATCCCTCCGTTCTTCAGCGCATTATCATCTATATTCATCAACGGACGCCCAAGAAATTCTCCTCCGGGAATCATCAAACCATGCGCCCGATAGGCGTCAGGAAATATTTCTCCCGATTTCCCATACGATACTCTAAATTTTCCATAACTCAGCCACCATGCCCAATCCAAGAATTTTTCCTCTGAAAAGGCCCAACCTAAAGCTACTGCAGGAAAATTCGCATATTTATTTTTATCACCAAAAACCGAAGAACCATCCTGACGGAATGTAAACTCTGTCAAATAACGTTGCTTATAGTTATAAGCAACACGCGCAAACCAACTCACCATTGAAGTTTCTTCGAAATCAGACCGAGCGTGTTGAAGTATTTTATCTCCATCGCCAACCGTCATATTAGCCGCCGGTAACTCAGGAAATCCCTCGTAGATGTAATGAATTTTATCACTTGCACCACCTCTTCCTTGTCCAAAATTAAAATTCCCCGTGTTTTTCTGGAAAGAAAGCCCCGCTAACAAATCAATATTATGAGATTCATTAAATGATCTTTTATAACTAAGTAAATTTTCATTCAACACGGACAGACGTCTTTCTATTTCAGATTTAGAAGTGTTCAATCCATACTTATCTAATTTCCTCGGTAAAAATAAATTCAATGTGGCAAGACTAAAGCTGGCCGAGCCATTCAAACTCAAACGTAAACCGGGAAGAATATCATAATTTAAAACAAGCGAAGCCTTCAAATCAAACGATTCGTTCTTCTCCGATTGCTCGTTGATCGTTTCCAACAACTTTTCTTCTATCCAACCACCACCCGGCAGAAATGATGATGTTTTTGTCGGATCCACCGGCATCTTTTCAATCTTTTGAGCAGATTTCATTCCTCCGGTTGCATCTCCTCGTTGTCGAGACATATAAGTCAAAGAAATCCGAGAATCTACCAAGAAATTTCTCACCGGTTGAACATTCAAGTTCGTCAAAAGATTTACACGGGTAAAATCACTACCATACCCGATCCCTTTTTCATCGTAAACTCCCGCACCTATCAAATATTGTGTTCTAGCGCTTCCTCCACTTGCTTGAATATTCGCATTTAAGACTTTTCCGGTTCGAAACGCATACTTAAACCAGTTTGTGGCATTATTATAAAACGGATTCAAACTATCTTGTATTACACTAAATACAGGATTTTGTCCTTCTTGAATTCCTACTAAAGATTTATGCCAAAAACCGTCGTACACTGCCCCATAACTATAAAGGCCATAGGCTTCCTGCAAATTGTGCGGAAATTTATAAATCCCGGTTACAGGATCCTGATAAGGCCTCGTCTGGTTTCTCAACGCCGTTAACGCATAATCTCGTACTGCACGTCCCGCTGTTTGCTCAGGAGTCGAAGGCAATTGAGACCAAGAATAGGACACATTCGCTGAAAATTTAGCTTCCCCTTCACGCCCTTTTTTCGTGGTAATCAGAATAACCCCTCGACCTGCTCGAGAACCATAGATTGCGGCAGAGGCTGCGTCTTTCAAAACTTCAATAGATTCAATGGTAGCCGGGTCAATAGCGGAAAGAGTATTCGTACCCGTTACCGGCGAGGTAAATCCCTGCATAGGAATACCATCCACCACGTACAAAGGTTCCCCGTAATCACCCAACGAAAGTGAATTTTGGTCTATCAATGAATTATAACCGCGAATAGCAACAATAGCCCCACCCCCACCGGGAGCTCCGGACATATTCGTGATTTCTACTCCCGCCATACGTCCTTGAAGAAGAGACTCCAAACTGGAAGAGGGTATTTCCTTTATTTCATCCCCTTTCACGCTGGAAACCGAACCGATCATCTCTCTCTTTTTACGTTCACCATACGCAACAACCGTCACTTCATCCAACCCTGCCACATCTTCTTCCATCTTAACAACCAGCTCTTTACCAGATTCAAAATTCACCTTTTTTGTTTTAAAACCGATAAAAGACAAAGAAAGAACTCCTTTCTCCACCGGAATCACTGCATTGAATGCCCCTTGGTTATCTGACACAAAACCAACTTTAGTACCATCCAACATAATTGTCACTCCAGGCAAAGGTTGTCCCTTCATATCAACAACCTTACCTTTTACACGGAATTCATTCATTGACACCGTCCTATTTTTTATAATGACATGGTTTTCCACGACATTAAAATCAAAACGGGTCTTTTCCAAACATTTGGTGAGAACTTGTTCCAATGTAGCGTCCTTGAAAGATTCGGTAATCTTCACGGTTTCATTTTTCACGTTCTCACTGTTGTACGTGAAGGTATAGTCGCTGTTTTTCCCTAAATAATCCAGCACTTCCGTCAACGAAGCGTCCTTAAAATTCACCGTGAACTTCGGGACGGCTTGCGCCACGGTTATTCCCACGTTTCCTATGACAAGCAAAGACAATAACGCAAGGAATTGTCTTAAAAACCTGTCATTCCTAAAAATCCGCTCTTTTAAAGAGCAATGAATCGGTTTTTTTTTCATAGATTTGTGTTTTTAACTTGAAATTTAAGTATGAGATAGGCAAAGAGATACGAGGCTCTTTGTCTATTTTCCTTTTATGATAATAATGTCATTTATCTTTATAAACCGGAAATCACCCGTTCCCTCCAATACCCGCAACACGCTGTCCACATCCGGATATCTCTTTACCATGGTCGTGTATAAAACATTCCCGACTTTCGGGTCCTCGAAACGGAACGTGTAGCCGTACCACTCGCCCAGCACATCCATGATCTCCCGCAATGGTGTTTCTTTAAAGGCAAACAGGTTATTCATCCAACCCGTGGAATATCTTACATCGACTTCACGCACCCTGATGTCCCCGTACTTTGTCAGAAAAGCCTGTTCTCCCGGACGAAGTTCCACGCTATCCCGTTTCCCGTTTTTCATTCGCACATGGCCTTCCACCAATGTAGTCACGCACGATACATCATAAGCGTTCACGTTAAAACTTGTTCCCAGCACGTTAATCACGGCAGAAGCCGTGTTCACAATAAAAGGATGGACATCATCTTTCACCACTTCAAAGAATGCCTCCCCTTTCAAGTACACGATTCGTTTATTCCCGACAAATGCATTCGGGTATCTTAATTCACTCCCGGCATTCAACCACACGTGGCTACCGTCATACAGCGTTACTTTTATATTTCCTTGCTTAGAAGTCGTCAGCACGTTATATTCAATTTCCTGCATTTGGACAAGTTGTGATTCGTCGGTCGTTTCCTCTACCGGAAAAACAAATTTGCTCTCTCTCGTGTTTACAGCCAATTGTTTCACAGAATCTTCCGGGTAAACAACCTTCCCCCCGGTCGTCACCAAAGTCGCAAAAGGTTCCATTCGCCCTTTGGAAACAGAAGAAAGCGGAATCGCTCTTGTCGGTTCTTTTTCTTCTGCGCTCCAAAGAAACAATACCGCCACCACCAGTACCGCGGCAGTAATCCCCGAAAAATATCTCATCATCCGCACATGTTTCCTGCGCCTTATCCTGTCATTCATTTTTTTGAAAGGCGCTTCCGTGTCCACGTTATTCATATCCGCTATTCCCTCATAAAGAATATCCGCCTCCCGAAGTTCCATAAACAACTCCCGGTTCCTCGATTCCAAGCACCAAGCCTCCAACAACTTTTTCTCGTCAACGGTGATTTCTCCCCGCAGAGATCTGTAAAGTAAATCACTTATCTCTATATCCTTCCTTATTTTTTTCATAGATATACCTTTTACTTGCTAACAAAAACATATTGCTAATAATACAATCAACATGAGAACGTACTGGCTATAATCCGACAAATGAATTCTTAAATCCTTATACGCTTGCTTTTTATGAGTTTTAACCGTGTTTATACTCAATCCCAATTCTTCTGAAATCTCATCATAACTATATCCCTCCAATCGTAATAAAATAACATCCCGCTTCACCCCTCCCAACCTGTTCACCTCATCCAGTATCCGGGCTTTCAATTCCTGCTTTATTATCAAATGGTCAATGTCGACCTCATCCACGAAAACATCTTTCAATTCCTGCATTCCTCGCTCCACCCTATAATCCCGGATATAATTCAGCGTCTTGTTTTTCAAACAACTATACAAGTAAGATTTAAACGCAAGCAAATCCGGGAAACAATATGCTTTTTCCCACATGTACAGAAAAGCCTCTTGAGTTATGTCAGCACTAACGACCTCGTCCTGAAGCAACTTCAACGTAAAAGTGTAGGCACGAGGATAAAACATATTGAAAACAGCCTTGAAAATCTGGGCGTCTTTCAGGTCTATTTCCGATGTTTCAATGTGAATTCTTTCTGTTGCCATTTTTCAATTATTAGCACTTTTCCCCTAAAGCACCAAAAAGACGTTTTAGGGGTGAGGAAAATTCGAACTTTTTTCAGAAAAAATTAATTTAAGAAAAAGATCAAGAAAGCGCATAGTTATTATTTATTTTGAATTATACAAATCGTATAATTCAAAACATATAATCTAACATATTACCGGATAATAATTTGATTTCTGCTAATAATTTTATACATTTACAATATTCATTCAGAAGTAAAAAAAGAAATCACATTCTCCCTATTCAAAAAATTTCTCGGTAGAGGAATTGGAACAAGCTGAAAAAGAATTCGCACTCAAGGAACAGAGTGATAAGCTATATTACTTCCGCTTCACCTTTATATTTTTAGGCTCTATACTCTTGCTTGCCCTCTTGGCATTTTGGATATTTAAATAAAACGTTTATATGATTTTTGATTTACGATTTAAGATTACTCCCAATCCTAAATCGTAAATCCGAAATCATAAATCTTAAATTGTTTCCTCATTCAGCGCTCTCTTCACGAACTGTTCGATAAAATCAACCGTTCCCTCCACCCCCAGCAGGGAAGAATCCACCGACAGATGATAGGATGCGGCAACACCCCACTCTTTATCCGAATAAAAATTGTAATAATTAGGACGTGTCTTATCCATCTTGCGCACCAGCTCGCGGGCGTCCTGTTCCGGAATATGCTGGCGATTCATCACGGTTTTCACCCGTTCTTCCATATCGGCATGGATAAATATGTTGATACATCTTTTGTTGTCCCGCAAAATATAGTCGGCACAACGCCCCACGATGACACAGGAGTGTTCATTCGCCACTTTCCGGATTACATCCGATTGTATCTGAAAAAGTTTATCGTTCGAAAGGAAATCATTGTACTGGAACGGCCCGAACGTAAACCCAGCAGCAAAAGCCTGCAAGAGATTCCCCGAATTTTTCTCGTCCGCCTTTTCAAAAAATTCCTGACAAAGTCCGCTCTCTTTGGAAGCCAACGCGATCAACTCCTTATCGTAGAAAGCAATATTAAATCGCTTCGCCAAGGCGTGCCCTATTTCCTTGCCGCAACTACCGAACTGACGTCCGACGGTAATAACAAAATTCTCCATAAGTCTATCTTTAAGCTATTTCTTCTACAAAACTACCGTTTTTTTCCCAAACCTGTCGTCCATTATGTACAAATTTATTTACACATTCAGATGTTTTAATTGCCACCTCAACATCAACGCCGCCACAACCGTCGCGATGGCGTCCGCCACGGGCATACTCATCCAGACTCCTACCGTGCCGAAGAAATTCGGGAAAATCAACAGTGAAGGGATCAAGAACAGCAATTGCCGGGTCAACGACAAGAAGATCGCTTTCTTCGCCATCCCTATGGACTGGAAGAAACTCGACGTCACCATCTGGAAGCCGACCACGGGGAAAAATATCAACACGATACGCAACCCTTCCACCGCGATACGAGTCAAATCCGCGTCCGACGTGAAAAGATAGATAATCGGCCGCGGGAACAACTGCCCCGCCAAAAAACCGATAGTCGTCACCGCCACCCCGCAAAAGACAGTGTATTTCAATACCTGTTTCAGTCGATCAAATTGCCGAGCCCCGAAATTATAACCCGCGATAGGCTGCATCCCTTGATTGAATCCCATCACGATCATCAAAAACAAAAAGACCACCCGGTTCACGATACCGTAAGCCCCGATAGCCAAATCTCCCCCGTGAGCTTTCAGGCTCTTGTTAATCAGAATAACCACGAAACAGGCACACAGGTTCATCAGGAACGGCGATAACCCGATAGCCAACATTCCCCCGACAATATGCCGTTTCAACCCGAATATGCCTCGTTGGAAATGCAGGAAACTCTTTTTATCGAAGAAGTGATGCAACTGCCAACTCAAAGATATCACCTGAGCCGCGATCGTCGCCAACGCCGCCCCTCTTATTCCCCACTCGAACACGAGAATAAACAACGCGTCCAACACGCAATTCACTATCACCGCCATCAGCGTCGCCGTCATCGCCTTCTTCGGGTAGCCCGACGCCCTCAGTACCTCATTCAGCCCCATGTAAATATGGGTAACCAGATTACCTCCCAGAATCACCTCCATGTATTCCCGGGCATACGGCAAGGTATCGGGACTCGCCCCGAAAAACAATAATATCGGGTCAAGAAACACCAGAGCCACCGTCATGAACACCAACCCGATAATAGCATTCATCAAAACCACGTTGCCCAACACTTGATTGGCGCTCTCCTTATCTCTCTGCCCCAACTTGATAGCCACCAGTGTCGAGGCACCCACCCCCACCAGCGAACCGAACGCCGCCGCCAGATTCATCAACGGGAAAGTGATAGCCAATCCCGCGATAGCCAACGGTCCCACGCCATGCCCGATAAATATACTGTCCACCATGTTGTACAACGAAGATGCCGTCATGGCAATAATAGCGGGAATCGCGTATTGCATCAGCAACTTCCCGATTTTCTCCGTTCCCAGTACAAGTGGAGCGCTGTCCTTTACATCAGTCATTCCAATCTCCGCTTTCTATAATTAATTGTTTTAACGCTTCAATAGCTTCTCCTTCCGGCACACCCACGCGCACCATCGCTTTCCCGCGGAACAGGTTCACCTTCCCGTTCCCGGCACCCACGTAACCGTAATCGGCATCACCCATCTCCCCGGGCCCGTTGACAATACATCCCATCACGGCTATTTTCAAACGGCTCAAGTGCCCGAAAGCCTCCTTCACCCGTGCCACCGACTCCTGCAAATTATATAATGTCCGTCCGCATCCCGGGCAACTGATAAATTCCGTTTTATAACGGCGCACTCCCGCCGATTGCAAAATATCCCGGCTCAACTGCACGCCATAGAACGCATCCGGCACCCCGGTGCAAGACAACCACAACCCGTATCCCAATCGATCCAAGAATAAACCTCCCAAATTCGCCGCCGCCAACAAACGAAGCGTCGATACATCTTTCTCTTTCGATATCAAGCGAATAATCACCCGGTTTTCAATACCTAAACGTTCAAGCCCCCCCAAGTAAACACGGTACACCGCAACAGAAGCCACATCCAAGGTAAGCACCACGACAGCCGACTTATTCTCCTTCAATTTTCTCGCCAAATCGGCATTCATGAACTTCCCGTTACGCACCTCCACGAAAATACCATCTCCCTCCACGGGACGCGAAAGGCGAAGAAACTCCTTGTCACTGATTAACGCTGCCGCCTTACGGTTATAAACATGCGCCACATCTATCATCTCGAAAGGCACGACCACGGTCACCGAATCCGGCAATTTTGTCAATTCCGGTCCCAGTGCCTCGGTATAAATAATCTCCGGGGCGCGTACTCCCCCTCGCAACATATCGCCGTACACCGGATCATTCACCGCTGCCACGTGAAAATCCAATTTCTCCATCACCGCTTCGTCTATGCAATCCACCTTGGATATATCCGCGACAAGCACCGGGCGCGAATAACACCCGTCTAACTTAACAGGTTCCACACCCACGTCAACGCGACCACATAATATACTCAAAGCTAATGCCTCGGGAATTTCCCGTTCCGGTTCCTCCGTCAGTGAAACCCGGATAGTATCGCCCAATCCCTCGTTCAAGAGAGTACCGATACCTACTGCCGAGCGAATCCTCCCGTCTTCCCCCTCTCCCGCTTCCGTCACTCCCAAGTGCAACGGGTAATCCATCCCCTCTTTTTCCATCTGCCGCACCAGCAAACGCACCGCCTCCACCATCACGCGGCAATCGCTGGACTTCAAGGAGATCACCACGTTATCAAACTCTTCGTCACGACACACGCGCAAGTACTCCATCGTCGCCTCCACCATTCCGGCAGGCGTATTCCCGTAGCGACTCATAATCCGGTCAGACAGGGAGCCGTGATTCGTACCGATTCGCACCGCCGTGCCGTGTTCCCGGCACACGTCCAGAAACGCCGTGAACTTCTCCCGCAACCGCCGCAACTCCTCCCCGTATTCCTCGTCCGTGTAAACCAACGTCTGGAACGTGGCGCGCTTGTCGACGAAATTACCGGGATTGATACGTACCTTCTCCACGTGTTTCGCCGCCTCCATCGCTGCCTCCGGGTTGAAATGAATATCAGCCGAAAGCGGTGTAGTGTACCCCCTCCGGCGCAATTCCGCGTGTATATTGGCTAAATTTTTCGCTTCCTTTACCCCAGGAGCCGTGATACGCACCAGTTCACCTCCCGCGTCAATAATCCGTATCGCCTGCTCCACGCAAGCCTCCGTGTCCATCGTGTCCGTGTTCAACATAGACTGCACGCGCACCGGATACTCCGACCCGATATAAATATCACCGACTTTTACTTGTTTTGTTTTCCGACGACCCATGTTTTAATTTTAGATTTTAAATTTTAGATTTTAGATTCCCATCACGCTACATCCTAAATTTTAAATTCTAAACTCTAAATTTTATTCATTATTCTTTTCAGATTCTGAAGGTTATGCCTATTCGCCATATCCTTCCCTTCCGGGGTGTAAAGATAGTCGATTTCTTCTTTAAAATGATCGTAAACCCGAGTTCTTACCACTTTCATCGTGGAATTTATCATCCCGTTCTGCTCTGTCAACGGTTCGGGCAGGATAGCCACCACCGCGGGCAACCACCTTTCCGGGAACAAATTAGCATAGCGCCCGCCAACCCGGTAAGCCATCAATTCTTCCTGCAACTTCTTTATCATCAAACGATAGGAATCCGGGGAATCCGGTTCCATGTTCCGTTTCCCGACATATTCCCGCAAGGCGGCTTTATTCGGCACGATCAACCCCGCCGTGTAAGGCGATTGATTGTTATACAATATACAATAATCTATGTACCCGGATTGCTCGGCTATCGTTTCCTCGATACCCTCCGGACTATATTTCTCCCCGTCATTCGCGATCAGCAATGACTTGAACCGCCCCAGCACGTACAGCCAACCCGCTTCGTCCAGATATCCCAGATCACCCGTGTGCAACCAGTCATCGACAACCGTTTCGGCAGTGCTTTTCTCGTTGCGCCAATATCCTTCCATCACGTTTCCGCCCCGGATCCACAACTCCCCCTTCTGCCCGTGAGGCAACGGCTTCCCGTCCTCGTCGCAAATCAGGATATCCATCGGTTTTACCAGCGTTCCGGACGAACCGAAACGGTGGCGCCCGGGCGTGTTGGAACTAATCACCGGGGATGCCTCCGACAACCCGTAGCCTTGAAACATCGGCACGCCCAATGCCGCGTAATAACGTTGCAACTCGATATCCAACAAGGCACCGCCTCCGACAAAGAAGCGCAAATTTCTCCCGAACACCTGTTTCCTGATTTTCGAGAACAACACCGCGTCCCACAATTTCACCAGAGGTTTCAACAAGCATCTCCATCCCTTGCCCCGGTCGTCCCCGAAACCGTTGTATTTATAAACGAGCCTTAATCCCGTCCGGTATAAACGTTCCGTGAAACGTCCTTGTGCCCGTATGCCCGCTTCTATATTTTTACGGAAATTCTTTGCCAACGCCGGAACGCTCAACAATATATGAGGTTGCACCTCTTGCAGGTTCACGGGAATATTGCGCAAATACTCCATTCCCGATTGCCCGTAATCCACCGACGCGACCGAAGCCCCGTTATACATGAACGAGTAAAGCCCCACCGTGTGGGCAAAACTATGATCCCACGGCAGGAACAACAACACTTTATAATAGTCCGGTATCCGGATAAGCGAATCCGATTGCAACACGTTAGTCACGTAATTCCGGTGCGAGAGCATGATACCTTTCGGCTCGGCAGTCGTCCCCGACGTGTAAGAGATATTCACGAGGTCACGTTCGTCGATAGCCTTCACCCTTTCGTCCAGTTCGTTCCGGTGTCCCGCCAACCATTCCTCTCCCTTCCGCTGCAATTCCTCGAAACCGATATAACGCCCCTCGTTCACCGCGGAATCCAACACGATAATCTTCTCCACGCCTTGTACCCGATCTTCAATCCCTTTCACCCGGTTCAGGAAATTCGACGAAACAACCAGAAACCTCGCTTGTGAATGTTCTATCCGGAACACAATCTCCCCATCCGTCAACTTAATCGACAACGGCACGTTCACCCCCCCGGCATACAACATCCCCAGCTCCGAATAAGCCCATTTATTGCACCCCTCGCTCAACAACGCCACCCTCTCGCCACGCTCCAACCCCAACATACACAATGCCCCGGCGAAGTTCATCACCTCCCGTTTCACCCCCGTGTACGTCGTCGCCCTGTATTCCCCGTCCTTCTTCTCCCATAAATAAGGTCTGTCGGGAAACATTTCACAACTTCTCTCGAATAAGTCTATAATCGTCTTCATATCTTTCATCATACCCACAAAGCTAACAAAGAATTTCCATTCTTACGAACAAAACGCTTCATTCGTTGTCATAAGTTACCATAAGGCAATGTCTGCAACCACAATTCCATGAAACGATCGTACACGCGATAGCCCTTATCGGATTTAAAAACGTATTCTTTATCCATCAACACCTTAAGAGCCGAATTGATTGAATATTTTATTCATAACCAATGATTTATAAATTGCGTAATTTGTGTAGCACAAAAAGTGCTACACAAATTACGCAATAACTTTTGAAAATAACAAATACTACTGTCAAAATAGGATTACTCTGTCCTGCCACCCATCCCGGCATCCCGTAATATTCTTTCCGTCTTCTTCTCCATGTAACAATTCGTGATATGCCAACGATGCTCGTCAAGCCAATACCTGTCCGCTTCGCGAGTTCCGGGATTCAAACCGTAATCTATACAGCCGAAATCCACCAAGCAAGTGACATCCCGGAACAACCGGTTCAATTCTTTCGCCGACAAATCATTGTAACAACACTTCACGGTATGAATTTTTTCCGCACCCTCGGCAACCCGCAATTTTTTCAACCTGTTGAAACGGCAGGCGAGCGTGTGCAACTTGAAACAACGGGACAAATTCAATTCCGTCAAGTAATTGCAATCACATTCCAACCCCATCAAACCGGAACAACCCGACAAATCCAGTTTACGCAAATTGTTACAAGAACATTTAAGGTAATACAAACGCGGGCTATCGCCAAGGTACAATTGCCTCAGACCGCAATCTATACAAAAAAAATGACCTAAATGGACACAATCCCGAATCCTGACACTCGTCACGGGGATATGCTCGATAATGAATTCCGATAACCGCGTGGCGGAAACGGTCACCGTGACCACGCGATTAACCCCGCGGTACGAGTGTTCACAATAGGGTCTTTTAGGTGTCCGCCAGTAATCCGAATCCTCAATACCCGGCTTGGGTGTGGCGTAACATTCACGGCTCCCGTCACCCCAATCCACGGTACACTCGTCCGCGTACACGTAAAATCTTATTTCCTTAGTTTTTCGCGTGTTGACGACTATCTCGATTTTTTCTTCCTGTTGTTCCATACTTCGTTATTTAAGTTAGTAAAAACGGGAGAGGGCAAAACGCCATACCCTTCTCCCTTTACGCGGGTGGTAGTCGCGTATGGCTCCCGCGTTCCTGTATTCTAAGTTTGTCAAGGTATTCACCTACCGGTTATTCCCCTCTCTCGTTTTCCAAAACAAGGAAAGGGGAGGAGCTAACTTTCCCCTTTCCGAGCACGGGCTTAAATAGCTGGTTGCAAACATTGTAAGTTCAATTTAAAACCCGCACAAAAAAACTTTTCTAATTTGTCTACTTTGTTGAAAAATAACCCGATACTAAAATCATCCGGTTATCCAGTATTTATATTTCAGCCGAAGTCCTCAAAAAATAAACTCCAGACTGAACAAGTCAACCCGGAGCCGTAGGATAACGGCAGGGGCTAGCTTAATTCATGGGAGTAGCGAACGCCATCATGAAAAAAGCAACCCCACGCCGTTATAATATATATCCATAAGAATATACAGATATAACAACGCGAGTGTTGCAATCTCCACGGTTTAATGGCAATTCTGCCTACTAGGTCGCTACTCCTAAACCATGTAAAATTATAACCTCAACATTGTAAACAGGACATCATCGGCGGCTCTCCGCACAGTCCATAACACAAAGGTAGAAAAAATTTTAATTCTTTCACAACTCTCCGCGCTAAATTATATTCCTGTATACGCGTGAACAGCCCTATACCCCACATAAAGAAGTTGTTTCCAACATTGAAATCACGGTAAAGAATAGTGCGTCTATCTTCACACGACCTGCCAATTAACCGAAATTAACAAGGAGAGGACAGTACTGAAAAAAGTACCATTATAGAATTAGAATTGTACTTTCTATATATCAACTCCCATTCATCTCCTATTCAACTCCCATTCAACTCCTATTATAAAGGTAAAAAAATAGTAATTGAATAGGAAATAAATCGAAATTGATTTATCGTTAATACTTAGTAAAACTATCTATTATATTAACTCCTACCCTATCTCGTACAGGTAATAGAGAGAATTACTCGATTACCGCTACCTCTTCCAGTTCTTCGCGCGTGCCGACATGCTTACTGTTCCGGTTAATACGATCCATGATCACGGCGATAGCACCGTCACCCGTCACGTTACAAGCCGTACCGAAGCTATCCATGGCGATATACAACGCAATCATCAACCCTTGTGCCGTTTCATCGAAACCGAGCATGGACTGCAACAATCCCAGTGCTGCCATAATAGCTCCTCCCGGAACCCCGGGAGCGGCAACCATAGCGATACCCAGCATAAAGATAAAGCCCGCCATCATCCCGAAAGAAATCGGCATACTCGACATAAGCATGATCGCCATGGCACATGCCACGATCTTCATCGTACTACCCGAAAGGTGTATCGTCGCGCAGAGCGGTATCACGAACGCCGCCAGTTCCCGGTTCACGCCGTTTTTAATCGACTGTTCCAATGTAACGGGAATCGTGGCAGCCGAGGATTGTGTTCCCAATGCCGTCATGTAAGCCGGAAGCATATTACGGAACAAGCGGAACGGGTTTTTCTTCGATACGAACCCGGCAATAAAGAACTGTATAAACAACAGTACAATGGTCAGGAAGAATATGACCACGATAATTTTCACGAACACGCCTAGCACGCCGGACACCTGACCGGAGCCGGAAATATTCAAAAATATACCGAAGATATACAAGGGCAACAAAGGAATAATCACGGTGACAATCACTTTGTTGATAATATCCTTGAAATCTTCCATTGCCCCTTTCAGGGTTGCGCCGTTAATCACGGACATTCCCAAGCCAAGAGTAAATGCCAGAACCAGAGAACTCATCACGTCCATCAACGGCGGCATCATCACCGTGAAATAGGGAGCCAGCGGCACCGCCGCGGAGGCTTCTATCGGTTGCAATTCTCCGGCATCACCGAGCAACCACGGGTAACTCAGATCACAGGCAAAATAAGTGAAGAAGCCGGAGAAAAGGGTAAAACCGTATGCCAGCAAAGCCGTGATCAACAACAAACGCCCGGCACCCTTACCGAGATCCGCTATACCCGGGGCAACCAATCCCAAGATCAACAAGGGGATGATGAATCCCAAGAAATTACTGAACAGACCATTTATGGTCAAAAATATCCTTACCAACCAATCGGGAAAGAAAAATCCGCATACTATACCCAGAATAATCGCCACGATAATTTTAGGCAATAGCCCCACTTTTATTTTTTTCATACACTCACTGTTTATATTACAAAAATAAGCTACTTTCGTATGACAATATAGATACATCAGCCTATGACAAAAGATAAATGGCACGGACACATCGCTATCTTCTCTGCTAACATTCTCTTCGGATTGAATATTCCGATCGCCAAAACCTTAATGCCGGAATGGATCGACCCCATCGGGCTCACGTTCCTACGCATGTCATTCGGTGCCCTCGCTTTTTGGATCACCTCTTTGTTTGTCTTAAACGAAAAAGTAAGTAAAAAAGATTTATTAATTCTGTTTTTTTGTGCCATTTTAGGCACAACCATGAATCAATTCACTTTCATTAAAGGACTTGGCATGACATCGCCAATCGACGCGGGACTGATCGTGACGATGAATCCCATGATGGTCATGTTGATTTCAGCCTTAATCTTGAAAGAACCGATCACCGCGAAAAAAGCGGGCGGAGTACTTATCGGGGCTTGCGGGGCGGTGCTGATCATCTGGCACTCTTACGCGGTAGGGATTTCGGGTGGTTCCGGCAGCTCGATGACGGGTAATTTACTTTGTTTTATCAGCGTGATCTGTTACGCCACGTATCTGGTTATATCCAAACCTATCGCGCAACGTTACAGTCCCGTGACGTTGATGAAATGGATGTTTCTTTTTTCCACGATTCTCATGTTCCCGTTCAGCATACAGGAAGTGGTAGAAGCAAAACTATTCTCCCCCGACACGACATTCAGCGCTTTGGCAAGCGTGTTTTACGTGGTATTCGCTGCGACATTCCTCGCCTATCTCTTTATCCCGATCGCGTTGAAACGCATCCGCCCGACAACAATCAGCATGTACAATTACGCCCAACCCCTCGTTGCCGCCACACTGGCAATCCTTATGGGACAAGACCGCCTCACGTGGGATAAGCCCGTGGCTGCCGTGCTGGTTTTTACCGGGGTGTATCTCGTGACTCAAAGTAAGTCGCGGGCGGACATGGAGAGATCATCAGGCAAATGAGGGGGTGAGGATAATCGAAAACTGATCGGCGCCGTGTAGGTTGTCCGGAAACTACGCTTTTTGATCGGACACCAAGCGGGGATGTATTTCGGGAAGCATCTTACTACCCGCTTCGCTTCTTGCTCCAAAAAGGGATTGCATCCTTTTACCACCTTCACGTCTGTGATAGAACCGTCGGTTTCAATCACGAAACTGACAAAAACCTTCCCTTGGGCATTTATTTTTATTGCCTCAGGGGGATACTTTACATTTTGAGAAATCCATGCCATCACGTTTCCTTGGGCAAATACCGGCATCTGTACATAAAAACAATCTTTCAGCATCTCCTCGTCTGCTACCTGCCCATAAGACAAAGTGTAGGGCATTACATTCTTCAAGAAATGCCGACGACGGTCGTTCTCGTTCATAAATTCCCGTATTTTTGCCTCTTGTAGAATTTTCAAGTGAGCAAATTTCGGGTAAGCCACCAGATAATTATAAATAAAATTCTTCGGACCAAGTTCCTTCATCAACTTCAACTTCTCTCCGTTAAAATAATAGCATACCGCTTCCAGATCGTCGATACGGGTATTCGTCAACTTCGCGGTAATCATTAATCTCCTTGCATGGTCATAGGACTCCTGCCTGATATGTACCCGAAGTTGCTCCACCATCGCGGCATACGCCCGCTTGTCGTTCCCGTACTCTTTTTTCATTGCCTTGATTCGTTCCTGCAAATACTTCATTCCCTCGTCATTCGGAATTTCGGATACCGGAACACGAGTTTCCCGTTCCAACATCTTGCAATAGTTTTCGTACGAGAGCGAATCTTTGACCGAAGCGGAAACTTCCGCGACCGATACTCCCGTGAACCAACAAGTGAATAACAGGAATAGTCCTGTTTTCCACGCTCTTTTTATCACAAACGCCATAAGTAATATATTATTGATTGAACTTCTTCTATCTGATTCTCTATTGCAGTCTGAAATTAACAGGAGCTACCGAACGAAGTGCCACTCTACGCTTGTGCAGAAGGCAGTATGGGGGCACCGGGAAAGTGATACTTTTGAGAGCTCTTACCGCTTCTTTGTCCAAAACGGGGTCCGCACTACGCAGAATTTCCACCACGGATACTTTCCCGTCCATCCCCACGGTATAACTCAACCAGACTTTCCCTTGAATATTCCTTTCCTGCGCAACAATAGGATATTTTACCGTTTTTGCTAACGCGTAGTTCAAATCCCTGTACGCGGTCAGAGGCGAGAGTATATGGAAGATACAACCACACGAGCACGAATCGCCGACAACTTCTTCCTGTGCCTGTATTCTAGGACTAATTTCTCGCGTGAAATACACACGATGTTCCCGCTCGTTCATGCAATCCTTCAACCGTACCTCTTCCTGCATCCGCAGATGCCGGATACGGGGAGAGAGAGCGGCGTATCGCTTTATGAAATTCTCCTTTCCAATCTCTTCAACCAATGCTAATTCCTGTCCGATAATCTGTTCAAATACTGCCGCCAGAACTTTTATGTTAGCACTTTTGAAATTATAACATTCAAGTAACCCTGCCGCACGAGTGGTGACCGCATTCTTTTTCTTTCGTAAATCTTCTCGATAATACAAATAGGCTTCCGCATCCGTACGGAATCGGACACGCTCTCTATCCATCAGAATTTGAATTATTTCCTGATCTTGTTCTTCAGCCACTTCATCCAGCGGAATCCCGGCTTCCCGATTTAACATTGCCACGTAATCCTCGTAAGAGTGAACTCCCGCCATCGGTTGTTCTATTTTGAAAAGCAAAGGAAAGGTCATGTAAAAACGCACCGCCTTACCGCCAATCTTTGCCGGGCTCCATTTCGGCATTGCCCCGATAACCCGTGTTGCCTCCATGTCCAAAGAGGGATGGGCACCTCGTAACACCTTGACCCCCGAAATACTCCCGTCCGGCTCTATCACGAATGCCATAATCACCCGTCCGGCAATCTCGTTATCCCACGCCTCTTGAGGGTAGCGGATGTTTTCACCCAACCATGTTTCCAATTCACCTTCGAATCGCGGAGCTTCATCCGCCACGAGATACACGGTCGTGTCCCGTTCTACTGTTCCAGAAAAGATTACACTCGCTTTCAAACCGGAAATACCTGCTCCTCCATATATACAGAAAAGCATTGATATTAAACTATTTATCAAACAACGGGTAGTAGTCATAGTATTTTCATTAAAGTTACACACGCTTAAAATTGTTGATAAATATATAAATAAAAAACAAAAAAGCAAAGAGCCTTTCTCAAAAATCTCTTTGCCTTTTCACTATTTATTTCAAATTTCTCAATACTCTTCCGGGGTATTCCGGTAATCGGCATGGAACAATCGAAGTTCCCGACGCATACGGTCGAGTTCACGTTGCATATCGTGCATACGTCCCATCAATTCATGGATGACACCGATACCCTCGATGTTCACGGACAGGTCTTCATGCCAACGCACAAACCGTTCCAGATCTCCCAATTGCTCAACAGGTAAATAACGTTCGCCGTCAACGACCTGAATATCGATTAATCCATCCTCTTCCAGAGAGATGATAAACGACGGATCGACATGACTTTGCCGGCAATATTCTTTAATTATAATCAAATCTGTTTGCATAACTGACACGTTTTATTTAAGACCTTGTAATTCCTTGAACAACGCTTTCTGCTTCTCCGTCAAGTCGGTCGGTATCTGCACGGAGTAAGTCACGATTAGATCGCCGAACTTGCCGTCTTCCTTGTAGACGGGGTATCCTTTGCCTCTCAACCTTACTTTAGCCCCGTTTTGCGTGCCGGGTTTTACTTTCAATTTCACTTTCCCGTCCATGGTGTCTACCATTTGTTCTCCGCCGAGAATTGCGGTGTAGAGATCCAGCGGTGCCGTCACGTACAGATCATTCCCCAAGCGTTTGAACACGGGGTCTTCGGCTATCACGAAAGTGATATACAAATCTCCTGCCGGACCGCCATTCACGCCGGGAGCGCCTTGTCCCTTCAACTTGATGGTCTGCCCGTCCGCCACTCCCGCGGGAACGGTGATCCTTATATTCTTTCCGTTTACCGTTAATATCTGCTTGTGGGTATGTGCCGCATCTTGAAATGACAGGTGTAATTCCGCGTTATAGTCCTGTCCCCGGAATCCGGCAGAACGCCCTCCGCCACGACGGGAACCGAACAAGGATTCGAAGAAGTCCGAGAACTCCCCGTCACCCCCCATGCCGGAAAAACCGCCTTCCGACGACCAGTAAGCACCACCGCCGCTACCGAAACCACCGCCTTGCTGTTGCTGGCGCTGCCTTTGAGCCTCGAACTCATCGGCATGTTTCCAGTTTTCCCCGTATTGGTCATACTTTTTCCGTTTCTCCGGATCGCCCAATACTTCGTTCGCCTCGTTTATCTCTTGAAAACGTAGCTTGGCATTCGGGTCATCCGGGTTCAAGTCCGGGTGATACTTTCTGGCCAACTTTTTAAAAGCCTTCTTGATGGCATCCTGCGAAGCACTTTTATCAACTCCTAAAATCTTATAGTAATCTATATAGGCCATACTTTTATAATTTATACATTCTGTAATATGTTAATACAAACCATGTACCAACTTGTAATATACGTCTGAAAATGACGCATAGTTACACGAGAACTGACAAAGTGGCAAAAAGTAAAAACAGGAAGACCGACACACGATCCCCCTGTTTTCTAACCGGAGAAAATAAATCTTCCAGAAACTTAGAATGGTGTAGGTAATTCCTTTACTTTCTTTGCAAATCCCGGCAAGTCAAACCCGTAATTCTTAAATTGTTCGACGACCATCTTGTAGCGTGCGTTTACCAGAGGATATTTTTCGGGTGGGAATTTCTCCTCAAACTCTTCTTTCGTCCAACGCATTGCCGCACGGGTGAACATCATAAAATCTCCTCCTTTCGCCGTGACAATCTGTTCTATATTCCCGTACCAATAATCACTCCAATTAAACATACAACACATAGATGTCATACAAGTAATATATCCAACAAAACCACGATTCATATAGTAATTCGGATCTTCTGGATTCTCCTTTTCAATTTCCGTTTTATAATCTATTCCTGCTTGAAAGCCAACTGGCTCAGTGATAAGATTTTTCACCACACTATTTTCAACAATTTTATTATACACGGAATGTACAAGCCCGTGCCTAAAATCCTCTATACCAGGAATATCAAAGATAAATTTTATTGTATCAAGTAAACCTATTGCCCAAAAATCCAAACCATTCAGATTAACTCCAACATTATCACCGTAAGAAGCATAAGATCCCCCTAAATCTTCAGCCAAATAAAGATAGAGCGGGGAACATGCCTCCACGATCTCTTTTTTCCCCAAGAAAGGAACCAAATAATTCTTTAACAAATCCTCGTATTTCGGCATATGGTCATCTGGAACCGGATGTCCGGTCCAATCTCCACCGGCAGAGATCGTCCAGTTTTTATTCAAATCTCCCGGTGTAAAATCCTTATAAATCACGCAAATACCAAAATCATCATACATTTGCTCAAAAAGTTTATCCCACGATTCACTCCCCTGCGGGAATTCAAAACGCACGGGAGAATAATCCCCGGACGGCACTGCCTTGTCTTCATCGTAACAACCGCCTAAAAAAAGACTTAGTCCCGTGATCAACAACAATAAATATCTCATTTTCATAATCGATGTTTTAAATTATACATTATCGCACAGCTACGCCTTCCCGCTTGGGGGCTAAAGGATTTTGCACCAACGATGAATTTCTCGTTCGTGTCGATTCCGGAATAGGAAGTGTATAAGCAGGATCTTTTTCTTTTAGCGTGTATTCCACCCATTGATTCCCATCCAAGTTCCAGCGATGCTTTATTTCCGGCATCCCGTACCTTCTTAGGTCATTCCAACGATGCCCCTCGAAACAAAGTTCCCGGCGACGCTCTTCACGGATATAAGTGATCAATGCTTCCGCATCGGAAAAAACACTCAATTTCCGATAGTCTTTTCTACGATATCTCATATAGCGTAAATCTTCCAAACGTTCCATGGCTTTTGTCTGCATTTGGGCGTCTCCCGCCTTGTACAAGAATGCTGCCGCCTCCATAGAATTCAAATACGCTTCAGCCACCCGAAGACTCAATACAGATTGAGCGCTTTCAATCACGCTCCGATTAGAATTCACACCATACTTCCCGACAGGACGACGTACCAACGTATCCCAAGGCATGCCTTCGGGAGCTTCTTTTTTACACCCGGGTTCATCAATAATGTAATTGTCTTTTCTCAAATCACTTTCCGAATAACATTTCAACAGACCATGAGAAGCGACATAATTCCACCTGTTTTTAGGTATTCCCTCCCTCGGGAAAACAGTCAAGCAACCATTTTGAGAATAAGAAAATATTTGCTCCGGACAATTTACATTACAGAAATCATAATAAGGTACGTCTTCCGTGGGTACAAATTCATTCAAATCCTTCAACCGAAAAGCGTAATCGGAAATCACCTTTTCCGCGTACTTGTGAGCTTGTTCCCAATTCTCCATTTCAAGGTACACGCGGGACAATAACAATTGCGCCATCGGCAGACTGGCTTTATAGTCCGGTCTCCATCGTTTTTCCACAGGTATAGTAAAATACAGTCGTTCTGCCTCCAACAAATCTTTCTCGATGCGGGCGTAACATTCTTCCACCGTATTCCGGGACATCAACGATTCCTCGATATTACTATTCAGTTTTAACGGAACGCCCAATGCTTTTTTATCATAAGAATAAGGGGCCCCGAATATATTCACGATATACAAATAATTAAAGGCACGCATAGTAAAAGCCTGTGCTTTCAGCTCATTTCTAGTCTCTTCAAGGCCATTTACATCATCGACATAATCAAGCACGGCATTACACCCTAATATCCTGCTATACCCGTCTCTCCACAGGGCAAACCATTGGTCACTCATACCCGCGGCTCCAAATATCTCAAACATATCGGGTTGCCAACTAAAAGCAGCCAAGGGACCTTCAACCGCACTTGTCCTTCCCTCTATAAATTCGCCCCCGTCAACATCGTCATCCAAAAGCACCAAAGGTCCGGCCATGGCAATATTCAGCGTATATACCTCCGCAATCATCAGTTCCCGCAAAGCGGAAACATCTTCCGGTATAAATTGCGTGTTTGATCTCGGCTCTAAAAAATCACTGCAAGAAGCACACACGAGCAGTATTCCCCAAAAATATAACATCATCTTTTTCATAAACTTCCATTTTAAAATCCAATATTAATTCCCAAAGAATAAGTACGAGGCATGACACTGTTCCCCAATTCCGGATCGAAACCGTTGAATTTCTTGCTGGCAATCACAAATACATTGTTCACGTAAGCACTGATAGACAAATTGGTCAAATAAAGTTTCTTACACCATTCCCCGGAAACACGCCATGTCAATGACATCTGGGTACAACGCAGGAAAGAGGCACTAACTACCCGGAAATCGGATTTATCCCACATCTCATACATATTCGAACTACCTCCATCCGGTCTCTTTACCCAATAATCACTAAAATTGCTGCTCGTGTAAATCGCGGGAACCTTGGTCTTGTTTTCATCACCCGGCTCTCGCCAACGTTTAGCAATTTCTTTATCCACGTTGATAAACGGATCCGGCATAAATACACTTCCTCTTTCTCCCGAGTACAAACTCGGCAACCGTTTTTTACCTCCTAAAAGGACAGAGAAGTCCGCACCAAAAGAAACGTCCTTGTAACGCAAACGGGTATTCAACCCGCCCGTAAAGTAAGGATCTGTCTGACCGGAATACACCAGATACTCTGTCGGGTCCATTTTTGAATCCGTTTCCTCAAAATCCATGTAATTAAACGTCGGATAACCTGTTTCGGGATCCAATCCGGCAAAGGAGAAAGACCAGATGGCAGATATCGGATAGCCTTTCTTTAAAACACGACTGGAGGAGCCAGACAAATACTCACTTAAATCAGGTGTACTGACTTCATTGACAGAACTGCCTTTATTCCAGTTTTTGGAACTATTGATCCCTATCGTCCACGCAAAATCTTTTCGTTGGAAAGGAGTAAAATGAACCGAATACTCCACACCGTGGTTCGTGATTCTTCCCCCGTTAATGTTCATTGAAGATATTCCATACTCTTCCGGAATCTTTTGCGCGACAATCGCATCAGATGAGCGTCCGTAATATTCAAGGTTCATGGTAATCCCGTTGAACAATTGTAAATCGAATCCCAAGTTCCAAGATTTCGTCCGTTCCCATTTCAAGTTAGGATTAGGTAAAGAACGTATTCCCGCCCCGTACTCGTTAAATGGCTTGAAAACTGTACTATATCTTCCTAAAATCATTTCAGGGCTTACCGTATTTACAGAATTTCCCTGCACCCCGTAAGTCGCTCTGAAATTCAATTGGTTCAACCAACTGATATGATTTTTTATAAAAGGTTCTTCAGCCATCCGCCAAGAAACACCAAAAGAATAAGTCGGGTCCATACGTTTATTCACGTCTTGCCCAAAAGCATTCGAGGCATCGGAACGAATATTCGCGTTGAATACATATTTATCTTTGTAAGAATAAGCCACGGTGGCAAACAAGGAAAGATAGTTATTCACCTGATCCGTTTCTTTCCATCCGCCACTATACAAAGCCTGCAATATACCCCAATCTTTAGGAGTCTCTGCTGTCACCAACTGCTTCAATCCGGTCGGTGCGACCAAGCCATTCCCCCTGTCCGGAGTATACCCCCATACCGTGTTTGCCGTACCGTCCGCATCCTCCGAACGTACCTCAATTCCCGCCATCGCGTTCAACCGATGATCTTCATTGAAAGTCTTGCTAAATACAAATTTGTTTTGAATGTTATAACTTTTATTCGAAAGGTATGAAGTCATGTATTCCCCCCCGAAAGGCAGCATGGCGGATTTAAATTCATCGCTTCCGGGTTCTGCCGTACCGTAATCATATCCCCTGTACTTGGAAGCAATATGATACGTTTGCTCACCCGCGAATGATTTGGAAGTATTCGATACCTCCGTGTAACCAAGTACCAATTCATAACGGAACCATGAAGTAACATCCCAATTCAAGTTGAGGGAGGCATTCGTATTCATATTAAACGCCTTGGCGTAACTATTATCTCGCTCGTTTTCAAAATTATAACTGTAAAGGATGTCTTTACCCGCGGGAGCATAAGGATTACTTCTCAAATAATAGAGGGGAGCACCGTTCTCGTCATAAGCGGGCAGAGCCCGACTTGTTGATTTGGCATATTCCATCGGGTTGACTCCCGGACCGAAAGTTCGGTTATCTCCCCTTGCTAAAATGACGGAAGCGTCCACGTTCAAATTTTTCAGCAATTGCGCACCCACTCTTAACCGAAGTCCCATTTTCTTGGCAGAGTTGCCAATTTCCTGCCCTTGGTCATCACTAAAGTTAAATGACAAATTATAAGTCACTTTTTCCGATCCGCCCATCAGACTGAGATTGTGATTGTGGCTAAAACCATTTTGTGTCAATATATCAAACCAGTCGGTATTCACGGTTTCCAGCCTCTCCAAGTAAGTTCCATACTCTTCTATCGTGATTTCTTTGCTCGCGACAAGCCTCATCAATCCCTCGTACGACGAAGTCTGTGCCACAGGCTCTGCAATGAAACGTCCCCCGTTCTCGTAGGCTTCCTTGGAGTAATCAATACGCTCGCAGGAATTCATCATGTTGAACATCCCGTAACTGGGTTTCTGTTTGAAAGAAAAATTCGCCGTATAATTCACGCTCAGACGATCGGTTTTACTCTTTTTGGTCGTGATAACGATAACCCCGTTCGAGGCTTTCGAACCGTATATCGCCGTAGCCGAAGCATCTTTCAACACGGTGATCGTTTCTATATCCGAAGGATTCAACCAAGAAATCTGATTACCGAGTACATTTTTCAAATCTTCCGTCATGGTAGAGGATACGTCCAAGGGAAGCGGATCCGGTTGGATAATACCGTCAACCACCCACAACGGATCCTGATTCCCCAATATCGTGGAGGTTCCCCGAATCTGTATTTTAGGATTCGTCCCCACCCGGGAACTGGTATTCATCACGATCATTCCGGCTACCCGCCCTTGCAGCATCTGGTCGACAGAAGTATATACCGGTTGCATGATATCAGAAGCCCTTACCGTCGTGTACGCCCCCACCATATCTTTCCGGTTCACGGTTTGATAACCGGTACTTACCGTCACCTCTCCCAACTGCCGGATATCTTCTTCCATCACGATCACCCACGGAGTTTTCTGTTCATTCTCTTTATAGATCACTTCTTTCGTTCGCAAACCGATAAAAGAGAAGACAAGGCGTATTTCCTTATCTTTTACTTTTGGTATTTCCAAAGTAAATTCCCCTTTCGAGTTTGTTGAAGTCCCCAACTTCATACCTTTCAACAGCACCGTCACTCCCGGAAGAGGAAGTCCTTCAGTATCCTTCACGACACCCGAAATAACCACTTTAGCGACGGTTTTAGTAGAATCCTGTTCAGAGACTTTAAGAGGGACTATCAAGATATAATCATCCTCAAAACGATAAGTCATACCGCTTCCTTTCAAGATTAACTTCAAACACTCTTCCAGTTCCACATCTTTACAATTCAGTACCACCCGTTGGTCATTGGCCAAATGCTCGTCGCTGTAAATTACAATCTTATTGGTTTG
Organism: Butyricimonas hominis; assembly: GCF_014287455.1. Classification (NCBI taxonomy): domain Bacteria; kingdom Pseudomonadati; phylum Bacteroidota; class Bacteroidia; order Bacteroidales; family Odoribacteraceae; genus Butyricimonas; species Butyricimonas hominis. The sequence continues at coordinate 31,697 of NZ_JACOOH010000004.1, forward strand.
ACGTTGAAATTCGACCAGAGCTTCCTTTATCGTTGTCTCACCCAAATCTATCGTAACCCTCTTTTGAGAAAAACCATTTCCAAAAGAGAAAAGCACAAAGAAGACATTCATCAACAAAGTCAATCTCATGACAGTATAAAGCTTCCACGACCTGTACCGTAAAGGTTCAGGCCCTTCCTTTTGATTTTTTTCCATAAATTTGAATTTTAAGTTTTTACGTTCTATGTTAGTTTTGGTACCAATCTATGATTATTTCCTGCCCTTTTCTTTTGAATGAAATATTTATAATTTCTTCCAACATCTTGAGCGTATGATCCACGTCGTCATATTTCCGAAATCCCCCGGTAAAGCGAATTTTCTTTATCGCTTCATCTTTAAACGTGTAAGTAACAGGAATCCAGCGACTCAATTTCAACATCAACTGTTCCAGCGGCATCGCGTCAAACCGGAATAAACCACGAGTCCAAGCGACATACACGCTCGTGTCCACGTCACGTATTGTCTTTTCCGATGTTCGGTTATTCAATAAAAATTGCTGTCCGGGCAATAATATGGCTTGTTCCTCTTCACGCCCCACCTGTACGCTTCCGTTCAAAAGAGTAACCTCCGTGTTTTCCTCATCCGGATAGGCTGAAACATTAAACCATGTCCCCAATACCTGAACATCCGCATGATCCGTGTGAACCACAAAAGACTTACCGGGATGCTTCGCCACCTCGAAATAAGCCTCCCCGGATAAAAAGACTTCACGGGTATCACCATTAAAATTCACGGGATACCGGAGTTTGGATTCCGAGTTCAAGACGATTAAACTTCCATCCGAGAGACGCAATTTATATTCCCCGCATTTCGGAACAACGAGTTCGTTATACACGGTCTCTTCCGAAAGAGTATCGATGCTATGTTCCTCGTAAACCAGCAACGCGGAATCCGAACGAATCACCGATCCGGCTTCCCGAATCATCCGGTCTGTCCTATGACCTACATCCACTCGTTCACCTGAAGCCAGAATCAATGTTACATTAGCCTGTCTGGATTCCGTCACTCGCTCTACATGTCCTCTATCCATAAATCGGGAGACGAAAAAGGCTCCCATAATCAATACAACAGAAGCTGCAACTCCCGCACTCCATATTTTGAGTAAACGTTTCTTCCGTCTTCCTTTCTTGATTTCAAGTATTTTCTCCCATCCTTCGGATTTTTGTATTTGTTCTCTTTTATAAGCCCATTTGCCACTATACCATAAAGAACAAATTTCCCGGTAAGCATTTCTGTTTTGTTCACTTTCATCCAGCCACGCCTGCAGACACTCCTTCCGGTTCTTGTCAAGACCTTGACTAAGTTTCGTGAATATCAGTTCATATATTTCCTCTTGTATTGGCATACGAATACATATTTTTCTAGGAAGACAGAAAAAATAGAAAAATGGGTAGGTATTTTTCCGTTTTTTTTCCTAGAAAATCCTAATGCATTATCTCCCAATACTAAAACAAGTGTAACCGACGCAAGAAAAATAGAAGAATTTCGCTGCTTCTATGAGCAAGACGTTCGCGCAGACGCACGATACCTTTATTAAGCAAGAATTTTACGGTATTTACAGAAATGTGCAATTCCTCGGCAGCCTCTTTATATTTCAAGTTCCTCAACATGATACACTCCACGATCTGTCGGGTGCGCTCGGGAAGAAGATTGACTTCTTTCATCACGATGTCCATCCGTTCCTCGTCAATCCGCACGACCATCTCTACCGGGATGTCAACATCTTCCAACATTTCCCGTTTTTGCAAAACATCTTTCTTTTCAAAATAAGTACGACATTTATTCCTTATCGCGGAAAACAGATAAGTCGCCAGATTCTTTTCAGATACCTCCAAGAGATAATCACCCTCCCATAATTTTAAAAACAACTCTTGAACCAGATCCTCGGCAGTAGCTTGGTCCTTCAAGAATTCATCCGCGTATAGAACTAACGGACGATAGTATCGATCAAAAAGTAAATGTATACCTTCTGGTTTATTATTCCGGATTGAATTTAATATGACACTATCCTCTATCACCATATAGTCTTATCTTGGAGTGTCAAATATATGACAAAATTATTGAAATGTCTTATCTTAAGACTGAATTTAACAATGACGGGTCGGGGTATTTACATCCCGACCCGTCATTTAATACCTTGTAATAATTATTGCTGCAAAATATAATTCTCGAAATAGAGTTTAAAACGATCTTTCAATAAATCTTTTATCTGCAACATCTTGTCCATCTCGAGTTGTCTCATCTTTATCTCGGAAGATACAAATTTATTGACAAAATCATCTGTTCCCAGACTTTCGATCAATTTGATCTTCGCGTCAATCTCGTTCTCGTATATTTTTGTCAATTCTTTTACATCCGTCTTTTTCAACTTCAATACTTTGGTTTGAGCTTTCACCACACTGTCGATCTCGCCTTTGATAGCCTGACTCTTTTCCAGCAACAATTTGTAAAGCGTGGCATCATCTCCCAACTGTTTTTTGAAAGCCTCTACGCGGGCTGCCTGTTCCTCCGGCGTTAATTGATTGCCTTGTTTCAGTAGCTCTTGTTCCTCTTCCAGATTCTTCAGGTATTGCTCGTAAGTCAATTGTTCCTCTGCCAATTTAAACGTGATCGGCAAAGTCTTGGAAAAACGTACCGCTTCACCGTTCATCATGGCGGGTTTCCATTTCGGCATACTTTGGATCACGCGCACAGCCTCCGCATCCAGAATCGGGTGAGCCGAACGCACGACGGTAACATGAGATATTGCCCCGTCTTTTTCTACCGTGAAAGTCACGAACACTTTGCCCTCGATACGCTCCTGTTGAGCCTCTTCCGGGTACATGATATTCTCCCCGAGCCATTGATTCAGATTCCCGTTAAACTCCGGCTGTACATCTGCAACCACATGTACGGTAGTATCACCATCTGCCAAACACACTTCCGTGCCGTGTGCCATTACCGGAGAAGACATCCATCCAAGGCCAACGACCAACGCTACAACAAATATTGTTCTAGCCCAATTGTAATTATTATTTGATCTATGCATAATGTATTTATTAAGTACATACCTATTTAAACAGCCATAAAGCTACAATTATTATCACAAAAACGTACTTGAAATTGAAAATATTTGTCATATGACGAAGCAAAAAATGAAAATTTGACATAATATCCATGACAAAAAGTCCGTAAATCACGATGGCACAGGCTTTGCACTATTCCTTATCGAACGACGGTTCCTAAAAAGAGCCGGAGTCCAAAGATAAGATTGAATGTTAAACTTAAAGATAGGAGACTGAAATTATGATGCCTGTAAGAAGAACTCAAAATTGGTTACCAAGTATCTTTAATGATTTCTTTGATAACGAGTGGATGACTAGAACAAACGCAACTGCACCTGCAATCAACGTGATCGAGTCGGAAAAAGATTATAAAGTAGAAGTTGCCGCCCCGGGTATGACAAAAGAAGATTTTAACGTTCGCATTGACGAAGATAATAATCTGGTCATCACCATGGAGAAGAAAATTGAAAACAACGAGGAGAAGAAAGAACAACGCTTCCTGCGTCGTGAGTTTTCATACTCCAAGTTCCAGCAGACGATGATTCTGCCCGACGATGTTGACAAAGAAAAGATTGCCGCCGGTGTAGAACACGGTGTATTAACCATTGATCTACCGAAGATTTCCATCGAGGATATTAAAAAAGAACAAAGAACCATTGAAATAAAATAAGATTAAGGTAACCAATATAAAAAAGTCGGTCAAAAATTGACCGACTTTTTTTATTGACACGCTATTTTTTCTGTGCTTCAATCATTAACAAAAGGGATTGATAATGAATTTTATCCCCTACATTTGCCATTGCCTGTTTTGTTTTTATCAAATTCTCTATTTTCTTCAACATAACGGCACAATAAGCAGCAGATTCATCTATATCACTTACATTCACCTCTTTCTGCCAACCGTAATCGCCAGTATCCCCAAACTGATATTTCTCTCGCAAGCAAGCTGCAACATAACCTTTCCCGTGTTCTTCCTCGAGAGCTCGCAATTCCGGCAAATATTCATTAATACAACCCGTTTCATCCAATCCGTAAAGAGCAATCTCATCTACAGAAGGAGCATAAATCATATCTGCAACTTGAAGAGATTTACCTCCTTTTTTATCCATAACTTTTCCGGCTGCAGCTATCGCCTCCTGCACAGCCAACCTCTGCAATATTTTATCACCAGCCGTCAACTTACGCCCTTTCATAGCCGATTCCCAGATTCCGGCAAAAAGATCATCGTAGTAATTCTCCAATGTATAAGGTTGAGTGCTGACATGAGAAGACAATAATATGCCTTTATTAAGTTGAAATAATTTTTTACCCACTCGAGATTTCAACATAAGAGATTGATTGATTGCCAACGGGAATTTGCTCGTCACATCTTTTTGATCCAACCAATCGCTTTCACGCAATTGTTTAATAACCCATTTCAACGATTTTTGTTGTACATCCCGAGGAACCGCTCTCCAACGCTCACCCGGAGTTCCGTCTTTCACCTCCGTTAAATAAATACCTCCCACGTTAGTCAAGGCATTCAACAAATAACGGTTATACTGGTTACAAAGTCCCGAATACAACTCCTGTCTGTGAGCTGTCGATTCATCATCTTTTATCCAACTATTCAAGTTCTCCAAAATATATTTCAGATTCTTGATCCCGTAATCTCCCGCTTTACAAGCATCATCTCCCAAATCTTCCTCAAGGGCACTCGGGTCATAACGAGAATACACTTGCTGTTTCCCATAACGGTAGATAGGATCGCCAGCCTTCTCGTCTACCCAGCCTTCCAATATTTTAGCTTCCTCCCGTACTGATTTATCACCCGGGATAGGAGAATACAACCATTTAATGGCATACTCATCATACACACCCATATCCGGAGGTGACAAGCGTACTCCCTCGTCACCCGGCTGCGCCACGTAATTAAAACGAGCGTAATCCATAATAGAGGGTGTCGTACCGTATTTATTCGTGAAGGATGCGGAACGTAACGAATCCACGGGATAAGCACTGGAAGCAGCCATATTATGCATCAATCCCAACGTATGTCCTATTTCATGGGCAAACACGTAAGCCAAGGATTCATCCACCACCTCTTGCGGCAATTTCTTACCCCGCACTCTCGGGTCTAACTGCGCGGTCTGGATAAAACGCCAGCTATTAATCAATTTAATTACATCATTATAAACCAGTACGGTCGCATTAATAATCTCTCCGGTTCTCGGGTCTACCCAAGAAGGTCCCATGGCATTCTCAACCGAGATCGGCACATAACGAATACATGAATATTTCAAGTTGTCGGGATCAAAATTAGGATCATCTTTCGGGAAATCACGTGCAACCATCACATTTTTAAAACCGATTTTCTCGAAAGCCTGATTCCATATCAAAACCGATTGTTTCAAAGGTTCCTTCCATGATTCGGGGAAAGCATCATCAATATACCACACGATAGGTTTCACCGGTTCCACCAGTTCCCCGCATTCCCATGCCTTCATATCCTTAGGTTCCAATCTCCAACGGTTAGCCAATGCATAACTTTCAATCCCATCTGCCGCCATAGTGATATTTTGTTTGCCGGTAAGAAATATACCTACACGGGAATCTGCGATTCTCGGTTTCATTTGCTCCTCCGGCAACAACAATATCGTACGCATTACTTTAGTCGTCAATTCTCCCGACCCGATATTCTGCCCAAAAAAGGATATACTATAATCATAAGTCATGTACGACGCTATCGTTACGTTATCATCGAAAGCTTTGATCTTATCCAACATACCGAATCCCGGTTTCAACCGAGAAGAGATCCCCAGAATACTGTAATTGCTCTCAACCGGCTTCAAAGCTTCCTCGTCCCCAACGAACAATTCCGTCATATCAAATACAACCGAAGTAGAATCATTATTATAAGCCGCTATCGGGTACTTCTTATAAAACGTGTCCATGTAATTTCGTTTTATGGCAATCTCCAGTTCCTTATCCCCCTCCATCATGGCATTTACGTTCTGGAGTACAATCGTACTATCCATCTTTATGAATCTGACATGCAAAGGATCAAGTGTTTTATACCCGACCATAGCCAATCTGGAATTACTGGATTCCGATGTCGTGGAAGCAATCAATAAATCACGTCCGCAATATTTCAAAGGAAGTTCCACGTAAAGTTTTCCCCCAATCTTGTGCAAAGAAAGAAACTCCCCTGAAGCGGTCTCCCGTCCCGCTTTTTTCATCAACTTCTCGTATTTCGTTTCCTTTGCGACATTCGTCTCTTCTTTGACATTTTTCTTTTTCCTTTCTGCCGCAAAAGATTTACACACGCAAGGTGCCATAAACACCAAAAGTAATAAACCTACAATACTTTTTTTCATACAATACATTTTAAACATACAACATTATTCATAAACAGTGTTACCGATTTTACAAACATCTATACCATATTGCTCCTTCAGACAGTTGACCAGTATTTGATATTTCTCCCGAATCAACGGGTATTCCAAATCCTCAGCCCACTCCCCGGTAGTGCGATATACCAAAGAAGCCAAATAAGCGTTTACATCATCTGTAGAAGTGATTTGGTAAGTATCATAACTCCATTCACTATCCGTTTTCGGATTGTACACGAATCCCCACTCTCTCGCTTCTTCCGAACTACTTGCATAAGATTTCGTGTAATCACTTCCAGCATAAAACTCATCAGGAATAGTTATCACACCATAAGCCACGCAGTATTCCAAGAACGTGGCTTGCAAATAAGATTTAAATTCTCTCTTTTCCGCGGCAGACATATCAGCCACATCCTTCTCCACCTTATTAATGGCTATCTGATTTTCCAGATAACGAGCCGGAATATCTACCCAATTTTCCCACCAAGAGCCAATATCTTCCTTCAACATCCCCGTTAAAAATACCCGATAAGGCATCATTCTTTTCAAAACCTCCGCATCATACAAATCAAACCAAGTAATTTCCAACAAGTTTAATAAATTCACAACATCATTGGGGTCTATCGGCTCATAATCATAATAAGCCCAAAGAGCCGTCTGAGTCCATTCTATATCTTTTTCCGTGTATTTATACAAGAAATAAGTATTGTACTTTTCATACAACTTCAAAATGACCTCATCCGCAGCAGCATTCCCTCCCTGTGGCAACACGTAATCCGGGTCAGTTATTTGAATCTCCCCAATCTCTTTGTCCTCCGCGCAGGCTCCTAAAAACAGGAGCGCAAACAAGAATACATATATACTCGTCTTCATCGTTGTAACATTTTAGATTCTACATTTCTCATTTCCCTTGCCTCAAAGGCTGCTTTGCCGATTCATTTTGCTGCAATCCCGGATTCTCGTCCATCACTTCATTAGGAATCGGTAACGTGTACAAAGGATCTTTTTCCGTCAACACGTAAGTCTGCCAATTCGCCGAACTCCTTGCCTTATACCGGTGAGAAATAGCAGGCATTCCATAACGCCGCAAATCAAACCAACGCACCTCGTCATAACAAAGTTCCAATCGACGTTCTTCACGAATTGCTTCCAGCAATGCCACCGCATCTGTAATTTCCGCTTCATCATAATCCCGATAACGATTCTCCCGCAAATGCTCCAAGTCATCCCATGCCAACCCGATTTGATTATCCTGTACCAAAGCTTCTGCCCGATTCAGGTAAGCCTCCGACATGCGAATCGAATTTGTCGGCATTCTTGGCGTACCGCTCGGGTAACTCAGTCGTTTTTTAGTAACATTCCAGTTCGCATCAAACCAAAGTAGCCGGCGGGTATCATTCGGGTTCGCATCAAACTTTTCACGCAAATCCGAAGAAACAAGAACCGTATTCAATCGACTCGGTGTATTTCCATTACCATACACCCACTCCACTTCCGAATAACTATAATTGGCAATACAAATTGCGCTTGCCGGTAAATTCACGTAATTCGTTAACAAATTACCATGTTCTATCGCCTTCGTGGCAGCAGCAATAGCTTCTTTCCATAACTCCATGTGTAAATAAACACGAGACAAAAGAATATTAACCGTTGGCAAATTTATCCGGAAACTTCCCCTACGCTTGGTATATTTTTCAAACAAAGCTGACGATTCCGTCAAATCCTTCACGATCTGTCCATACACCTCTTCCACCGTACTCCGGGCTTTCCCGTTCGTTTCCATATCAGCCGTTAACTTCAAAGGTACTCCTAATGCCTTTTTATTATAATTATAAGGTTCCCCGTAAAGATTTACCAACATAAAATAATAATAACCTCTCAAAGCCAAGGCTTCCGCCTTCACCCGGTCACGCTCTTCCACATCACCGGTTGCCTCATCAATCCCGTCCAGCACGGCATTCACTCCCATAATCCGCTCGTATGTCGGGGAATAAGTCTCATCATACGAAGATTTATCCACCTCCTGTCGTTCCCACATATCCGGTTGCCATGTAAAAAACGGGAAAACACCCACTGCACCAGCATTATCCGTTTCGTCGTTAAAATTATTATCATTCAGCATAAAATCGTCATCCAACAAATAGAGCGTATTATAAATCGCCTTTGTCGGTGACGGATAGCCTGCCCCCAAAAGCAATTCACTATAATCGGAAACAGTCTTCACGATTACCTCATCCGAGGACTCTTTCTCCAAATAATCGGAACAAGCCCCCAGCCCCAGCAATCCCAATAAGCATATCATGAATTGTAATTTCTTCATCATATCATTATTTATTATTTAACACTCAACTTACCTCTTAAAACATCACTTGTAAAGACAATGAAGTAACCCTTCTCGTCGGCCAATCTCCCGTTTCCGGATCCAACCCGTTCCATTTACTATCGGAAACCCACATAAACGGGTTCGTCATACTTGCTTTAAGCAACAACCGTTGCGCCCCGATTCGAGATAACCACTTCTGTTCAAAATCATAAGACAACGACAAAGAACGACAACGAATAAAATCCGTGTTAGCCACTCGCAAATCGGAATTATTATACATATCATACAACCGTCTTTCCGAACTCGCTACCGTGGCTGTCGTCGGCAAATTGATATAGGCTTTACTCGTCGGAATAGAAGGAATATTGGTTTTATCTCCCGCTTTCCGCCAACGCTTGGCTAAATCCCGGGATACATTCTGCTCCGGGGTTGGAATCCCGTAATTGCTATCCGTGTCATACAACTTCGGCAAACGGGCATGTCCTCCCCACTGCACGTTGAACAAAGCATACAACGACCAATTCCGGTACTTGAACATCATGTTCAAACCTCCCGAAAAATCCGGGGTAAACTTACCGGACTTCACCAAATAGGCCAACGGACTCTCCCCGTCCTCCACATCCATGTAATCAAATTTCGGGAAACCATTCTCATCATCCAGACCTGCATACTTGAAAGAATAGAACGTGGAAAAAGCCTCCCCGTTCACCACGGCACTACCATCCAGATAATCGTTCAAGGTATTAATCCGTTGATTCTTATTTACCTTATTCTTGGTCACGGCCGTATTCAATGACAACTGCCAAGTGAAATCTTTCGTCCGAACCGGAATCACGTTAATCACGAAATCATAACCGGTATTCGTCATCTCACCCCCGTCCACGATAGCTTTCTCCACTCCATTTTCCCGGGGGATATTACGGGAAGAAAGTACGTCACTGACCTTTTTGAAATAATTCACCGTGAAATTCAATCGTCCTTCCAAGAATGCGGCATCTACCCCCAAATTATAGGTTTTCGTTTTTTCCCATCCAAGATCAGAATAAGGCAACGACTTCACGTTCAACACGTAATCATTATAATATTCATTCACGCCTCCCTGTTCCGCTATCAAATAAGGTGAAACCGTTTCCACCGCGTTACCTTGATAACCGTAAGAAGCTATCAAATCCAAATTATTCAACCACCACAAATCTCTCGCGAAATTCTCCGAAGCCACTCTCCACTTCGCTCCCACCGACCATGTCGGCTCGAAACGTTTATTTTTATCCTGCCCGAAACGATTGGATGCATCAAGACGAGCGCTGACATTCAACACGTAGCGATTATCATAAGCATACACGGCGGAAACATACTCGCTCAGTTTATTGTCAATCTTATTCAACACGGTAGCTTCTCCTTGTGCCAAATCATTATCTACCGGATCACCCAAATATATATACGTCATCGGCAACTTCACGAAAGTTTCGCCCCGCTCCCTCAAATACCCGTAACGCTTTCCGGTCGACCCTCTCGTTTTAGTAGAATTAGTTTCGATACCCAACTGCAACGTCATCCGGTGCACATCCTTGAACATTCTATCATACACCAAAGCATTCCGCACCGTGATGGTAGTCACATCCGTCAACCCGGTTTCCAACAATCCCCCGAAAGGCAAACGGGTATACCCGAACTCCTCGGCAGAATTTTCGTAAGCCTCAAAATCATACCCCCGGAGAGTAGAAGCGTAAAAAGAACGCTCCGTGGCATACTTTTTCACGTCTGCCGACGAGGAAGCATAAGACACCAAGCCTTGGTATTCCAATCCCGGCAAAATATTCCATTTCAAGTCCAAGGTTGCCCCCCAACTCTTCGTGTTGTTCTCGCTTCCCGTGTTATCTAACTCATTCTGAATATTATACAAGTAATTATATTTACTATTAATTACCGTACTTTCGGTTTCCGCCCATTTGTCATGATAATGCAAAGTACCATCCTCGTTATACATGGGGATCACACGGCTCGTGTTATACGCATAATTGAAAGGATCCACGTCATAGGCAAAACCTTCCGCTTTTCGCCAAGTACCCTTCAACAACAAATTCACCATCAATTTATTGTCAAACAAATTCACCGTCGTGTTAGAGGTAGCCGTAAACAACGCCACGTTATTCCCCTTCGCTTCTCCCCTCTCGTCCGTGTATCCCAACGAAGTCCTGTTCTGAATCTTTTCAGAACCACCGCTCAAACTCAAACTATGTTTATGACTAAACGAATTACTGAACAGCAAATCAAACCAATCCGTGTTTCGCTCGGCCATTTTCCTGTATTCCTTATCGAAATCTTCCTTCGAAATCTTTTTATCCAAATAAGATTTCAACAATCCGGCATACCCGACCTCCAAAATCGTGTTAGGGTAAACCACCCGATCCTCGTACATTTCCCTCGAGAACTCCATCATCTCCTGTGAATTCATCCGGTCATACAACCCGTAACGAGGTCTCTGACCTATAGAAAAATCCCCGCTATACGATACCGAAACTTTACCCGCTTTTGCCTTTTTTGTCGTGATAACGATGACACCATTAGCCGCCTCGGAACCATAAATAGCGGTAGCCGAAGCATCCTTCAAAACAGTGATTGTTTCTATATCATTGGGATTCAACCATGAAATTGCATTACCCGCTAACTGGGAAATATCATCCGCGTCCACCGAAAACTTCGTGTTATCCTCCGAGTTAAACGGTTGGGGATCCCGTTGCACCACTCCGTCAACCACCCATACCGGTTCCTGACTCCCCAGCAAAGAAGAAGTACCCCTTACGCGTATCTTCGGTGAAGAGCCCACCATACCGGTTCCCGACTGCACCAGCATTCCCGGAACCACCCCCTGCAACATCTGGTCGATAGAAGAAGCTCCCGCCATCATAATATCCGCCACGTTCACCGTGGTTGCCGCTCCCGTGTAATTCCCCTTCGCCGTTCTCCCGTAGCCGGTAATCACCACGTCGTCCAAAGCCTTGATGTCTTCCTCCATCACCACGTTAATCGAATCTTGCCCCACGTACTTCACCTCTACAGTCTTCATTCCCATAAACGAAAACACGAGAGAAACATTATCCGTCATCGGCAAAAGCAAAGAATAATACCCGTTATGATCAGTCGTCGTTCCTAACTTCAAATCTTTCGCCATCACGGCTACCCCGGGGAGAGGCAACTTGTCTTTATCTGACACTCGCCCCACGATATTCAACGACTTTTTCTTTTCCTCCGGAGCTAGTTTCAAAACAATAAACTCATCCATCATCTCGTAAGTCAAACGTGTGCCTTCTAAAATTCTATCCAGCACAACCTTCAAATCCGTCTGCACGAATCCCGCTTCCACGGTTTGCGACTTATCCAACTCGTTGTTACTATACACCACGGTAAGCCCCGTCTGTTCTTTGATCTGTTTAAATAACTCCAAATAAGTCACGATCTTCGCCTCAACCGTGATCTTCGCTTGAGCCTTAACACCGGCAACCGCCAGATGCATGCTTGCCAATAATAAAATTACGCTTAGTTTCATTACTTTCAATAATTTTCGTGGTTCAAAACCTCGCATGAAAAACCACCTCGTTCGCTTTTTTTTCATACTTTTGCAAATAGGTATATTATTATTATTAATAAGCCCTATCCCGGATCGTGCGTCACCACTATTCGGGATAATTCATTTTATATAAGCTTCATCTTTTCGCACGAATCACGACTTTCCCTTCCTCCTCCTCGAACTTCACATTTGTCGTCTTCGATATCATATTCAACACGTAATCCAAACTCCTGTATTTAGTTACCGCCCCGGAAAAACGGAATTTCTTTGCCTCCTCATCCACAAAAACAAAAGATACTCCATACCAACGAGATAATTTCACGGTCAATACCTCCAAAGGCATATCCTCAAAATTAAACTTACCGGTTTTCCAATCAATAATCATCCGAACATCACCTTCCCGAATAGTAGTTTTACCGTTCTCTTTGTTTAAAGATGCAACCTCTCCCGGTTCAAGCGCATAAGCCTCCTTTCCCACGTCAAAACTAACTTTCCCGTGCAAAAGCGCCACTTCCGTCAAACCGTCATTCTCGTAAGCCATCACGTTAAATGCCGTCCCCAGCACACGCACTTTCACTTCTCCCAGATGCACGTAAAACGGTTTATCCGGGTTTGACGCCACCTCGAAGTAAGCCTCGCCTTGCAAACTCACTTCCCGCGAATCCCCGTAAAAGCGATTGGGAAACTCCAACCGTGAATCCGAATTTATCCAAACTTTCGTACCATCGCTCAACTCCACGAAGTACTCCCCTTTCCGAGGCACCACGATCGTGTTGTTCTCTCGTATCCCCTCCCCGGGCATCCCTTTATCCTCGAATCGAACTCCTCCCGTTGAATCCTGTATCACACCTACACCGGAAATATCCGCCACTTGACGAGTTTCACCTTCCTTTAACTCGATCCTTTTTCCCGACGAAGTCACTAAAATCGCTTTAGCCGATCCGGATTCAACTTGTAAAACACTCGCGAAAACATTTGATTCACCCTTGATTTCCCGTTGTCCTCTCCAAACGAAAAACGCCCCTACCAACACCATTACCACGGCAGCGACACTACTTCCCCACGCGTACCACAATCTCCTTCGCCTCTCCAAAATCGGGGTTATACGCTTCCACACATCTTCTTGCATCCGCTCCAATCTACTCCGTTTTCCGACAGCATCCACATGCACCTTTGTCCGAAGTATCTCCCGAAAATACTTTTCATGCTCGGGGGAAGCTTCCAACCACCGAATCAAACTACTCTTGTCTTGTTCCGGAAGCTCCCCTTGCAGGTATCGGGCAATCCACTCGTCTATTTCATTCCATGTATCCATGACCTATTTTCTTTTCCGTATAGACAATAAAAAAGAAAATCGGGTGAATCAAAAAGAGAAAAAATTCAAAAAAAATCAAGCACCAAGCATAACCATCAATTTATCAGCACCATAACAAGAAACAAATCCATCCGTTCGGCAAAACGCTCCCGCAAATGCCTCATCCCGTTTTTCAACAACGTTTTCACGGAATTTATAGATATTCCCAACGCATCCGCGACCTCTTGATATTTCATTTCATGAAAAAACACGCTTCTAATAATTTCCCGTGTCTGTTCAGGCATTCGCTCTATTTCAGCCTCCACCTCCTGAATCAACGTGTCGTTCCACTTCACCATCTCCTCCTCAACCACTTCTTCCCGCAACACATCCAGTCGATCACGCAATATATCTTTCTTTTTTAATCGATTCAGGCAACTATTCTTTACCGAACGGAACAAGTAAGTCTTCGTGACCTCACTCCGGATTTTTTGATACGTTTTGTCCTTCCAGAAATTTATAAAAACCTCTTGTATAACATCCTCCGCTTCCTCCTCCGAAATCAAAAAACTAAGGGCATACAAAAACATCGGCTTCGAGTATTCTCTATAGACCTGCTCAAACCTATCCGCCAGATTCATTTTATTCACAGACTCTTCCATGCTCCCCACTACTATTTTGAATTAAAGCTTATATCCTGTTCCATACGTTTCTGCCAACCAAAAACCGAAAAACCGGTCATAAACGTGATACACCCCTCCATCCTTAGTTATAAACTCTCTCTCGAGCAATTGTTTTATCGCGGATTGCACGGAACTCGGCGAATGCAATCCATGCCTTTTGACAAATTGCGTCGAGGTTATCTCCATGGCTTTCCCTTCTTTAGCTATTGCAAACAATACCTCTTTCTGCCTTTCGGGCAACATGGCAACCATACTTTGATAAACAGTTTTATTCGCTTCCACCGTTAAATGCAATATCTGGTCAGCAAGGTTTACCGTCATCTCTTCTCCTGCCTCCACCTGTTCATAAAAACGATTAAACAACATCTGCATATACCAAGTATGCCCCTCCAACAAATTATACACGCGCGTGATACACTCCTCCGTAATCTTTTTACCCGCTTCACGAAAATGATGATACACGAACTCCTTATACCGTTCCGGCCGAATGGCTTCCAGATTCAGAAGAGAAGCACTCTGGTAAAACGGTCTTGATGCCGAAAAAAACATATTTTGCATCATGTGGCGTTGGCTACCGGAAAACACAAAATTAGCATTCTTACATCTTTGAATACACGTGCGCAACATTGCCTCCACGTTTTTCTCCGGGTACTTGGCAATCTGCTGAAACTCATCAATAGCCACGATACAACGTTTATCGGCTCTTTCCAAATACATGAAAATCTCTTCAAGAGATAATTCCGGTTGCTTGATATCTCCAATCCCGATATCAAAAACAGGCTGTCCACTCATTGAGTCTAACTTAAATGCCGGACGCAGTGAACTGATAATGGCAAAGAATTGCTCTATAAACTTCTTCCCCTTGGGCTTCAAGGTTTCAAAAATATGCTTGCCTAGAGCGAACACGAATTCCCTTAACGTACCCGTGGCATAAATATCGATAAAGAACGTGTAGAACTCTTCTTGCACCTGCTTACGATGAAAACAATGTTCTATTAACCCTGTTTTACCCATACGCCGGGGAGAAACAATCACCGTATTACGCTCGTTAAAAAAAGCCCGCGTAAGTTCATCACTTTCCATCTCCCGGTCACAAAAATATTCGGCAGAAACATACCCGCTAATTATAAAAGGATTCCTAACCTTTGCTATCATCATTAGATTATTTAAATTGCAATTATTGCAAATATAATAATTGCAAATCAAATAATCACAAGTATCATAAAAAAACTTGGCTCACCGTAAAAGCGAGCCAAGTTCCCTGTGTTCTATTTTCTATAATGACTATTTCTGCAACGGGAAAGTCAATACCTGTTCTTTGTCTTTCTTCACGTCAGACTTGTTGATTTCTATATTTTCCACCAGAATAGAAGAAGGATAAATGATTGAAGACAACACCTCTCCGTTTGAAAGATAATTGCTTACATTCTCCTTGTTGGAAATATTCAACATACGTTTCAAGTTAGGTAACGTGAATCCGGAAACATCACCGAAACGTACTTGCGTTTCGCTTCCGTCTTTCAAATCCACCCGGTAGATGCGGGAAGCTTTTCCTGCCAAGCCACGCACGATATAAGCGTATTTCAAACCTTCCTCCTTGGCAGCCTTGATCAAAGCGGCTTTCATCTTTTCCGGCTTGGTACCCTTGTCGGCTTTAATATGAATTGTACCGGGAGCCAATGTATAGGTTCCATCCATAGAAGAAAGCGTGAACCGGGAACTACCTGTCGATTGGGGCGCATGTAATGTCGGAACGGTTCCGTTCAACATCGCCTTGAAAATACCGTTCTCCACCAAGGTGATTTCCTTGGGCGGCACGATACCGTCGGCGTCAATATCATAAGCTCCCAATAAAGTGACACCATTGTATTTTTCCAAAGAAGAATAATTCTTCACCGTCAGACGGGTATCGATGATCTTCATATCCAGACGATCATCCAAAGTCTTGATCGGTTGCATACGGTCAGAAGCAGGTTTACGATAAGCGTAAAGAGCACCTCTTCTCAATAAATTAGAGGTCAAAACAGAAGAACTCGCTCCTCCTTCAAATAAAACCGGACCACCGTAATACTCCGTGATAACCGGGGCATTCTTCAACTTGATCAAATTATCGGCAAACGCTTTCACGCCTTTTTTCAACTCATCAAGCGAAGGTAAATCTTCCGGACGGTCTACAATCACGGAATAAGTATCATCGATACGTACACCATCCTCGGTCACCACGTAAGCCGTGGCATACAAGTTGGTATATCTCATCGGTTGTTTCAACACAACACCATCGGTCGTCATTTTATAAATCTCAATATCCGCACCGCTGATATTTACCGATGAATTGTATATATCCTTGTAATCCTTGAAGATGGCAGATAATTCGTTTGCCGTTTTCTCCAACGCGGCACGATCTATCGTGTAAGCGTTTTTAGCTTCCTCGATTTTCGTGACAGGCTCCACTTTCTGACGATCTTTCAAATTCACCTCTTCGGGCGTTCTCGGGTTCGCCTTCAAGTAAGATTCTTTCATGTTGGCAGCCTGTAACGACCACTTGTACATCATATCCGACCCCATCCAATAATTCCTGCGCATGCCGTCATAATCGGGCTCTGCCGGCATCGGCAATTGAGCCGCGACACAGCTATACGCGAAATCGTTATTATTATCATCATTCCCTAAAAACATTTGTACCGCCCCGCGGGAAGACCACGGCGTTTCCGTGAAATTAACGATACCGCCCAACGAGGCTCTCACCTGAAATTGACGAGAACGTCCCAAGGTATAAGAAATATAGTAAGGCGGCTGCATCCCCGGCAACATCAACTGTTCCTTGCTGCGTTGCATCTCATCCTGCATAGCTTTAAAGATCACCTGATCTTGATTATTCTGGGCGGCAAGCGGCGCCACAAGCAGGAAAAACAATAATATCGATAATATATATTTCATTTCAATTTAAGATTTTAGATTTTAGATTTACGATTCCATTCCCCTCTCTCGTAAATCATCATTTTCAATTTTCAATTCTCCATTTTCAATTGTTCGTCGGTGCCGGTAAAATAGGAGGTAAATCCATTGATTTCTGACGACGCTGCGTTTCAATCTTATTTACCAGAATCATCGGGGAACTAGCCGTAACAGGCACCCAACCGGATTCAGCACCACACTCGCCCGTGAACACGCTTGGGGTATCACCACCGCACACGATATTGGAGAACATGGATAACGGGGTTCCGATCAAATCCACTCCGCGAACCAATTCGTCCGGACGACCGTCAACATATATCCGATACACTTCCAACGGGGTCACGTTAAAGGAGTTCAAGCTACCGCCTTCACCGGTCAACGTGAAACCGCTCGTTACTTCTTTGAAATAATAACCGTATTCTTTTCCTTGCTTTTTAGCTTCTTCCAGCAACATCTGACGTAATTCCGCCTCCGTTTTCGGGGCTGTCGTTTCCACCACCAAGTTAGACTGACGGGAAACAGGATCACCACCTCCGGAAGTACGAGCGTGTCCGTTCGTACGGGGAAATCCGTCCAGAGGCACACGACTCATCAGGAACTCCCTTAATATACCGTCTTTCACTACATCTACACGACGTGCTTTTGCACCTTGATCATCATACAGGTAGAACCCGTTCAATTCCTCCCCTGCATAACTACGTAAAGTCGGATCGCAATACACTTGGAACTCTTTCGGCAACACGTATTCACCTACCATTTTCTTGAAGGTCTGTCCACCCGATTTCAAACGATGTCCCTCGATACGGTGACCAAAGATTTCATGGAAGAAAACACCGCTTGCAGGACCGGACAACAATGCCGGACCCGTGTAAGGATCAACGACCGGGGCAACACGCAATACTTTCAAACGCTCTATCATTTTTTTCGCATCGGCAATCATGATGCCTGCATCAGGAAGGTCTTTCAATTCGTAAGCGAAATAAGACATATTCAAAGGCAATTCCATCCCGTCATCCGCTTTCATCGAAGCACTCATCATGACACGGGCATACGTGCGGTTTTGCACCACTTCCGTACCCTCGGTATTCACGAAATAAGTACGCAATACCCGGAAGGTCAAGCTTGTTTCCCCGCTCTGTAATAAAGGTTCACTTTTGAACACGGCGGAAACCTCATTCAATTTCTTTTCCCACGCCGCGATATCGATAGCCTGCTTCTCGGCAGGAATCGGGGCCTCGTAATATTTCTCTACCGGGGCTGCAGAGAAAGAAGGAGCTTTATCCTCGTCGGCAACGCTTACCTTACTCTGCGTCTTCGCCTGCTCGTAAGCTTCCGTGGCAAAATTATAACGTTGCATCACCTCGTACCAGATTGCCTGACGCGTTGCATCAGTCCCGTTCTCGTCATCCAATCCGATATAAGCCATCCGGTAATTCCCGTTCCGGTCAGGCTGAGCCCCCATGGCGTTATATTTAAAGTTATCCAGAATCGTGTCTCCCACCCGAATCTGCGGCACCAAAGAACGCACATGTTGCTCCTGTGCCCGCATCGTCGCCCCGAAAGCACTCGAGATATTCACGGTACGATCATCCATTACCCGAAAATTCATGTGGTAAGGAGGATTCTCCTGCTTCTGCAGCTCTTTCATATCGGCTGCCAACTCTTCCTTCAATAGTTGCAATAACTTGTCCTGCGCCTGCGCGTACGTCTTTTGGACGACAAACAGCGAGAGGACGCAACTAACAAAAATCAATCCTAATTTTTTCATTTCTAATTGTTTTAATCATTTTTCTTTAAAGTTCTCTGAAGAACACGCACTAATTATACCAACAAAATTACACCCCAGATTTCACTATTCAAAATGATTCTACATTAATTCTTTGTTAATTCTTCTACCCTCAACCTACATTTAAAACGCTCCATTTTAACATTTCCATAACCGAAAAAAAATCGCCCGCCAATTACCATGGCGAGCGATTTTATCAAAGATCAAAAAGAGCATTCACTCAACCTTCCCGTTATCAACAACCGTCAATTTCCCACTAAAAATCAAACGCCTATCCACCCTCTCGTCTATCGATTCGGCTATATTCTTCAACGTCCGCTTCACTTTTCCGCTAAAGAGTTTATTCCCTTGGTAAAATATCTCCACGGGCTGTTCGAAATCAATCATCTCATCATTCAACCGAATTATCAATCGCTTGTAATCATTTTTCAGAATCGTGAACGTGTTCCCGTTCCGTTCCACGACGACCTCCATGCCGTGTTTCGCCTCATCCGTATCAACACGCAGCCAATATAAAGAAGGCATCACCACCTCTTCCTGTCTCCACACGACCTTTGTCGGGTTTGGCTCTCGTTGATATTTCGCCATCCAAGGGATTGCCGCACGATCTTCCCGATCCATCCAATGCCCTTTCCCCTTCACGATACGCGTTTCGTGAATATACCCTTCCGGGTCGGAAGCGTGCAAAGAATCCATCACCACTCCTTTCTCGGCAGCCAAAGTATTCCGGTTATAAGCCGCATCCCGTTCCCCCATCCAAATCATGAAAGGGACGTTACGCAAATTAACCTGAGAAGCCTCACCGGGATGCCCTGCCATCATGGAAGCGGCAGCCCAACGATCCGCCATACGGGGAGCCATACGCCACACGCCGTCACCCCCTGCCGAATAACCCAACAGATACACCTTATCCGGGTTCACGTCCATCATCACGACCGCCGTCCGGATCAACTCGTCGAAAAACTCGTCCAACCCCGGCTTAAACCACATATTCCAATCATCCCAAGGCGCCCGGGGTGCCACGTACACACCCTCCGTCGGTTGATACAACTGAATCTGATTCTTCCATTGTTGCGTATTCACAGCCTCCGGGGCGCTTCCCCCGCCATGCATGGAAATATAAAGACTCCTCCCGTCTGCCGGTTTCACCCCGAACACCTTATAATCAAAAGGCATCCGCAACCCCTCCCTACTAAAACATTTCCCTCCCCACATTCGCTCGTTTTTCTTCTTCACCTCTTTCAGCTTCTCGTCAAACAACAAAGTCGCGATTTCCCTTGCCTCCTCCTTATTCAACGCCTTCTCGTAAAAAGCAAATTTATTCAACGGTTTTCGTTCCTCCGCTTTTCTTGCCACCCATGTTTTCACGGCTTTCACTTGCGCGGATACACAGGACGGTGATAACCACACGCTTACAAAAAACAAAACACAAACAATTCTCATCATCATCAAAATCACTAAAATAACACAAAACACAACTTATTTCTCCTCTACCCCTCTGGGTTGAAGAGAAATTTTCGCCCTAAAAATAATGAAATTACACTCGCGACACAATTATCATTAAAGCAAAAAAATAAAAGGTGGGTTTCTAGCATATTCAAATATCCTACCTGAATTAATCATGAATATACTATATATTTTCATGGTATTAAATTTTATTCAAATTCAATTAAATTACTATTTATTTACCTTTAAAATAGGCTTTGAATAGGAGATGAATGGGAGTTGAATGGGAGATGATACAAATTAACTATAAATAATATACAATTTACATATATATTATTTAACTTATTTTATCAGAAACGGGGAAGAAAATCGACTCCATTTTAAACTTAAACAGCCCTTTGAAAGTTCATTATTCAACTTTCAAAAGACTGTTCAAAATTCCAAACCAAGTAAAAAATATACTTTACTTCAAGTTAAGAAATTGTTTATACCACTGTATATATTTAGGGTCAGAAAGAGAATCAACTATCTCTTTCCCCCACGCGTTCCACTCTTCCGTTCTCCCCGGCTCCATCGCGAGGACATTCGCGTATAAATCCGCGAACGGAATCTCTTCCGGCTTCATACCTTTACTTGCTTTCTTGTATTCCTTAACGCTACAAACCTTGTTCTTGAACAGTTTGACAATATTTGCCAACCCTATTAATTGACCCGAGTTCTGTAACTTATTTTGTTTAATAAATTGTATCGTCCTATCTATATCTTCGGCAGTAGTTCTGGCTTTCGCATTATAAAGAACTTGATTTAGGTCGGAATTAATTTGATACGCGACCAACTCATCCACTTTCTCGACACCTGATTTCTCACGAAATTCCTGAATATTCGAAAACAAATAATTCTTCATATCCGAACTAATCATGGAAAATTGAGGGTGATACAGCATCCAAAATTCGGGAGAAACCCTCTGCTCGTCATCAAGCAAAGCGAATAGCTCCACGGCAACAAGCGAAGTTCTCGGGCTAGATATCTTAGCCAGTGCCATCAAATATTTCACCATAAATTCGGGCGAACGCTCACCCATTGCATATCGTGTTTCAAGTTCTCCCACGGCTTTATTATCATCAAAGGTTTCGCTCATCCGTTCGATGAAATCACCTTGCATGAGATTGGACACCCGGTGACGAACATCCCCGTATTTATCAATCATAACCACCACGTTGGGAACAATGACACCATATTTTCTGGCAATTCTAGCTCCATCCCCTTCTCCAACGTGTATTTTATAATTTATAAAGAACTTATTCAAGTAATCCCCCACCTCTTTGCTAGAGAAGAGCTTTTCATTGATAAGTTTTGAAGTTTGACCGTCATTGTGGAAATACAAGAATACATACCTACTCTCGAGCAAAGCTCGCTCCATGACCTCTTTCAGTGATGCCAAATCTTCCCAATACACGCCGTCCTTCCCCGACACTCTTCTGGAAGTGAGCCCTATTTTAATAATCCCCTCTTTAACCACCTCATCTTTCACGGTTTCTTGTGCCCGTAAGGCTATATCTCCCAACATTCTCGTGTGTTCTTTACCATTGGCAAGCGAGATAAATAATTTTGCCGCCTCGAATATCGTTCTTTTTTCCGAATCATCCCATATATCCAAATTGGCATCAAGAATATCCAGATAAGCCCTTTCATCATAATTTCCCCGGGCTTCAGCCAATTCGGTTATCTTCAAAAGAGCCTCTTTACGAGGTACATCGTTATTTTTAAGCAAATCCTTAATAACCGGAACCTTCTCGTATTTTTTCGCTGGTAACTGGTACACGATCATCATGTTCAATTCGGTTATAAACGAATTATAAATCAACTTACCAACCTCTTCTTTCCCGACTTCTTTTTCAAAATATTCCCTATTGGCGCAAACGAACTTCATCTCCTCGCCCTCTATGGTCGTTGCCCGCGAGCGTAACAATGCCCAATAAGTCGGGTTTAGCTTATCCTTTTCTGAAAGTTTTCCCCAAAGGTCATCACCCACGGTTTGAGCCTTCACCACCTCTCCGGAGATAGAGAGCAATTTCCAATATGCCATTTGTTCCGTTTTATCCAGCTTCCCCGACTGATACAGCGTTTCATACTCCGCAATGCTGCTTGCCTTTAAACCACACTCGACGTTTTCAATCAACTCCTCGAGCGACATCGCCCCGACAAGTTTATGCATCAGTTTTCCATCAGCGTTAATAATCAAAAAGGTAGGATACGCGTCAACCCCGTACTGTTTCCCGATAGCCGGACCTTCACCTTTTTCCATATCGATTTTCACGCAAACAAAGTTCTTGTTGAAATAATCACCGGCAGCTTCAAGCGTGAAGACATTATTCGCCATCATCTTGCACGGACCGCACCAAGAAGTATAACAATCCAAAAATATGGGTTTATTCTCTGTCTTCGCTTGCTCGCGAGCTTTCTCTAATGACAATTCCTGAAAGTTGGTTTGAGCGAAGATAACTACGGAACACAAGAGTCCCACAAATACCAATAATAACTTTTTCATTTTCTTTTACTTGTAATATTAATTCTGTTTTTGTTCCCTAGCATTGAGCATATTTCCCAGTCCGATTTGCAAAGGTTGATGCCCGGTATGCTCGTAAGTGTACTCGTGTAATTTCACCACGCGAGCGTATTGTTCCTCCGTCCCGGAACCCGCGATGAAAATTGTCACGGGAAAATAAAACCAAACCAAATCCTCTCCATCGATTTTCGGGAATTCTTTTTCACATAACACGAGTACTTTTTCTATTTTTTCTTTGTTCTTGTTATCCGCCCAAGCGGCACGCAACGCTTGCGCCAAAGAGGCATAAACATCAAGACGTGACCGAGAGTTAAAATGATGAGGTTTCATCTGCTTTATCACTTTATCCAAGTCATCCATCTTTTCCCGACCGCGAATCATATCTCTCAATTTTATCTCAAAAGCCATCGAGATTCTCTCCAACACTTTTTCCTCACCCATGCTCTCGCAAAATTGGTCGAAATGTGCAAACAGGAAATCCATCGGTTCCGAACAAATCGGGGATAATACCTGATTATCATAAATGTACCAATACTCTCTATTCGACTTTTGGGCGTCCGGAACCACCTTGAACAATTCCGCACGTACTTCTTGTGCTTCCGCGATCATTTGGGCTTTCAACAATTCCTGCAAATAATTTGTCAAGAAAGAAGCATCCCGGTTACCCTCCGCGTACTGTTTTCCCAAACTGGCAATTGAAGCCGACATGGCCTCTTCCACCATTTTTTTAAACTCTGACGGGTCAATCGTGGCGCCGACAATTTGATTTTCTAACCCTTGAGCGGTATTCAGTAACAGGAATGTCGGGTATGCCTGAACGTTGAACTTTTGCGCGAGGACTTTGCCATCTTCCTCCGCACCCGTGTCATATTTCACGCACACGAAATGCTTGTTCATAAACTCACCCAACTGTACGTTCGGGAATACATCGGCAGCCATCACTTTACAAGGTCCACACCACGACGTGTAAAGATCTACAAAAACCATTTTCCCTTCCGCTTTCGCCTTTTCACAGGCTTCGTTTAATGTCAATTTCTGGAAATTTGTCTGCCCGAAAACCAGCGCAGAACACAAAATCCCGACATAAATCAATAGAATTTTTTTCATTTCAGTTCATTTTATACAATACAAAACATACTTCTTTCAATTACGGCGATGTGTTCCTCAACGGAAGAGAGTTTGACTCTCTTCCATTAATAATAACACTTTATGAATAAACGAATAATCTATATAGAAACCCCTATTTCCTTCAATACGGACACTATAATTCTATACTTGATCATCACGGCATCAAATGCCCCGTACGACGCTTCGAACTCTTCCGGCGTAGAAGTAAATATCGCACTGATATACATACCGACATCCTGAGTTTCCGTGGGCATATTACCATAATCATAAGGATTCGGGTCTTTCAAGAAACCGACAGTTCTCGGATCAGAGAACCCGTAAGTATTATAAAAACGCCACCCATTACAACCATACAAATCTGCCTGCGTATAGCAGCCGCGTGTCGTCTGATAGAACACTGCCAGTTCTTCAGCATAAGCAGCGATCGGCGTGGCAAGGACTGCATTAAGAACAGCTCCTTTCATGTTCAGCCGTTCCGCATCGCTCATGTCCCCAAATTCGGTAACACGGGAAATCAGCACGGTGTTCAATCCTTTGAAAGCCTCCTTGCTTGTTGCCGGATTATAGGGCGTTAAAGATTTCAACAACAAGAAACTGCGAATTTTAATACTCTCGGGCAGAACAGGCACAATTTCTTCACGCAGGAATTCAAGCCCGTCGACAACATTTTCTCTCGGACATAACTCGTAATCCGAAAACGGATTAGGGGTTTCCGTTCCCCCCAAAGCTGATGCCCCGAACTGCAAGATTTCGTAATGTGTATAAGAATTACCCCAGTTATCGACGCGGGTTTCTTGCCCGATCGTATCGTTATAGAACACGGGAATCCCCGTTTCCACGTAGAATTGATAAATCGCCCGGTCGACAGGATCATCCGAATTTTCAATCGTGAACCAATCTTTACCGAGGTTGGAAGGCGTCAAATTATCTTCCTTGTCACACGCCGTGAATAACACGGACAAAAGCAATACATAAAGGAATTTATTCTTTCTCATAATCAATCTCTTTGAAGTTCTCTATTCGGGCGAATCTCGTTCTGGAGTTCTCCCCGGTTAAATTCAATAGCATAGTTCGGAATCGGAATCATCCAAGCCGCCCGATCTCGCGTATAAGCATTCAACTCGTAATAACCGTTTTCATACCAAGTTCGTGAATTTGCTTCATAAGCATTATTCCGGTGTCGGATAGTGAAATTATCCGGCAGAGGGTGAATACTATTCACGGCATAGCGTCGCAAATCAAACCAACGATGTCCCTCGAAGCAAAGCTCCCGACGGCGTTCATCGCGGATAAAGTCAATCAATGCCCCACCCGTTTCCGTTACCGACGGAGCTACCACGAATCGTTTGGAACGCAACTTTTCCAACTCGGTTTTCGCATCCCCATCCCGGTTCAACATCGCCAATGCCTCTGCCTTATTCAAAATCACTTCCGGCAAACGAATCAAAAAATCCGCCCCAATCTCGTCATTATCATTATAATCCGTCCACGTCTTATACTTATCGGGAATAGCCGCATGCAAAGAATTCTTGAAAAAAGCGGTTCTGCGCAAATCCCCATCGCCATAACATCTCAACAGCTCCTCGGACACTTGGTACGAAAACGCTTGCTCCGGATATGTATAATCCGGATTCGGATTATTCCAATCGGTCGAAGAATTCAAGAATGTCGAAACAACAGCATTCCCCCCCTGCGTGAAAATCGTTTCAGGCGATGTCCATGAAATCACGTTTTTCCCATCTGTCCAACTGTTCAAATCCATCACCGAATAAGCCCCCGACATTGCCTCGTCTGCGGCGGCAATACATGCCTCATATTCTTCCATATACAAATACACTCTCGACAACAGCGCGTTGGCGGCAACTTCCCCAACCCGCAATGTCGAAGAAGGTATTATACCTTCCAGACAAACAGTTGCACGTTTAAGATCCGTGACTATCTGCGAATACACCGCTTCCACCGAACTACGGCTAAAATATTTATCCTCTATATGTTCCGTGATTTTTAAAGGCACTCCGGCATCACGGGACGCGGTAGCTTTGCTATAAGGCATCCCGTAGATATTTACCAACAGGAAATAATAACCTGCCCGAAGAAAATGCGCCTCGCCTTCCACCCTGTTCAACAACTCGATATCCTCTTCTTTCGAACGAAATTCGTCCGCCATGTAAATGATGGAATTCAATACCCCTATACTCTTGTAAAACCGTTCCCAATCATTATCCCTGTACTGGTCATTCTCCAAAGTCAAAAACGGGTCGGAACCCCAATGATAGAAAGAACCCAGTACATTACGCGGGTAATTCGAAGTGTAAGGGAATACCCCCTCCACGAATTCCTCCGCATCATCATCCATCACGTGCAACCACGGGTAATTCATGGTAAGCCCGCTACTGAAACTCATCGTTTCCTGAGTACTGGAAGTAAGGTTCGGCGTTTGCATAAAACATTCACCTCTAAGCAACTCGTCCAAATCCTGCGCCGTGGTTGCATATCGCTGATTCTGCGAATATTCTTCCAAAAAATCACCGCAAGAGCCAAGACCAAGGGCAAGCACCCCGAATATATAAATTAAAACTCTTTTTTTCATCGCTCAAATTTTAGAAAGTGATACTAAGATTACACGAGTAAGTCGGACGTACCGAAAGATTTACACTCGGCGACGAACCGGACTGGGTAGGATCCTGTCCCCGCAATTTTTTATGGGCTATCGTGAACAAGTTCGTTCCCGTCAAGTTGATATAGGCAGACTTAAGACCTAATTTCTTGCAAAACCGATCATCCACGTTGTAACGGAAAGAAAGCGACGATAAGCGCAAGTAATTTCCACTTACCACCCGGATGTCCGAATTGTCATACATCTCGTAAATATTAGATGCAATTGTATGTGTCACATTCGGTCCGCTATTCCACCATGGATTAGTATGGGCTCCCGCAACTGTATTCAACGCAGGAATATTGGTATAATTCTCGTCACCCGGCTTTCTCCAACGATTTACAAATTCACGCCGCAAATTGCTTGACGGATTGGGGTTGGTTGTCCCGTATTCGGTACACAATTTCAACAAACGAATTTTGTTACCCAAACTATAAGCCAGATTAAACGATAAACCGAAATTCCGATACCCGAAATAATTCGAGATTCCCCCTTGCAGGTAAGGCTCACGCCGTCCTGATCTCTCCATTACCTCCAAAAAGACATCTTCCCGTTCCATATTGTTATATTTCTTGCTCAGCTCATCCTGCAATTCATCCTCCGCCCCGTAAAAAATAGGAGAACCGTCTACCGGACTCAATCCTTTAAAGCGATATGAATAGAATGTATTCAAAGGCTCCCCGGCAATATCCACGTCACCGGTCAACATATCAGTATACTCGATCTCATCCCGCAACACGTTATTCCGGTTATTTATCGCACTATTTACCAATTCATTCAACACCTGCCCCAACTGAGGATCTATGCGCCAAACAAACCCTCTCTTCCCGCCATCCAGCCCGGCACGATTGATCGGGGTAAAATTCAAACTCACCTCTATTCCCTTGTTTACAAGCGTCCCGCTATTTACCACGTATTGCTTGGTTCCATTGATTTCGGAAATAGTCTTGGTCAAAAATGCATCCCGTGTCTTTTTATAATAGTATGAAACCGAACCGTTAATCTTGTTTTTCAAAAGCGAAAAATCCAATGTAACGTTCGTGGAGGCTGTCTTTTCCCATCTTAAATCAGGATTCGGGTAATGGGCTACCTTCGAATTAAACTCACCGTATTTCCCTGAATAGTCAATATCTTGCCTAATAATCATATTCGGGGTCTGGTTACTCAACATATTCCCCTGATAACCGAAAGAACCCCTTAACGCGATGTCATCCACCCAATCAACAGATTTCAAAATATCCTGCTTCACGTTCCAACGACCGGACAACGCCCAAATCGGCATCATTCGATCATTTGCCCGTGACCCGAACAAATTGGACGCCTCCCCTCGAATATGCAAATTCAACATATAGCGGTTGTCATAATCGTACCCGGCCATTGCGTACCACGCTACCGAATTCGTCAAATTTTCCGTGATAACCCCTAAAGCATTGGCACTTGCCATAAATTGGTTATAATATCCCGTGTAAGTCTGGGGAATAGAAGAAAACAATTTACCCCGATCTCTATGATACCCACGACGTGTAATATTGAAACCATCGTATCTTTGAGAATTCAATTCCAAACCGGCAGAACCACTCACGTTATGCTTACCCTCTTTTCCTACGTTCTTGACGTAATTTGCTTGCACCCGGGCCATCCAGCTGGTATTGCGCACCTCACTTTTCCGCAATTCACCACCGATAGGACACAAGTCATTCCGTTCCGTCTGGTCGGCACGTAACTTGTGCACGTAATAGGTATCCTCCGTGAAATAAATCTCTTGATTCGTGTTGCTTACCGCGTAAGATAA
Source organism: Butyricimonas hominis (assembly GCF_014287455.1). Classification (NCBI taxonomy): domain Bacteria; kingdom Pseudomonadati; phylum Bacteroidota; class Bacteroidia; order Bacteroidales; family Odoribacteraceae; genus Butyricimonas; species Butyricimonas hominis. Next base: position 60,348 of record NZ_JACOOH010000004.1, read on the forward strand.
TGTTCCCTCCAGTTTTAAATCGTCGATAACGTTGTAACCGATATGTGCCTGCATATTAATAGCGCTTCCCTTGGTTTTATCCCCGGAATTATCCATTTCGTTCAACACGTTGAAATTAAACACCGGCATAGTGCTACCTGTCCGCTGATAAAAATAACGGGAACCATCGGGATTAAAAGCCGGAACGGCACGACTCATGTTATAAGCATAATCCAAAATGCCTAATTCCGAAGGATTGTAATCACGGCTAGATACATTTCCCTGAAGCTGGAATCGTGCAGTAAAACGCTCGTAATTAGCCGTCAAGTTCAACGTCGTTGAATAGCGTTTGTTATTCTCGCCTTTTATAGCCCCGTTCTCATCGCTCATCCCGAGAGAAGCATAATAGCGGATATTGGTAGAACCACCCGACAGGCTTAACGTATGGTTATGTGAAAACACATCTTGACACACAATATCAAACCAATCCGTGTTCAATGTCTCGTAATACGAAACCAACCGGTTATACTCCTTATAATCAATCGCACCATTGTAATAATCTTGTACCACAGCCTCGTATCCTACCCAGCTATCCACATTGTTATAATAAACACCACGCTCTACCAACTCCCGGGAAACATCTACCCGCTCCTTTGAATTCATCAGATATATAGCCCGGTCACTGTAACGCGGACGCCGTGTAAAAGAAGCCGTCCCGGAATAAGTCACGCTGGGAGGACCAGCCTTCCCTTTTTTCGTCGTGATCACAATCACCCCGTTACCTGCTTTAGCACCATAGAGAGCCGTTGCCGAAGCATCCTTCAACACGTCGATTTGTTCTATATCGTTAGGATTCAATCCCGAAATGGCATTCCCCAACAGATTCACGAAGTCCAAGTCATTGATTTGTGCCGGATCCACGTTCACCGGATCGGTCAAAACCACCCCGTCCAGCACCCACAACGGCTCCCTATTGCCCAGAACAGTCGAAGTACCCCGTATCCTCAATTTCGGTGCGGCACCCACCTGACCGGAGTTCTGCATGAAAATCATACCCGGAATACGTCCTTCCAACATCTGGTCGATGGTGTTCACTCCCGCAACCCTTATATCATCCATCTTGATGGTTTGCACGGCACTGGTCAATTTACGCTTATCAATATTCTGATACCCGGTTCGCACGATCACTTCATCCAATTGTTCGGCTGATTCTTTCATGACAACACGAAGAGTATCCTGCCCCGTGTATTTCACTTCTTGTGTTTCCATCCCGATAAATGAAAAAAGCAACGATATATTCTCTGCTTTCGGTAAAGTCAACGAGAACGCTCCCTTCGTATCGGTAGCTGTCCCCAGCGTCAAACCTTTCACGATAACAGTTACCCCGGGAAGCGGCTGTTTTTTCTCGTCCGTCACTTTTCCCGTGATACGTACGACTTCCTTTTTCTCGTCATTTCCCTTGCCCGATACAATAATAATCACACCTTGCTCCACGCGATAAGCTAAATTCACTTTCCCGAGAATCGCATCCAATACCTTCTCCAACTCCTCGTTCTCGAACTTCGCAGAAACATCTTTCACCTTTTCTAATTCGTTGTGATTAAAAAAGAATTTATAGCCCGTCTGCTGGCGTAATTCTTGAATTACATCCAACATGCTTACATTCTCGACATCCAAGTTCACCCGCTTCTGCGAGTAAGTTGCCGCCGAAACTTGTAATAGTAAGAGCACCGTAAAAAAACACGTCAGTTTCATCACTAAAATCATTTTTTTTAGACATACCCACTTAGCGGGGTAGCCCTCGTTTCGATTTTTTTTCATACATTTGTCTTGTTAATGTTAAGATTGATACAAAGATTAACACATTTTCAGCCGGCAGGTGGTCGCAACACCTTCCGGTTTTTATTTATTACATTTTTACAGTTATAGTATTATCCTTTACTTCAAAAACCACGTTTGTCGTCATGGATATAATATTCAATATGACCTCGCAGTTATTGTATTTTTCCAAGTCACCCGTGAAAACTAAATCCTTGACTCGCGGGTTTTGATAAAAAACTTTCACATCATACCAACGAGCCAGTTGTTTCATGATATTTTCCAATCTCTCGCCCTCGATAATCCATTTCCCCTCAGCCCATGCCGTGTAGATTTCCGTGTCTACTTTCACGACATCCGCTTCCCGGGTTTCTTTATCGTAGGTTACTTGTTCTCCGGGAGTAATTACCAATGCATCCGGCATTCCTGTTCCTTGGAATGCTACCTTCCCCTCTACCAGCGTGGTTTGCACGAATTCTTCATCGGGATACGCGTTCACGTTAAACACCGTTCCCAAAACTTCGACCTCTCCATTTTCCGTTTCCACGATAAAAGGATGCCCCGTGTCCTTTACCACTTGAAATAAAGCCTCACCTTCCAATCGTACCCTTCTCTCTTTCCCGATAAACCTCTCCGGGAAACTCAATTTCGAATCGGAATTCAGTTTCACACTTGTCCCATCTGCCAATACCAAATTGTACTCACCTCCTCTTGGAATAACAAGTGTATTATATTCCTCTTTTTCCTGTTGCATATCTCGAGAGGTCACCATTTTTTGCTTGTACTCCTCAACCACCCGTTCCAAGACGGACGAATCGGTCAATGCAATTTGTTCTCCCGAATTAAATACTAAAAACGCTTTCATCGTACCCGGTTTCAACGGTTTATTCACGGCTACCGCCTCCGGCTGTTTTACCCGACTATCCGACATCCAATACGTGAATCCCACCCCAAAAAGTATAAGCACCGCTGCTGCATACCCGATTACTTTCTTCCATAAAAATTTACGGGAAGACTTATCGGTATAAGTAACGAACTCCGCCCACGCACCTTCCGAATCTACTTTCCGGGACTCCTCTCCCGTGTAGTACACGTCAAAGTAATGCTTCGCCTTCCGGTAATATTCCCGGTTCGCTTCATCCTCCGCAAGCCATTTCTCCACTAGCTGATTCTCCTCTTCCGAAGATTCATGCAATAGCCGTCGCACAATGATATCCCAATTTATATGCATCCTGTTTGTCATAGTTTCATCACAATTACACATCTAAGACACATAGGAATAAAAAACGGAGTACAAAAAAAATGATTTTAACAAAAGATTTTTAAGCTCACGGACGCATTACCCCTGCTGGAGCCATTCTATCAACAAGAGAATCGGCACCAACTTCTCACGCAACATCCGGTATGCCCGTTGTACCTGAGTCTTTACCGTCGTTTCGGCAATATCCAATTGCTCGGCTATTTCCCGATTCTTCTTTCCTTCCACCACCTTCAACAGGATAATCTCTTTGCACCGATCCGGCAATGAGTCTAAGGCTTCTTGTAGACGCCGCTGTACTTCTTCATCAATCACAACATCTTCCGTCCCGGAAAACAATTGTGCTTCAAATAACTTATCGTTATGCTCATCCCGGATTTTACGATCACGCAACACATTCAGACAGCGATTCCGTAAAGAGGTATAAAGATATGCTTTCAAAGAGGTCATCACCTGCAAGGTCTTCGCGTGATCCCAGATATAAAAAAATAAATCCTGTACCAGATCTTTCGCCTCCTCCTCGTCATACAAGTAACTCTCGGCAAATAAAACCATTTTAGCAAAATACTGCTCGTAAAGAAACCGAAACGCTTCCCGGTCACGCTTCTGCAAACGAATTAAAATATCGATTTCCTTATCTTCCATGTACATATTACTATCACAGCAAAAATAAACGATATAATCGAGAAAAACAACCACACCAGTAATTAGCTATAAAACAAATTACCTCATCGACAATTAATCATCGACGAGGTAATTATATCATCCGGAATATCCCCTTTACTTCACTTCCCGAATCAGCTCGACAATCCGCTCATTATTAATGATAATCATACCGTGCTTATCATTGGTTATTCCCGGTTCCAACTTATAGGTGTAAGTCGGTACACTCCCGTTCATCACCGTGGGCAAGTAAGCAAAGGTTGCATTATCGCAATTTTTACCCAACTCATGACCGACCTCGATGATATGCGTCGAGATCATAAAGGAACAAGCGTGGCGCTTTGCCAAAGCCGAGGTCACGGCATACGTGGCATCATAAGCATCCTTGACATTCGTACCCTTGAAAAGTTCATCGAAGATCACCACGAGTCGTTTGGAAAGGCTCACCTCGATAGCCACTTTCTTCACCCGAAGCACTTCCGCGTAAAAATGACTGTATCCCATGTTTATATTATCCGGCACATTGATAGAGGTATACATCCCGTCCTGCACGGTAAAACGCATTTCTCTGGCAGCCACGGGGAATCCCATGTGTGCCATATACACCGCGATACCGAAAGATTTCATCAGCGTGGACTTCCCCGCCATATTCGCTCCCGTCAGGAAAAAGATATTCTTCTGGCGGGTTATGGAAAGATCGTTGGCAACAGCCTTACGGATACAGGGATGATGCAAACCTTTTATCTCGATAGATACCTCTCCCTCTTTCATGGCTTCCGCGAAACAGAAGTCATATTCACGAGCCACTCGTCCGACCACAATATAAAGGTCTATCTCGCAGAAAAGACCGAGTAACTCCTGCAACGGCTTGAGCCATACGCTCCGCAACAAACGGTCGACAGAAAACATCTGACCGAAACTCAAAGGTTGTGTCGTATCTTCCAACAACCGGGCAAAAGCCTTATTATTCAACAAATCCAATCCCCACTTCACTCGTTCTTCCAATGGATTGCCCGCTATATCTTCATTCACCCGCTCGAGAAACGCTTTGCTTTCACGCAAGAAATGAATAGTCGCTTCCATGCCGGCACGCCAGATGCCAAAATGCTCGTCTTTACTAATCAACTCCAAAGACTTCATTTTGCACAGCAACAACAAATTGACAAACCAAGATGTACGATCGGCATTCCCTATGTACTGGTCGATCTCTTCCAGTTCCTCGGAATCACCGGGAAATTCAAGGGCATGCGTTTTAAAATAACGGAAAATCGCTGTTCTCCGGTTTATCTCATCAGCATCCGTCAAGGGGTGGGCAAACATCTGATCCATCAATCGTTCCGCCCCTCTGGTTACCAATCCGCCAAACAAGCTATAAACCGAATTACTGCTATACTTACCCAATATGTTCAAATCGTCCAAAGTCTGTTTATCCGTTTCAAAACTCATGATTTTCCTCCTTCCCCGTTTATAATATCAATGATTCTCTCGTTATTGATGATAATCATTCCGTGTCGGTCATTCGTGATCCCCTCTGCCAGCCGATAAGTATAAACCGGTTTGCTCCCCTCCATTTTAGTCGGAAGATAAACAAAACGAATATTCTTACACCGTTCTTTCAAAACTAAACCGACTTCTATGATATGTGTAGAAATCAAAAACAAGCAATTGGGAACACCCGCGAAGGCTTCCGTCACGGCAAGCGTGGCATCATAAGCATCCTTGACATTCGTACCCCGGAAAAGTTCGTCGAACACGATCACGAGATTCTTGGTCTGTTGCAATTGCATCACGACTTTCTTCAAACGTAATACCTCCGCGTAAAAATGGCTATATCCCATGCTTAGGTTATCGGGCAGATTAATAGTCGTGAACATCCCGTTGCGCACGGAGAACTCCATCGCTTCCGCCGGAACGGGGAACCCCACGTGCGCAAGGAATATCGCGATGGAAAAAGTTTTCATAAACGTGGATTTCCCCGCCATATTGGCTCCCGTGAGAAAAATGATATTGCTATTCTCGTCCACCTCGATCGTGTTGCCTATCGGTTTCGCCAAAAACGGATGGAAAGCACCTTTTATCTTCAACACGTTGCGCTCGGCAGGAAGCACGGAAGCAAAAGCAAACCCTCGTTCCTTAGCGACCCGTGCCACGGCGATATATACATCCATCAAATAAACGTAATGAAGTATCTTTCGGAAATTCTCCCGTTCCTCGAACCGAAGAATCCGGTCATAGACGACGGCTTCCTCGTAATTTATCTTTTTCTTGCCCGCGTACCATGCCCACTTTTCATTGTCCAACAAATTCTTCAAGTTCACATTTACCTCGGTTACGTCTTTACTGTCCGTGCTTCCGGTTTTATTCAGAAAATCATTCAAGGTATTCAACAATTCAAGACATCCCAGAATACCGTTTTGTATCCATGTATATCCCGTTTCGGCTCCCATCAGATTTTTCACTTTCCATTCCAGCGTATTATTCTGACTCATCAACTGACTACGGGTATCCGTGTTATCCAGATAAAACTCGATGGCATCGAAAATAGCCGCTCTAAACGGAAATTCCATCCCGCACTCTTGATAGTAATGTATCGCCGCACTCCGGTTAGCAACCAAATCGTATTCGGAAAGGGGGTACTGGAACATCTCTTCCAGTACTTTTGCCCCTCCTCGCGTATGCGTCCTGTTGAAGATTTCGTACACCGATTTGTTAGCCCCGGCGCTCAATATCGCCAAGTCGTTCAAAGTTTGTTTATCTATCCGAAATCCCATTATTTCAATTTCTTTTTATTAATTTCTCTTTCTACGAATCCACAAAATCGTACCCCACAACAACAGAATCACGGGAACAACACCCATGAAGGCAATCTTCACGTACGGCATATCCGGACGTTTCAGATGAATCCCGACATCCGACCCGTTCGGACGGCGTACATCCAAAGGCGCCTCCCCGTAAGAGAACCAATGGAACGTCCCGGTTACCAACGGATAATTCGCCACGGCTACCCCTCGTTCTCCGGCTACCCCGTCATTACTGATACAACTGGCATTTCCCAAGATCATGATTCGTTGTTCACGATCACCTATTTTACGGGATAGAGCCAAAGCCGTCGGGTACATTCGTTCGATCTCTCCCGCCGCGGGATTCAATACCACGGAATCATTCACGAAATCCCGTGTTTCCATCTCATTCCAACATCCGGTAGAATCGGTTCGCAATAACTCCCGCACGGTAAAGCCCTTATCCGTCGTGTAATCCAGTCCCACGGCATCCTTCATGTTCACTTTAAACCTACGTACCAGCCACATGAACTCATAATGATACGAAAGCTCTTTCACCGTTTCGGGCACGGCATTCACCATCATGGAATTCGGAAGAATATCCACCTTTTTCTGTACCAATGTTCCCGGTAACAAACGCACGCCTAACGGTTCCACGATCGGGTTCATCACGCTCTGTTTCCCGGCTCCCCCCGCAATCAACAAATTGCCGCCACGCTCGATATACTTGTTCAATTTCGTCATCTCTCCCGGAGTCAAAGGTTCTGACATATCGGCAATAACCAAAATATTTATATAACCGGGAATATCAGCATCACCCGAAATAGAAACCTCTTCCGTATCGAATCCTTGATTCAGCAATGAATGGCGGAATGTTTTCTCCCCGGCAAACAACAAATAATCCCGTTTCCGCTCTCCGGTGATGGAAGGTTCCCCGTGTCCGGTAAGGAATCCCACTTTGGGCATATCCATTACAAAACGTTTGAACATTACCCCGATTTCCGCCTCACTCGGGTGTGTTTCCATATCGTTAAACAACCGTAGGAAAGCCTTTTGTCCGTTTTTCCGTTCTACCAACCGCACGAAAACATTCCCTTCCGGTTCCAAATCGATTATCTTTTTAATCTGTTTCGGTGTCAGCATTTTTTTGATATCCCAATCCCTTTTTTCAGACTCCTCTTTTGCGATTTCATCAATTGTTTTTCCCGGATAGCGACTCATCAGCCAAGGATTAGTAGTCACCGTATCATAATAATAAACATATTTCATCTTAATATCCGGCTTGAAGCGAAGATATTGCTTGAAACGCCTTTTATCATCGTTCACCATCTCGGGCCACCCGTAATAAGCATCTCGATCCAAATAATTCACATAAGTCGTTATCGTCATTCCATCCTCCAGCGAGTTCATGATTTCCTGACTTACAGGCGTCAGTGTCATCCGTTTCGTTTCCGTCGAATCATAGAAACACATCATCATCGGGCGAGAAGTGATATAACCGATCAGACAAGTTCCCGCAATCACTCCCAGATACTTTCCCCACATGACACCCTTCGGGGCGTACTGGCGGGTTGAATTCAATCTCAAAATAGCTAGTGACAAGAACATTGCCGACACCACGATAAAATAGATTATATCCTCGCTGCAAATCAATCCGGCAATCATCTCTCCCGAACGTCCTGAAATACAAAGCCAATAGGTAATATCACGCACAAAATCATAACTCTGTCCTACTTGGTTCACGTAGTTTAACGCGGCCAGAATCACCAAGGTCCCGATACCGGCAACTACCTGATAGGAAGTCAGCGAAGATACGAACAGACCGATAGACGCGTAAGCACACAGTAACAAGTAAAGTCCCAGCAAACCGACCAAAGCTTCCTTGAATCCGAAATTATCAATAACACAACCGGCAAACAACACCATGATAAACAACACTCCCATCAACACCAACCCGTAAAGCATCATGGAAAGGAATTTTCCCAGAATGATATGGGTAGAAGTCACCGGCGACGCATACAGCAACTTAATGGAACCACTGCTATATTCCCGGCTCATCAACGACATCGTCAACAAAGGCATATACAAGTAAAGATATTGTTGCACGATCGTGTACAAGCCGCGCATACCACCTAATAACGAAGCCGTTTGCATCCCCCACGCGTAACCTAAGGTATTCGCCTGAGCCTTTTCTTCCATCAACCCGACAAACGTCATCCCTACTTGAAACGCGAACACGACCAAAATAAACCATGCTACCGGAGAATAAAACAAGGTAGCCAACTCCGCTTTTGCAATTTTATATATTCTTCTCATAATATTCTTCTCGTATAAATTCACATACTACTTTCTCCCCTTGGAAGCACTTTTTGATAATTGGGCAAATATCGCGTCCAGCGAACTCTTCTCGATCACCAGCTCGATCAATCCCCATCCTCTCGTGACACAAGTTTCAGCCACACGTTTAGCCGTATCCTGATCACCGTCATACCGCAAACGGAATCGTCTTTCCGACAAGGTTTCCACCTTGGAGATTCCCGGCATAAGCAAATCGCACTCCATCGGCGGCGTATCCAATTCCACTAGCAGGGTATTCGGTTGGATATAATTATCAAATTCCTCGATACTGCCCGAAAATATCATCTGCCCGTTCTCGATCATCTTAATATTCCGGCAAGTAGCCTGTACTTCGGAAAGAATATGGGTAGACAACAACACCGAACGCTCTTCCGCTATTTCCTTTATCAAATGGCGTACTTCCGTGATTTGGTTCGGGTCCAATCCATTCGTCGGTTCATCCAATACGACGAATTTCGGCTTATGCACGATTGCCTGTGCGATACCCACACGTTGCTGGTATCCCCCGGAAAGATTCCGCAACACCCGTTTGCTGAAATGCGTAATTCCGCAACGAGCCTTCGCCTCATCCACCGCTGCCTTAATCTGCTTCTTATCCACCATGTGAAGATCCGCACAATACGTCAGATACTCGTCTACCGTGAAATCTAAATGCAGGGGAGCCTTTTGAGGCAAGAATCCGATATTCTTCTTCGCCTCCACCGGATTCTCCCGCAGGTTAATCCCGTCTATAAACACGTTTCCCTCTGTCTGCTTCAACACCCCGCATATAATATTCATCGTCGTTGATTTTCCCGCTCCGTTGGAGCCAAGGAGTCCCATGATACCCCGTTGATTAATCTCGAAATTAATATCCCGGATAGCCCATTGGACACTGTAACGATGAGATAAATGCTCTACTTTTACAATTGAATTTTCCATTTAGTGATTTATTTAAATTATTCCATACAACGAACACGAAATTCAAAAGACATAGTCGTCCCATGCTATCGCCTTTCGGCGATAGCACAAGTGACTTTCAGTATAATTTATAAACTAATAAAAACTACTCGACATAACCGGAGTTGGCATTCCCGATCGCTTGTAAATCAATGCCGTACTTTTCGAGGAAATACGCTTGCAAAATGTCATGTTTCTTCTTTACCAACGGAAAAGTCAGATAAGTTGCCCATGAATTCTCCTCTGTCACGGCATGACTAATCATATTTTTCACGTACTGCTTGAAATCAGTGTCTTTTGATAACATCTTCGTGTAATAATCCACGAAATAACACCATTCACTCGCGTATCCGTATTGCTCCTCACTGTCTATACTAGGAATAAAACCTCTCTCCCGGGCATTCATCGGATCTCGTTCAGTAGCTTTCGTGTAATCGCTAACTTGATAAAATTCATTAGGAGCTTCAATAGCATTAATATTTAATAAATGATCCAAGAAAGCCTGTTGTATCCAATTCTTTGTCGACTTTTTGTCAGCAAGCGACATAGAACCCACATCTTCATTTAATCCCGCAATAGCCAACGTATTCGTCGTCAGATATAACTTAAGGTAAGTTGCAGGCCTCTCGTAAGTATAGGTCTGTTTCACGGAATCAGCAAGAAGTATCCGGTAAGGAAGATTCTTTTCTAAAAAATCATCCGGATAATAATTCAACCAAACTTCTTCCAGCAAATCCAACATCCCTCCCAAATACTGCGGATCCCCCAATATCGTTCCGAATATATTATTACCGGTAGAGACCGCAACCTGCGTCCAGTTAAAATCCTTTTGCGAATATTCGTACAAGAAATAAGAACCATACTTCTCGAACAAAGCCACCACCCGATCGTCTGCCGGAGATTTCCCCTGCGGCAATTTATAACTCTCGCCAAACGGGATATCCGGTCCCAAGTCATTATCATTGTCCGTGCAGGCAGTCCACGAACTCAAAGCGACAATCACAAATATAAATATCTTTCGCATAACGTCTTATTTTTAAAATCATTACATACTAACACCCACTCTCAGCGGTTCCTTGTCGGAAGCATTCTGTACCAATTCCTTATTTTTATCCATCACGCTACTCGGTAATGGCAACGTGTACATCGGATCTTTCTCCTTCAACGTGTACACCATAGCCGGACTGGTTGTACTCTCTTGATAAATATGCGTAATCTCCGGCATCCCGTAACGACGCAAATCAAACCAGCGGTGTCCCTCGTAACAAAGTTCCAAACGGCGTTCTTTCCGGATGGTATCCAACAAAGCCGTCGGATCGGCAATCGATACATCCCTGTAATCCATAATACGATGCTTACGAAGCGTATTCAAATCAGCCAACGCATCGGATTGCTTTCCGGTCAACCGCGAATAAGCTTCTGCACGGTTTAAATAAGCTTCCGCCAGACGCAAACACTGTCCCGGCTCTCCGGCTGCAGCATTTTTATTTATTAGCCAACCCGTAAAATCTCCACCCCCAGAATATTGAGCAATAATATAAATCCCTATCCTTCTGTCTTTACTATTAAACAACTTCAATAAATCTGAACTAACCACGTAAGCCATGCTATAATTATCTATTCTTGCACCGAAAATACAAACCGTCTCATTCACATCATAACTGTTCATGCAATAGTTCACGTTTTCATCCACTAAAGTAAGATCCGTTAATCCCCGTCCTAATTCTATCGCATCATTTGCCGCGTTAACCGCATTCTGCCATTCCTCCATGTAAAGATATACCCGGGACAACAAAATCTTCACGGCAGGGAGATTCATCCGGTAATTCCCAATCACCACGTTATATTTTTCAAACAACTTGGCAGAAGCATCCAAGTCTTTCAATATCTGTTCGTACACCTCTTTCACCGTGTTGCGGACTCCCCCGACTTCCTCCTGCACCGTAGAAGTTAATTTCAAAGGAACTCCCAACGCTTCTTTATTATAATTATACGGTTCCCCGTACAGGTTTACCAACCAGAAATAATAATAAGCCCTTAACGCCAAAGCCTCCGCTTTCACTTGCTCACGTTCTGACTGCGTACCGATAGCATCGTCAATATAATCCAGCACGGCATTACATCCCTTGATCCGCTCGTACCACATATAGTATTCCGTTGAGGCCAAAGGCGTCCCCTCATCTCTCCGGTACAAATCCGGTTGCCATGTAAAGGCAGGAAACCACTCCTCGGCACCAGTACTTCCAAGCACATTTTCTCCATCCCTGTCAAGCATCTTGTCATCATCCAATTGGGCAAGTATCGAGCCCGGATAATATGCCGTGGAAGGATAACCGGATCCCATGAGCAATTCACTAAAATCCGTCACTGTTTTCGGGATAACTTCATCTTGGGATTCTTCTTCCAAAAAATCGGAACATCCCCCGCTCAAAAATAATCCCACTGTAACAACAGCCAATCTTAATATATCTCTTTTCTTCATATCTTCTTTTTTTTCAATTTCAACATCAGAATGCAGCACTCAACGAGAGTGACATCGTACGCCGGGTAGGCCATCCTCCCGTTTCCGGATCAATGCCTTTCCATTTTTTATCGAACACGATCATAAACGGATTTGCCATACTTGCGCTCAGGTTCAAGTTCCTCACGTGAAGCACCCGTAACACTTGCTCACCAAACTGATAAGACAACGACAATTGAGTACACCGGATCAAGTCCGTATCGGCTACCCGAATATTCGCCATATTATACATTTGATAAGGAGACTTATATGTTCCTCCGCTTGTCGGCAAACGCAGTTCCGTGGTACTGCCTCGCCCGGGTAAAGAAGGATATATTGTTTCATCCCCGGGATTTCTCCAACGGTTCAACAATTTTCGGGAAGCATTTTGTTCCGGAGAAGGAAGTCCCTTCTGGCTGGAAGTATTATAGAAGTCCGGAATACGCCCCTGTCCCCCGAACTGCATGGAGAAATTAGCTTGGAAACGGAAATTCTTATACCTGAACGAAGTGGAAAGACCACCACTGAAGTCCGGTTCATCCTTACCGCTCAACACCAAAAATTTCGTGAAATCTTCCGTGTCATCTATATCCAGATTTTTAAACAACGGTGTTCCGTTCTCCGGGTCAAGCCCGTCAAATTCAAATGAATAAAATGCCGAGTAAGCCTCACCGTTGACAATACAAGTTCCGTTCAGGAAATCGTCCACGGTATTCACCCGCTCGTTATTCGTCTGTTTATTTTTCGTAACACCCGTATTCACGGAAAATTGCCACAAGAAATCCTTTGTCCGGACAGGCACGACATTGACTGTTAATTCGTACCCCTTATTTTCCATTTTAGAACCGAAAATCACGGAATTCAACATACCATTCTCCGCCGGTACATCCCGGGAAGAAAGCACGTCGCTATTCTTACCGAAAACATTTGCCAACACGTTCAACCGTCCATTCAAGAAAGCTAAATCCACGCTGAAATTCCAACTCTTCGTCTTCTCCCAACCCAGATTATCGTAAGGCAAGCCTTTAATATTCAACGTATATTGTTTATATTGTTCATGGAAACCACCATCTGACGCTATCAGATAAGGAGAAACATTTTCCACGGCATTCCCTTGATAACCATATGAAGCCGATATATCCAACCCATCAATCCAATTCCATCCCCGGGTGAAAGGCTCATTAGCAACTCTCCATTTAGCCCCGACTGACCAAGTAGGTCTGAATTTCTTATCCGGATCCTGTCCGAATCGGTTGGAAGCATCCAAACGAGCGTTAAAATTCACCACATAACGATTATCATACGAGTATATACCCGTGAAATATTCACTCAAAGAATTTGATTTACGATTTACCACTTTCCGGTTCGTTCGCATCTCTTCATAAAGCTCATTATTTTTAGCCGACGCCCCAACAGGAGTATACATCAGCGGAACACTTGCAAACGACTCTCCCCGGTATTTCAAGTAACCGTAATTCTTGTTTCTCGTTCCTGTCGTTTTTGCCGATGCGATCTCGATTCCAGCTTGCAGAGTCATACGATGAACATCCTTAAACGTCTTGTCATACACCAAACTATTCCGGAAAGTATAATCCCTTACAGATGATTCCTCCGTGTACAACAATCCCCCCCAAGGCAAACGAGAACCTTTCTCTTCCGCCTGATTCGCCAACACGGAACCAAACTCATATCCCCTCATACTCGTGATATAGAATGATTGTTCCGTAGCCCACGATTTAATATTGGAAGAAGACAGCCCATAGGAGAACACGCCTTGATACTGTAATCCCGGAAGAATCGTCCAATTCAAATCCAAAGAAGTAGAAAGCTTTTTCGTCGTGTTTTCATTCCCCGTATTATTCCGTTCATTAAGAATATTATAATTATACCGATTTTTCAAAGGTATAGAATTACTCGAGGCACCTACCTTTTCATGATAAAACAACGTTCCGTCCTCATTATAGGCAGGAATCACCCGAGATGTATTATAAGCATAATCAAACGGACTAACATTATAAGCAAATCCCTCCGTGTTCCGCAAACTCCCGTTAACCAAAAAACTGGCTTGTAAAGTAGGCAGGAACTTCATCGTTGTATTTGAACTCACGGAAAAATTCGACATTTCATTCCCGATAGCCTCTCCGAGCGTTTCGGAGATATTGATTGAAGTCCGGTTTGAAATTTTCTCCGACCCTCCGGTCACGCTAAGCGAATGCTGGTGACTGACAGAATTACGGAATAAAATACTAAACCAATCCGTATTCATCCGCTCCATTTTCCGGAACTCCTCTTTCATTTCACTCTCCGTGATTTCCTTATTGTTCAATTTCTCTACAAGTCCCTCGTACCCGATAGGCAATATCGAATTAGGGAACGATACCCGTTCCTCGTAGATTTCTTGGGATAATTGCATTCTTTCTTGTGAAGTCATCCGGTCGTACATCCCGTATTTAGGACGTTGACCTACAGTCACACTCCCACTGTAAGACACGGAAAGTCTTCCCGTTTCTGCTTTTTTCGTGGTTATCACGATCACGCCGTTTGCTGCTTGCGAGCCGTAAATTGCCGTGGCGGAAGCGTCTTTTAACACTGTCAAAGTCTCAATATCATTCGGATTCAACCAAGAGATAGCATTCGATACAATCAAACGTAAATCCTCGATATCCCCGGACAACTCATCCTGCATTGGAATCGGCTCACGCTGAATCACGCCGTCGACCACCCAGACAGGTTCCTTATTTCCTAACAACGTGGAAGTTCCTCTTACCCTAATTTTCGGAGAAGCACCGACCTGCCCGGTACTCATCCGAACTGTCATACCGGGAACCACACCTTGCAACATTTGATCAATAGAAGTCATACCCGCAATTTTGATATCGTCCACTTTTACCGTGGTCACGGCTCCCACGTAACTACCTCTATTTACTGTCATATATCCCGTCACGACAACATCATCCAATGTCGCCACATCCTCCTTCATCACCACGTTGATCGTATCCTTCCCGGCATAGACAATCTCTTGCGCTTCCATACCGATAAAAGAAAACACGAGAGAAAACTTCTCCGGGGCATTCGGTATCGAAAGTTGATAATCTCCCGTGCTATTCGTTGCCGTTCCTATCGGGAATCCCTTCAATTGAACGGTAACACCGGGTAGAGGTTGCTTCTTCGCGTCCGTCACTTTTCCGACAATACGAATAACCTTTGCCTGTTGCACGGCAAGTTCCCGAACAATATACACTCCTCCCTCTTCGAAAAACTCGAAACGAGTATCTTTCAGCACTTGTCGCAACGCTTCGACTACATCCATTTCCGTGATTTTCATCTCACGGCACTGCACTTGTTTCGTCTTACCCGCATCATACAGAATACGGATTCCCGACTGATTCTTTATTTGCTTCAGCACCTCGTTCAAATTCATATCGGACTTTACCGAGATATTCACCTTTTGGGTAAATGCACTGGCTGAAATAAAGAAAAACATCACAAAAAATAACGTCAGTTTCATCACTTGAAAAATTTTTTTGACACAATGTGGTCGTACCCACACTTCGGGTGGATTTTTTTTCATAACTTTGTTTGATTTTATAAGTTTAACACTTAGAACAAAAAGGGATTCGATACATGGTTTGGTCGCTCTGTTTCGAGCCCTTTTTTTATTTTGCTTTTCTCACTATCACAACATTATCTTCTATTTCAAATTTCACGTTTGTTCCTAACTCGAATAAATTCAATAACGGTCTTACATCCGAATATTTATCCAGCGTTCCGGATAACTCCACGTTTTTCAAATCCTCCGAATCAAACTGCACTTTCAAATCGTACCAACGCGCTAAAACGACCATAATCTCCGATAAACGCTGTTCCTCGAAACAGAAAAGATGATCTTTCCATGCCGTGTACAATCTTGTATTCACCTTACAGACCCGAGGTAATTCATTCCCTATCTTGTAAGTTAATTGTTCCCCGGGACGCAACACGATTTCCGGTTGCGACTCATGCACGTAACTGATTGCCCCTCGTTCCAAAGTCGCGATCATCGTGGTCGAGTCGTAGACAGCCACGTCGAATCCCGTACCCAATACTTTCACGTCACCGGCAGCCGTGTTCACGATAAAAGGTTTATCCGGATTACTTTTCACGTCAAAATAAGCCTCCCCCTTCAAATAAACCTGCCGGGAATCCCCCTTGAACTGAAGCGGGAAATGTAACTCCGTCTCGGAATTTAACCACACGTTCGTACCGTCCGACAAAACCAGATGATACTCTCCTCCACGGGGAATAATCAATTTATTATAACTCTTTTCCGTCATGACAACTTCACTTGCCTCCTCTCCGCATATCACTCCCGCGGAATCAATATGGATAACTCCTTCCGTGGTTTCTATCCTCGAGGAACGAGCCTCTTTCAGGTCAAGCGTCCGCCCGTCATTCAACACGAGCACCGCTTTCCGTTCCCCGGGAGTAATCACCTTTTTCACTGAAGGCACATTCCCCCGTTGCTCCGGTTCCACTTGGAACATCCAAACCACCCCTAAAAGAACAGCTACCGAAGCCGCTACCGAACTTACCCGAATCATCACCCGGCGACGATTACGCCTTCTCAATTTCCCGAAAGCCGCGTCAGCATCAAAACGTCGCTGTTCCTCATACTTTTGTTTTAGATAATCCGGTCGGGAAAGCCTCCCGGCGATCCGTTCCTCCATCGAATCACCGACAAATTCTCTGTCAGAACTTTCCTCTTCTAAAAAAAGTCCTTTTAGATAATCCGTAACCCGCTTGGATCTATTCGCTATATTTTTCCAATCTCGTATCATTTCATGTTTCTTCTCATTTAAAGAACACATGACTTTAAAAAACGGGTGACAAAAAAAATCAAAAAAATGAACCACCCCTCACCCAAACGTTCACGTACATAAGCATACGCCCTCTTTTTCTGCGTCTTAACGGAATTTTCGCTTATCTGCAATTTTTCGGCAATCTCTTTCACTTTATCGCCATTCATACTCATCAACAGCACATCCTTCTGCTGCCCGGACAACTCGTCCACTATCGCGTAGAACCTGTTCACGACATCTTCCTCCACCGCAATCTCGATCACAGGATCAAACTCTTCCTGCTCCTCCAGCACTTTCTCTCCCCATTTCTCGTAAAGTCCTTGAGCGTACCCTTGATCCCGTACCAGATTTAATGAACGGGTATATACCGCCCGATACAAATAAGCTGTTAATGAAGGACCATCTTCAAACCGGATAGATGAATCCCATATTTTAATGAAACAATCCTGAACAACATCCTCCGCAACATCCGTATCTTTCACGATTTTCAAGGCATAGTTACAGAGTGCAGGATAAAATCTCCTGTACAACTCTCTCCACGCTCCCTCTCGCTTCTTGTTCACATTTTCAATAAAATGATCCATAATTACAATATCCAATTCTAATTCAGATCCCATCACCTTAATACAAAGATGCAAATAATTATCGAGAATTTAAACGTAATCTCTTCAAATTCTCGACATCTTTTTTTCCAAGTACCTCATATCTACCTCTACTTTGAACGATAATCCGGCACGCCATCTCGAAAAATAACGCCCGTTGAAGCACATCGTCAAAATCCTTCCCGCACACCACCTGCCCGTGATTACTCATCAGCACCGCATCGTGTTCCCGCATACCGTCAATCACCGCTTGCGCCAATTCCGGTGAGCCGGGACAATAATAAGGAATAACAGCAATCTCCCCCACGTGATAAGGCACCTCCAATGTCACGTTAAAACTTTCCGGTTTCTCCTTCATGCACGCCACAACAGTCGCGTACTCCGATTGGAAATGCAACACCACGTTCACGTCCGCCCGCTCCCGCATAACCCCCAAATGAAAAACACTCTCCATGGAAGGTCTTACCCCGTTTTCCGACAGCCCGCTCACCACATCACATACTGCCACCCGCTCCCCCGTCAAAACAGGCAACCATGAACCCGTCCCCGAAACGAGAGCCTTCTCCCCGACTCTCCATGACAAATTCCCGCTACTGCAAAGCATCAACCCTGCCTCACCATACCGGTGCGCTTGGGTCACAAAGTACTCTATACTCTCTTCTGTGATCATAACAAGCGCAAATAACGTGAATTAATTCAAAGAAAACAAGAAAAGGAGGGGTTTAAAAAGTACTCATCTACCACACTAATAAGTACTTTTTAGACACCTCCAAAATTTTAAAAGATCTATTTTAAAGACTCTCGCAACTTTTCAAAAAGGAAGTTAAGGTAACCACGTTGCTCTTCCGGACATTTTTTCAACAACGGCTCATACAATGCTATTAACTCTCGACCTTCCTCAAGTGGAATACTTCGTATCATGGAAAATATCAATTCAAAATCGATATTATCATACTCACTATATTTCTTCAATGCCTGAACTAAAGCGGGTACATTCTCATTTCTCATCACTTCGGCGATCTCGATCTCGGTAATCAAGACCTCTTTGTGTGGCAGGTCCAGCACTTGAAGTTCCTCGTGAATTTGTTCTAACTTTTTACGATTCGCCTTGGAATCATAATCCAGCGCCTTGAAAATCGCCGCATGGAAATTATTAAACAAATATCGGTTAACATCTTGCTTACCTATACGTTTCCGAAATTTTGACAAATTATTTACCACAAACTTGAAATCATCCGAACCGTACCCTTTCATGATCGGCCAGTACTCTTTTCCCAACTTATCTTCAGCTGTCAAAAGAGAGTCTATCAAGTAATCGACCTCGCCAAGTCTTCTTGTTTCAAAAGCATCCATCAAGGCCAACTTGTAATTAATCAATTGCTTCTTGTTAATTTTACCGGCTTCATAAAGATCTCGTAAATAACCGTATGAAGTCTCTTTCTTCATACCTTTCTCGATTCTATTAATGAAAACCTCTATATTCGGGGAGCCACCCATGATTTTATGCTGCATGTGCCCATTCGGGGTAAAAATAAAAAATGTCGGATACCCGGCAATTTCAAGTTTTTTGTCCAACTCGATTCCTTCGCCTTTTTCCATATCAAGTTTAATACTTACAAACCTCGGATTAAAATAATCCCCGGCTTTTTTCAACGGGAAGATTTCATCCGCCATCGCTTTACAAGGCCCACACCACGAGGTATAGCAATCCAAAAACACCAACTTCTTTTCGCATTTTGCTTTTGCTAAAGCCTCTTTGAATGTCAATGATTCAAAACGAATCCCGTCTTGTCCGAATGCCGCAACACAAGCGACCACGAGTAATGTAATAAGAGTAATTTTTTTCATGAATACAGTATTTATATACAAAAACGAGAAAGGGGAACACCACAATGCGGATTCCCCCTTCCATCAATTTTTAATTTGAAAGATCAACGTTATACTTTTCACAATAAGCCGCAAAGAAGGTTTCAAACAGGGCAAATTTCCGGATCAAGCGTTCAAAATCTTTATAAGTTTCATAAAACTCGTCTTTTTTATTCCAATAAACGAACGCCCAAGCAGCAAAGTCTCGCAAATCATCTGTTTGGGTAACAGACTTTTTCACGTCCGTAAACTCTTTCTTCCAACGCCAAAATCCTAAAGATTTCGGATCTGCTTCATATTCATCATGATACTCGGAAAACTCAGTATCGTATCTTCCCCAACCATTCCCCTCGTTGGTAATCTTATAAAATTCTTCTAACTCTTCCTGCTCTATATTGGCATTTATCCAATCAACACAACGAGGAGCAAATATTCCCCCTACCCAATGCTCCAACTCCATATCACTCATTTGTAAAATCGAGGATAATTTTCCAACGACATATCCTCTTATCCCGTTACTATACACGTCAATTTCGACATCATGCATTTCATATTGATATTCCATCCGAGAATTTATGGTATCAACGAACAATAAAGATCTAGGATATATTTCTTCTGGAAGAACCGCAAGAAAACGTTCTTTAAATGTAGTGACCGCTTTAATCATCGCCAACGTATCTTTGGACAAAGCCATTGTCCCAAAATCAGAATAAGTACCCCAAACATAATAACCCGGATCAAATAATTGTATATAAATAATCGGATTACCATACGCATCTACCCCCAAATCTCTTTGTCCCAAGGTATCATTCACAAAAATAGAAAACTGGTAATCTCTATATATCTGATATAACAATTGATTCAACTCCCCCGGTCTATCTTTAATTTCAAACCAATCCGGGGAACTTTCCGTTGCTACCACATCCTCGTCACCATTTGTACAACGAGCAAAAAAACAAATAATAATTATGCATGTTATAAAATATAATGTCTTCATAATTTCGTGATTTTTAATTGTTATTACCAATCATCGTACGCACCTCACGTTTCTCGTTATCAACCGTCACTCCTTCATTAAACACCAGCTCACGATCAGGGATAGGCAATACCCATGCGTTATCATTCGGATAGGGTTTCAGAACATAGGTCCCCTTGTACACTCCCGCTCCACCATAACTAGACGCAGCATCGAATACCTTATGCACTATTTCCTTTGCATGCGAATACTTTGGTGACACCGCATAACGACGCAAATCAAACCAACGATGTCCTTCAAAACACAACTCTCTTCGACGTTCTTCCCGAATAAAATTTACCAATTCTTGACCACTCAAATTAGAAATATTAGGTGACTGATTGTATGCGAATCTCTTATCCATCAATATTTTGATCGTATTTTTAGCTTCAGTCTGATCAAGCATGGCTTGCGCCTCTGCCTTGTTCAAATACACCTCTGCCGCACGCATAACAAAAGCATCAAACACAGAAGTCGCTCCATTATAAGCTTTAGTACCTTTTATACAAAGATACTTACCACTTTCTTTTTCTGACCTCTTAAAAAAGAAATTAGCTCTAAGGTCAACAACCCCCTGATCTGCATATTTGAAATACAAATTATATAATTCATCTGACACCCGATAACGTCCGATTGCCGGCTTCATCCAATCGTCAGTCATTAAAATTTGCACGCTTGAACTACCTTGCGTGAAGAATATCTCGGGAGATTTCGACGTGTTTATAACTTGTCCTCTTGCCAACTCGTTAAAATCGTATAAAGTCACCTTTTGTTCAATAATCTTATCACACTCCTCTATCGCCAATTGCCATTCTCCCATGTACAAATAAACACGACTTAACAACAATCTAGCATCTTGCTCATCAGCCCTATAAATTGTCGGCTGTTTAATACCTGCTAAATTTTCAGCGGCACCTTTCAGATCTTTCACAATCTGTTTATAAACATGGGATACCGGATCTCGACTAAAATGCTTGTCCTCTATATATTCCGTGAGATTCAAACTAACACCAAGATCCGAATCTGCAGTTTCTTTTGAAAAAGGTTTCGCATAAAGATTCACCAATAAGTAGTAATAAGCTCCGCGCAAAAACAAAGCTTCGCCCAACACTCTACGACGAAGTTCTTCTGGATCATCTTGAAATTCTTTGACATAGGATATAATCACATTTAAGTAGCCAATATGCTTGTAAAGGCGAGCGTAATCATAATTGTCAATCGGACTATTACTTAATGTCATAAACGGCTCTTCTTGCCACGTATACAAATTCCTACACCAAGAAGCCGGGCTTATTAAACTAGTTTCTGAAAAATATCCCGAAACAAATTCTTCTACATCATCATCCATCACATGTAGATGCGGAAAATAGTGACTGGTTCGAGAATATGTAATACTCGTCGACCCGTAACTACCTTCCGGCATACGTTGCATATATCCGTCCCCGATCATAATTTCGTCCAAATCAGTACACGAAGATGCATAAACCAGATCTCGAGAATATTCTTGCAAAAAATCGCCACAAGAAAGAAATGTCACGCAACTAATGGCAAAAAATAATATCATGTAATACTTTTTCATATCGCTCAAAATTAAAATGTTACATTTAATTGAAGTGAGTACGTCGGGCGAACGGAAATATTAATCAAATCCGTTGTACCTGATTGCGAAGGATCCTGACCTTTAAGTTTTTTACTGCATAAAGTGAATACATTTGTTCCACTAAAACTCAGATAAGCCGAACGCATATATACTTTTTTACACAAAGATTCGGGAATCACATACCGTAGAGAAATAGAAGATAATTTCAAATAATTGCCCGAAACAACTCGTATATTTGATTCGTCATACATCTGCCAAATATTAGATGCAAAAACATAAGGCTTATCATTACACCACAAATTAGTAGCATAGAATTGATCTAATCCGCTCAAAATACCGGGAATATTTGTAATATTCTCATCCCCGGGACGTTTCCATCGATTTGATAATTCTTTTCGAAGATTCTTTTCCGGCGAAACAATCTGCCCATCGTTCGGAAATAACCTGAACAATCGTATTTTAGAGCCGATACTATAACTCAAATTGAAAGAAAGAACCCAATTACCGTAACCCAAATAATTATAAACACCTCCTTGCAAAAAAGGCTCCCGACAACCGGAATACGTGAGCACAGTAGTAAATACCTCTTCCTTATCCATATCTTGATATATCGTGGCTGTTTCAACTTCTTCCCCATCCACCATAGTCACTCTATCCGTGTTATAAAACATGGGAGCTCCATTTTCAGGATTCAAACCTTTGAAACGGTAAGAATAAAATGTATTTACCGGACGTCCCACCACTTGTACCTTACCATCAAGATAATCACGATACGTGATCTCGTCTTGTAAAACTTTATTTTTAGGCTTAATCTTGTCAACCAACTGATTAAACACCGAACCGAAATTAGGGTCAATTTTCCAAACAAACCCTTTTCGACTTCCACCCGTATTCAAATTATTTATCGGGACAAAATTAAAATAAAACTCAACTCCCTGATTATTAATATTTCCCCCATTTACGAGATAAGACTCAACCCCGTTTACCACTGAAACCTGTTTAGCCAAGAAAGCGTCTTTCGTATAACGATAATAATACTCTACCGAACCGCACAATTTCTCGTTAAACAAACTAAAATCTAACCCAACATTCACATTCGACGTTTTTTCCCACTTCAAATTCGGGTTGGGATAATTTTTAATCGTAGAATAGAATTCTTTAAAATAACGATCGGTTCCCATTTTTTTTATAATTAAACGAGGGGATTCCTGCGCCGACATATTACCTTGGTACCCGAAAGAAGCTCTTAATGCTAACCGATTAACCCAATGCACGTGATACAAGAGTTTTTCTTCAAAGTTCCATCTACCGGAAACAGACCAGATAGGATTCAATTTTTTGTTACTTTGATCGCCAAATTTATTCGAACCATCAATACGAGCATTAGCATTCAGTATGAATTCATTTTTATAAGAATAATTGATACTACCGACCAACCCCACAAGCCTTGTCAAATTATCCGTCATGATCCCTCTCGCTTCATTCGTCAATAGCCATTTATCGTATTCTTTAAATTCCCCCGGCTCTATAATATCAAAACTTAACCCTCGATCAGGTAAATAACCTCGTTTCGTGATAGAGAAACCATGATAGCGAACAGAACTAATCTCACCAATCAGAGTGGCGTTCAACAAATGTGACTCTTCATGATCCAACATCTTATTATAAGAGAGCGAGAAACGTGTAGTCCAACCTTCATTATTGGTATTTGACAAACTTAATTCTCCCCCGGAAGGACATGAAGTATATTCACTCTGTTGTCCGGTTTCCTTCAATATAGCCTTCATTGACATGATATGCCAACTTTTTTCCCCGAAGTAAGTTTCTTGATCCGTATCTGAAATATTATAACCGAATGTTACTTCAGCTTTTAACGCAGGGAAAAATTTATAAGCTAACGCAACACTCAGACCCAATGAATTAGTGTTAATCGTTTGATCCGAGTGTTTCATCTCATTCAAGATATTATACGAGTGATCAAATAAATCACTTACCTCTCTTTGATAAAAAAACAAAGAACCATCTTCATTACAAGCCGGCACACTGCGGGATGAATTATATGCGTAATTGGTAACTCCAATGACTTCCGGCGTGTAATTGCGTTTCGACAGACTACCAGAAAGACCGAAGCGAGCGATAAATTTATTGTAATTGAGATCCAATTTCACCATACCGGAATACCTTTTGTTCTCCTCGTTTTTAATATTTCCTTGCTCGTCACTATAACCGAGCGATGCATAATAACGCATATTATGGGTTCCACCGGAAAGACTTAACGTATGAGAATTAGAATAAGTATCGTTCATCAATAATCCCAACCAATCCGTATTGACAGTTTCCATTCGACGTACTTGCCGAGTAAATTCATCATGATTCAAAATTCCTTTAGAATAATCATAATACGCCGCTTCATAGCCTATCCAAGTGGAAATATTGGGTATCGGCAATTTACTCTCGATAGCTT
Organism: Butyricimonas hominis; assembly: GCF_014287455.1. NCBI lineage: Bacteria > Pseudomonadati > Bacteroidota > Bacteroidia > Bacteroidales > Odoribacteraceae > Butyricimonas > Butyricimonas hominis. The sequence goes on from NZ_JACOOH010000004.1 coordinate 85,028, forward strand.
CACGTGAATACGCTATACGCTCTTGCGAATTCATCACGTTCACGGCTCGATCTGAATATCGAGGTCTTCTCCGAAATGTTCCGGACAATGAATAAGAAACACTTGGTTTACCGATTTTTCCTTTTTTCGTGGTAATAACGATAACCCCATTCGAAGCACGAGGACCGTAAATAGCTGTAGCTGAAGCATCTTTCAATACATCAATTTGTTCAACATCCTCCGGGTTCAATCCAGAAATAGCGTTACCCAATAAATTAACAAAATCCAAATCATTCAATTGAGAAGCATCCACATTTACTGGATCAGATAAAATAATACCATCCAATACCCATAACGGGGCTTGTTTTCCCAGTATCGTGGTAGTCCCCCGGATTTTGATTTTCGGAGAGGCGCCGACTTGTCCCGAATTTTGCATAAAGATCATACCGGGAACATGCCCTTCCAGCATTTGATCAATTGTGCTCACACCCGGCATCATAATATCACTTGCTTTCAATGAAGTAACGGAACTTGTCAAAAGACGTTTATCCACGTTGTAATAACCGTAGGAAACCACTTCTTCTAATTCCGTGTTCTCCTCTTCCAATTGGACATGCAAAATTTCCCCGACCTTAACCGCCTTCTCCGTGCTCTTCATCCCGATAAACGTGAAAATCAACACCGGATTCTTGGTCTGAGGTATCGGAAACTCAAAGCATCCCTTCACATCTGTTGTTGTTCCGATAGATGTCCCTTTCAATATCACCGTTACCCCCGGCAATGGATTGTTCTCCTTGTCTGTCACCTTACCGGAACAAATCGTATTCTTCAGTGTATCAACCGCTACTGCAACCTTCGCCCGCACATCATGAATGATCACAAAATCATCCGCAATCTCGAACTTAACATCACATCCCTTAAATATGGCACGTAAAGCCTCTTCCAACGTGGCGTCAAAAAAATCGACGCTCACTTTCTTCGCCACGTCAATCTTCGAATTACTGTAAAAGAAATCCATCTTCGTCGACTCCGAAATCCGGTTCAACACTTGCTCGATCGTCGCATCCTTCATTTTCAAATTGATACGTGCCGTTTGTGAGTACACCGCCGCCGACAAATGCATCACGCACACCAAACACAAAATACCTGTTATTCGCATGACCAATAAAAATTTTTTTAGCCATCTGGGGGGATTAATCCCCAAATCACATTTTTTTTCCATACATTTGTTTTTAAGATTTATAACTCGTCTTGTCCTCCATCGCCAAACGTCGGGCAAGACATTTATCTATTAAATACCGGAATGCCATCACACGTTTCCGGTATTTATTTATCCTTCCGAAATCACTATCGTTCTCCCTTTCACGCTGAAACATACCGAACTCGTGCTCTCTATCATCCGTATCAAATCATCCAACGGTTTGAACTTCACCATTCCACCCGTGAAACGGATTTTCTTCACGTTCTCATTCGTGAAAAAAATTTCCACGTCATACCAACGAGAAATCTGTTTCGCTATCTCCTCCAACTCCACGTTATTAAACATAAATCTGCCATCTATCCACGAAGTGTACAACCTCACATTCACCTCCCGTTTTTCCAACTCACCCGCTTCCCCGTACGCCTGCTCTCCCGGAACCAGCGTAATGGGTTTCTGTGTACCGGAAGCCACTTCCACGCTACCATCCACCAACGTGGTCGAAACCATCTCGTTATCCGTGTAAGCATTCACGTTAAACCGAGTACCCAGCACCTTCACGTCCATTCTGGAAGTCTCCACGATAAAAGGTTTATTCTCGTCCCGTGCCACTTCGAAAAAAGCCTCACCCGACAACACCACCCTTCTCTCCTTTCCCGTGAAATTTTGAGGGAATATCAACTTAGTCGCCGAATTCAACCATACCTGCGTCCCGTCAGCCAACACAATCTGATACTCCCCCCCTCTCGGAACAATCAACTCATTCTTCCTCTCTTCCCGTGAAGTCACAACAGTATCCTCCCGGGAATAACGTAACAAGCGATTCGAATCCACTTCCACCCGAACATTCTCGCCTCGCGCAATCAACATATTCCCAGACGTACTATCCAACACCACGGTTTTCCCGTCAAAAAGTTTCAACACGGCACGCTCCGCCCCCGGGCGAGCCACCTCGCCGAATTGCCGATGCAAAACAATCTTTTTTTCTTTCAACCCCTGCCACAAAGCAAAAGCAATACCCAACGGCAAAACAAACATCGCCGCGTACTTCCACCACGCGTGCAACCCGATCCGTTTTCCCCCGCGTACTTTCAATCTCCTTAGCGTACCCTCCACGTCCGGGTTAAACTCCCGCCGCAACAATTTCGCTTGCTCGTGCAATCTCCGCATCTCATCGAAAATCACCCGATGCTCCCCGTCAGCTTCCAACCAACCCGACAATTCCCTCTCTTCCTCTTCTGACAACACGTCATCGAGTTTACCGGAAATCAATTCATATACCCTGTCTTCAATTTTCATTCTCTATGGTTTTTACATAGAGTACTGCAAAACACGAAAACAGGGTGAAGAAAAAAATGATTTTTTTTGAAAAAAATATCCGAATATAATTACCTCCTCCCGTAAAGCAACAAAAAAAGAGTGAACTGTCCCCGTTGTAAACTTTCCCTCAAAGTCTTATAGGCAATCTTAACCTGAGTCTTCACCGTGTTCACCGAAATATCCAAAGCCTCAGCCACCTCCCTGTACTTCATATCTTCCAACACCACCAATTTAAAAACGGTCTTACACTGCAAAGGCAATTTCTCGATCTCCCCCCACAAACGATTCAACTCCGCACTTTCGAACTCGACAACCTCTTCGGGAGCCTCCAACTCCTGTTTCAACCCCTCCAAATCAACACGTTCCCGCCTATCTTTCAAGAACGTGAAGCAAGCGTTACGCGTGGCAACAAACAAATAACTATCAATGGATTCACCTTCCGCAATCCGGGCACTCTTCTGCCATATCTTCTCGAAAATCTCCTGCACGATATCCTCCGCCACATCGAAATGCACGACAAACGTGGCGGCAAACCGACACAAATTCTTGTAACGAGTACGGAAGAGAAAATCGAAAGCAGCCTCTTCTCCCGCTTTCAAATCTCTCGTCAAAATCGCCATGTCCCGATATTTCAAATTCTCTTCCATTCGCTTGCATCAATTAAACTCGACACTCTCAAAAATCCACACCCGAAATTGATTTTCAAAATTAATAAAATCCCGGAACAAATCTCTGATTTTAGTCCTACTTTTGTAACGAACATTTAATTCAAGTTCACATGACCAGAGAAAAATGGCAAGGACACATCGCTATTCTGATGACAAACGTCATCTTCGGATTGAACACCTCTATCGCCAAAACATTAGTCCCGGAATGGATTCACCCGTTTGCCCTCACGCTGGTCAGGATGTCATGTGCCACCTTGATTTTCTGGAGTATCTCCTTGTTTCTGCCACGAGAAAAAGTAAGTTTTAAAGATTTGACAATACTCTTCTTCGCCGCCCTCTTCGGGCTTATCGGGGCACAATTGTCCTTTGCCGTCGCCTTGCAATACTCCTCGCCCGTCAACATCTCCCTTATCGCCGCCATGACTCCCGTCATCGTTATGCTCATGGCAGCCGTGTTCCTGAAAGAACCTATCACCGGTAAAAAAGCAACCGGAGTATTTATCGGGGCTTGCGGGGCATTGCTATTAATACTTCAATCCACTCCCGCGGGTGGCGGGAGCAATCACACGCTCGGCACTCTTCTTTGCATCGTGAATATAGTGACTTATGCCACGTACCTGATCATCACCCGCACCATATCGCAGCGTTACTCCCCGGTCACTTTAATGAAATGGATGTTTCTCTTTGCCGCGCTCGTTGCTCTCCCCCTTGGCCTCGACAAACTCGACGAATCCAAAATATTCATGACACCCGTGCTTGACCTGAACGCCCTGCTACGCCTCGCGTACATCGTCATCATGGCAACCGGAGTCGCTTACCTGCTCGTACCCATCGCCTTGAAACGTATACGCCCGACCACCGTCAGCATGTACAACAACGCCCAACCGATCATCGCCTCGATCGTTGCTATCCTCATCGGACAGGATAGCTTCACGTGGGACAAACCCGTCGCCGCCCTCCTCGTGTTCCTCGGCGTCTACCTCGTGACACAAAGTAAATCACGAGCCGATATCGAGAAACAATCGTAATTTGTACCTGTACTGAACAAAGGGAATACATGCACGATTCCCACAGGATTCGTAGTATAATTCCGGTGTAATTCCGCATCACTTCCGTCATGAACGCTATAGGAACCCTATACGAACCCTATACGAACCCTATATACAATAGCGTTCTTACAGGGAAGTAAAAGCTAAATTAAAACTTTATATGCACTATTGAACCGGAAGTGATCCCCTATTCCCGCGGAAATCACACGGGTAACGAGTAGGATTACACCCTAACCTATACTATCTATTATAGAAGTCTATCCCCCGGTTTCAAGGGCAAAGAGAACCAGAAAGTACTTCCTCTCCCTTCCTCGGATTCCACGCCGATAGTACCTCCCAGCTTATTCACGATCGTCTGGCATATCGCTAATCCTAATCCGGTTCCGTTCGAGAAACTATCCAATTTGATAAATCGTTTGAAAATATCGGTTTGCTTATTTGTCGGGATGCCCCTACCGGTATCGGAAACAAAAAAACGTAACTCATCCCCCCGTCGCTCGTAACCGAAATGCACGTGTCCCTTATTCGTGAATTTCAAGGCGTTGCTCATAAAGTTGGACAATACCTGCAATACCCTGTTTTTCTCCGTGTACACGATACACTCGTCATGACGGGAGATAAAAGCCACCTCTATATCCGGATTATCGACTATTTTCTGGCGACTACTTAACTCGAGACTTCGTAGCAATTCATTCATATCCACCATCGTGTAAACAAATTCCAACGTCCCTGCCTCAATTTTGGACAAATCCAGTATATCACTGATCAATTGTAACAACAACTCGTTATTCCGTTGAATAATATCTATATACTCTTCTCTCTCCGTCCGGTCTTCCGTCTGTGTCAATAATTCGCTGAATCCCACGATAGCGTTTAACGGCGTACGAATCTCATGGCTCATGTTTGACAGGAACATCGATTTCAATTTATCGGAATTCTCCGCGGCCTCTTTCGCCCGTATCCACTCTTTCGCCACTCTGCGCCTTTCGGTTACATCCTCGTATTTCAACACGACACCCCGCGGTTGCCTGCCATCTTCCGCGGACACGGGAGTCGCCACAACTTCAACAAACACATCGCCTTCCAGTTCCAATTCCTTCGTTTCCACTTTACCGGAAATCAAAGCCCGCTGCATCACACAGCCGGGACAAGGTTCCTCTCTGCCCATAACGTTCCGGTAACAACATACCCCTTGTTTGTATTTTCCGGCTAAAGGATGCGTGGAATACTTGGCCAAATTTTCCCACTCCACGATATAATCCGTGTTCACGTATACCAATCCGCTATTCGAGTGATCCAGTATCAACTGATTGATCTCTTGTATTTGCCTCAAATTTTGATTCGCCTTTTGCAATTGCTCCTGCACCCCGATCAAATCGGAAATATCCCAACGGGTCGCTAACAACCAATGATGAACGTCGTTTGCCACCATGTTTTTGTTCACGATCGAAACGTGTTTCACGCCATCGGGGGTCACGTACTCCTCTTGTTCCCGGTACGAACCGCCATTCTTTATAATCTCGAAATCTATTTCCCTGTACTGACGCCCCCGTTCTTCACCGTAAATTTCAATATCATTTTTCCCGAGAACTTCTTCCCGGGTATATCCTCCCAGTAGCTCGCATTGTTTATTCCAAAAAATATATTTCAGATCGTTCTCGATATCTTTAATTATCAATGGCATCGGCATATTATCCAAAACAGCGTTCAACAGCCGCTCGTTCTGCTTGATTTCAGCCTCCGTCTTTTTACGTTCCGTGATATCCCGCTCGAAACAAGCGACGAGATTATCCTCCACCCGCTTGAAACGTCCCTCGTAAAGTATCTTTTTCCCGTTCATCGTTACCGAATACTCGGACTCGCGCACCTCGCCCGTCAATAAAGCCTCTTGTATATTAGCGGTCACGTCCTCCACGCACTCCGGGTCAACACAATTCTTCAAGTTTCTCCCGATCAACGCCTCAACCGGTAACGACAATTTCGAGGCGTCGGCATTATATATCTTTTGTATATCCAGTTTGTTATCCACCATGAAAATCATATCCGGCACAGAGCTGATGATCCTCTCTGGCATCGTTTCTGCCGTACCGTCACGCGCTTCGGACATCCTTCTTTTATAGTAAAGAAAGAAAGCCAGATTACTTAAAGTCACTATTCCGGCAATAATATACTCCCACATGGTGTTGATGAATTAGATTGTTATATAACGCAAATATAGTAATTAAAACGTCACCCCAAGGGAGAAGTTGCCGAAAAAGGTTTCTATAGCTGATAAAGAGAAAGGCTACCGGATGATTCCGATAGCCTTCTGTGGTTACAAATTCAAAACTTAAACTTATTCACTTAAAAATGCCCGTAGCATCCACAAAGTCTTTTCCTGTTCGGAGATATAAGGATTGATCATATCCTGAGTACCGTCATCTCCCGCCTCGGCTGCAAGTGCCAAAATCTCTCTTTCCTTCCGGATTAAAATCACGAGGCTGTCCATGATATGCTTCACGCATTCCAATCCGTTGGAAACACCCGTTACTTCTTTGATCTCGGCTACTTTCATGTAAGCCGAGTAAGCGTGTAACGGGGTCCCTTCCAACGTAAGCACGCGCTCAGCAATCTCGTCTATTTTCTCGATAGCGTCATTGTAATACTCTTCAAATTTGGCATGCAACTGGAAGAACCCGCGTCCCTTCACGTTCCAGTGGAAACCTCTCACGTTCTGATAATACAACTGATAGTTTGCCAATAAATCATTCAAATGCTCAACTAATTGTTTTGATTTCTCAACGTCTAATCCGATTAAATTCTTTGTTTTCATATCTATTGATTTTTATTATTATATTTCTCTTTCATTTTTCTATTACAAATATAAGAAGTATAATAATATAAATCAAATCGATTGTTTTTATGATTACATCTAATAAAATTATAACAACTACCATTCAATAACATAGAATACAATAAAATCTATATTTACGTGAAAAATAATTTTAAAATGACTTTTCTCTATCATTAAATTCCACATTTAAATAAAACCTTCTTCTTTTTTGAAAAAAAAATCGACTAAACTTTTGCAGTATTCAAAAATTGCGTTACATTTGCACCCGCAATCAAGCAACACGGGCGCTTAGCTCAGCTGGTTCAGAGCATCTGGTTTACACCCAGAGGGTCGGGGGTTCGAATCCCTCAGCGCCCACTCCCGTGGAGCCGAAAGGCGAAAAGGAAAGATAAAAACCTGTAAGCATCAACAACTTACAGGTTTTCTTTTTATAATCCAGTGACTTTTAGTTTATGCTTTTAGAAAAACTACTTAAAGAATTTAATTTTAGCACCAATACTTTTAATTTGGAGGAATCTAAATTATTCGACCAATATTTTGAACGAATATTAATTAGCAAAGGCACATTCTTGATTAAGGAAGGAGAAATAGAAAGGTATAGTTATTTCGTTTTTGACGGAATATTACGTTGCTGGCTTTTAAATCATAAAGGGGAAGAACAAGTTTTCTGGTTTTGTAAAGAGGGTACGTTTTCAATGTCAAACATATCTTTTACATTACAAACAAGGTCTGCATTTAACGTGCAAACAATTGTAGATAGCGTTATTTACCGAATAGACAAGCAACAAGCAAATGAACTATATACCGCTATCCCTAAGGTAAAAACCGTATTCGAAGATTTGAATGCTATATTGTTGAATAAACTCTTGAAAAGAAATATCGACTTGATTAAATATTCTCCTGAACAGTATTATCTACAGATGATTGAAGAATATGGCATTACATTAAACTATATACCATTAAAAGATATAGCTTCTTACTTGGGTATCACACCGCAAGCACTAAGCAGAATCCGTAAACGTATTTCTTAACTTGGGTTCAGTGCTTTGAATATGTAAGTTCCGAACTTTACAACCTTAAATCGAAAGTACAGTTATGATTAGAAAAATAAAAGCTACGGATTATCCGCGTTTGACGGAAATTTGGGAAAGTGCAGTGTTGAGTACACATGATTTTCTCAAAGAGGAAGATTTTCTATATTATAAAGAACACCTTCCGGTATATTTTCAGCATGTCACTCTATTCGGGTTTGAACAAGAGGGTATCTTAATCGGGTTTATGGGTATCGCGGAAAGAAATCTTGAGATGTTGTTTATCGACAATAATTATCGAGGCACGGGTATCGGGAAAAAATTGATTACTTATGCCATAGATAATTTGCAAGTAACTAAAGTCGATGTGAACGAGCAAAATACTCAAGCTGTCGGTTTTTATAAACATATGGGCTTTAGCGTATACAAAAGGTCAAGCTTAGACGGAGAAGGTAAAGAATATCCTATTTTACACATGCGGTTGTAGCCTTCAATATTATACCTGAATATTTGACCTCACGGACGAGAGGCGTGTTTTGAAGTGAAGCCTAAAAGTTGTTTTTACACGAGAATTACTATTTTTACGCTTGAAAAAAACATAATAGTCAATTCTATGGATAACCTTCAAAAAGAATACCTCGAATTGTTGAAATCCCAGCATTTCGATAAAGAAGAGTTGGATTATGACATACTGGATAAACATATTTCGGTTTTATCAAAATCAACTGTTTTTTCAGGAAGTGCGGTATCGATTTTCGACATGTATAAAAAATGCCATGTTTACGAGTCATCGTATCATAAAGAACTGTTCAAAAATTCAAACGGAGAATACACGAGCGTGCAAATTCATCCCGATGATTACGAGCAAGTCCTGAAAAACGGCATTGCCGCGATGAAGCATATTTTCATGCACAATAAATACACGAAATACAGTAAACTGATTCGGGAATACAGAACTTTGATTAACGGTAAGTACAAAAGAATTACCGAACAAATACAAATTCTGGAAATAGACAAAAGGGGTAATATCTGGTTGTCTTTAAGCATTGTTGATATTTCCCTCAATCAATCCCCTTTTTCAAAAGTCAACTCCCAACTGGTCAATTTCAAAACGGGAGATATATTTTCCCCGCTAGATAAATATTTCGATAAAGACACCATTTTGTCACAACGGGAAATAGAGATATTGAAATGGATAGAACGGGGAAAGTTAAGCAAGGAAATCGCTGAATATTTAAACATCAGCATACACACGGTAAATACTCACAGACAACGAATACTTGAAAAACTGAACGTGAACAATTCCATAGAAGCGATAAAATACGCTCAAACATTAGGCTTACTGGATACGTGATTACTGATTTATCAGTATTGTAACCGCCGCGAGAGCCGGGTAATTTTGCATCAAAATTCTTAAAAACAATTTAATGCAATTGAAGCCATGAAGAAAATTTGTATTGTTATTCTGCTGAATACTCTATTTTTCAATTTCTCGCACGGGCAATCATACCAGACCGTCAAAGGAACTGTCACCGAAAAAAATAGTGGCACTCCTGTTCCTTACGCGACTGTCATGTTGCTTAATATTACTCCCGTCATCGGTGCCACCACGGATACGGCAGGCCGATTTTCTTTGCCGAACGTACCGGTGGGAAGACATACTATAGAAGTACGTTGTCTAGGGTATGAAACCGTTACCGTGAAAGAGATTCTTGTCAGTTCTTCCAAAGAAATAATTCTTGACATCCGTTTGCAGGAAACTTTAATGGAATTGGGCGAAATAACAGTCAAACCGAGCATCAATAAAACACAACCTCTTAACAGCATGGCTATTGCGGGCGGGCGTATGCTGAGCGTGGAGGAAGCAAGCCGTTACGCGGGCGGGATGGATGACCCGGCACGTCTGGTATCCTCGTTCGCGGGAGTAACGGCAAACGTGGGAAATAATGGCATCGCGATACGGGGAAACGCACCCAAGTTTCTACAATGGCGCATGGAAGATGTCGAGATACCCAACCCGAACCATTTTGCAGACGTCACGAGTTTCGGCGGTGGAGGATTGACAGCTCTAAGTAGTCTGGTTCTCGGGAACTCCGATTTTTTTACCGGGGCTTTTCCTGCCGAATACAGCAACGCCCTATCGGGTGTTTTTGACATGTATCTTAGAAATGGCAATAACACACGACATGAACATACCGCGCAGATTAGTTTTCTCGGTATCGAGGCTGCATCCGAAGGACCTTTCACGAAAGGATACGACGGTTCCTATCTCTTTAATTACCGTTATTCCACGCTGGCATTATTATCACCGTTGCAACCGGAAGACGCGGACGGCACGGACTATCAAGACCTGTCATTCAAATTATTTTTCCCAACCCGTAAGGCCGGAGTTTTTTCCGCATGGGGAATAGGGTTAATTGACCACTCGGGTACCATAGCGGAGAAAGATAAAAGCAAATGGCAATACGAGCAGGATATGGAAAATCAAGACGTGAAACAATACGCCGGGGCATTGGGAGTCAATCACAAGATAAATATTGACAAGACATCTTTCTTGAAAACAACAATAGCACTGACCATTAGCGGGTTGAATATGCACACGGAACGAATGAATGAACACGTGTTACTTGTACCGAAAAACGTCATAAAAAATACCAACTGGAACTTCGTGTTTTCCTCCGCGTTCCAAAAGCGATTCAGTGAACATCATACAAATAAAACAGGTTTCAGAATTACTGGGTTGAAATATGACATGTTCATGCAAGACGCGCAACAAACAAGGGGAGAATTACAAACTTTAACTGATGAGTCGGGATTCAGTTCTTTGCTTACCGCTTATTCCTCATCCACGTTCCGGTTTACAAACCAATGGAGCGTGAATGTCGGGATAAACGCACAATATTTTACCCTCAACGGGAATTACACGATTGAACCGCGAGTGAGCCTGAAATGTCAATTTATGCCTAACCAAGCATACTCTTTGGCCTATGGCGTGCACAGTCGTTTGGAAATGCTGAATTATTATTTCACGGAAAAAGAAGGGGAAAAAATAAATAAAGACCTTGATTTCACGAAAGCGCATCATTTGTCTTTAGGTTATGATTTGAATATTGAAGAAAATAAACATTTAAAAATTGAACCTTATATACAATATCTATATGATGTTCCGGTTTTACCCGATAGCACCTACTCTTTTATTAATTTACAAGGTAATGATGATTGGTTTCTGTCGGAAAGGCTTATTAACACGGGGAAAGGGCTTAATTACGGGATTGATATCACATTCGAGAAATATATGTCACGCAGGGATTATTACATGATAACAGCTTCCATATTCAATTCCCGGTACAAGACAACAAGGGACAAATGGTATAATACACGTTATAATCGCAATTTCGTACTCAATTTACTCGCAGGGAAAGAATGGATGCTAGGTGAAAATAATCAGAATATACTGGGGATAAATGCCAGAGCAACATTTCAAGGTGGTGACAGGTATTCCCCGATTAATGAAATCGTTTCTTTAAAACAACAAGACGCAATTCATGACGAGAGTAAACCTTATTCTAAACAATTAGTCCCGGTTTTACTGGGACATCTCACAATAAGTTATAAAATAAACAAGAAAAAAGTGTCACATGAGGTTGCGGCCAAAGTACTGAATATTACCGGATACAAGGATTATTACGGGCATAGGTATAATTATATCACGCGTCAGGTGGAGGCCGAAAGAGAAGCGAATGTAATACCGAATATTAGTTATAAAATAGAATTTTAGATTTTATACTAGTAGAGTTCCCGTTTCACTTCCCGGGAACTCTATTTACAATTATTATTTTCCTAATCTTTTTTCCAATTCCGCCCGAAGAACTTCATCTTGCAAGTTCCGACCTACAATTTTATTATCCTCATCCAAAAGCAATATATTCGGAACTGATGTAACTACATACAAATCTGAAGCCTTACCCTGATTCTTCTCATCAATCAACTGAATCCAAGAATATTGATCCCGTTCTAAAGCCCCCAACCACCTTTTCTCGCTAAGATCCATGGAAAAACCGACAATCTCCAATCCTTTGTCATGAAATTCATCATAAAGTTTTAGTAATTTCGAACCTTCTTTCTGGCAATCTCCACTCCAAGAAGCCCAGAAATACAACAACTTCACCTTACCTTTAACATCATACAAAGATACCGATTCTCCATCAGGCGTGTACGCGAAAAAATCAGGTGCCGTTTCCCCAACTTTCAACTTCTCGTATTGCGTCAACATCGACTTGATATATTTACCATAAGTCGTGTTCCAAGCGTTTGGTCCCAACACCCGACTTTCCGCCTTCAACAAATCAAGATCATGCCTGCTTCTGGTAAACAACAAATAAGCCGCAACATAAGTATCTTTATATACATTCAACAAAGAGTCCTCACCCCGTCGCGCTTGAACTTTCAATTGCCCGTAACGACGAGCGGCACGCTCTAGATCTTCTTGCTTTCCATCCTGTTGAGCCCGCTGAATATCCTTGGCTACCGCATCCATTTTAATTCTAAAACCCAAAGAAAGGCTTAAGAATTTAGCCGCAATATCTTGAATACCTCCTCCCGTGACCTTACTGGAAAAAATATCATTCGTCCGATTATAATAAGCTTCAAATTTATTTTCGCTATTTTCAAGAAAAAGCGGTAAAGATCCCATCGTACACCCTTCAGGAATTAACGCTGCCTCGATAATGGAATCAACGGATCCCGTGAGCCGGAAACGACCGTCCACGATAGGAGCCCTCGCAAAAGTATCACTGGCGTTCAAAGTAATAAGTAACATCGTTCCCTCCTTGGGAGTATCAACATAACCTTCAATAACAAACCCCGGCTTCTGCTGAACAGCCATTAAAACAACAAGCGAACCGAAAATCAAACACGCAATAATCTGTTTCAATTTCATCATTTTTCTTTCACAATTACAGTAAACACCGCATCTTTAAACTTTTTATATCCTTCGTTTTCAAAATCAAGAGAGATGAGGTAGCGTCCGGGAGCAATTTGATGTTCTAACGGAATCATAAATGTTCCATCATTTCTAACAGACAACCATTTCAACATGCTATCTTTATCACCATCAAAAGCCACAACATCCCGAACACTAAAAAAAATCGGTCTCGTACCTTCCACGCCTTCTATCTGGTAACTCATCCAAGGCTGTCCCGTTTTAACACGTTGTGCATCTATACCCGTGGAGTCCAAATGAATACGTACGACTAGAGAATCCGGATTGTATGCCGCATTTTTTACATCCAGATAACCTACCGTAATATCCTGACATCCCCAGTAGACAAGTAATAACAGAACTATTCCTAATAATTTTCTCATATTATCTAATTTTTACATTCATCCATCATATTACTTACTGCCATTCCGCCATTTTATAATCCCAACGATAATACTCCGTGAGAGCGTGAATAACCCCATTGACAGGCTGGATATCAGGAGTGGCAACAGGCCAATACTTCTTATCCGTCAAAGAATAGCTATACATAAACTCGGGTCCCATATCCGGTATGCCCCCGTAATCCGTCTTCTCCCGGTAAATCAACACTTCCCCTCCATCCAACGTCGTAAACACACTACCGCCGATTTCCTCCGCGGGTAACTCCCCATCAGTGAAATTAACCTCGGGATTCCGGTATCCCATCTCTTGTTTAAGATGCTTTCCCCGGATCACATGATGCATAACCACGTTTCTACAAAATGTAGAACTAAGTTGAGGCACACTATCCAAATCGTTTCGCAACAAATAAAGATAAACCGTATGTGTCTTAAACGCCAGAAAAGTAATTTCCGGACAATCCGCATCCATTCCCTCGAACAAATCAACAAGTCCGGCACGCTCGATCATCTCGACCGTCATACCAAAATTGTAATGATCCCCCCGAAGATAATCCATAACCGACCCCTCGTAATAAGGAGAAGAAATACCCGTGTCTATAACATCCTGTTTCGTGCAGGCAAAACAACAGACACACAAAATACATATTGCAATATATCTCAACATCGTTTTCATACACCTTTATAATTCTACATTTTTTTCAACCAAAACGTATTCTGTCTCATCAATGTATTCCTCACAAAAGCCGCCGAACCGACAGCATTCCAGAACGCACCGTCAACAAAATCCTGATCATCCAAGGTGATAAAATTTCCCCTCAAATCAAGTTTTCGATAATTATTGCGCATAATATCGAAATAACGCTCACCTTCCAACAGCAACTCTTTCTCCCGCTCCTTGAATATAGCACGCTGCAAATCTCCGTTATACTCGGTATTTTTGTAATCAGCAGCTCCCGCACGCCGACGTACCGTATTCAAATCATCGATCGCACCTTTCTTATTACCTAAATGGCATCTACATTCCGCACGCAATAAAATCACATCCGCCAACCGCCACCAAATCATATTTTGATCAAACGTGATGAACTTCCCCTTATCATTCCCCGCTGTCTCCAACACACATTTTCTCCATTTATATAAAAACGCATCCCGATACAAAGGCGTACCGCCTTCACTGACCACCTGCACGTTCATGGAATCCGGCTTATAAAAATACGCATTCCGTCGTTGATCTTTCCCCGGGTACATTGCTTTTACATCCTGATAACTTACAGCATCCCAACCTCTATTTTCACCGGGACCAACCATCGGTTTCACCGGATAAGTCGTGTAAATCGTGGCATACACGTTAAAAGGATTAGACCCTACCTCATTCCAGAAATTCCGGAAAACACTCACGAAAATCGCTTCTTTCCCTCCATCAACCAACACCCGCGTGCAGACTTCTTCCGGTGTAGCAGCTAACTCGTACTCTTCCGACCAAATAACATCGGTACAAGCGGTTTCCGCTCTTTGCCATAACTCGTCTTCATCGTAATCATTCTCATCCCGTGAAGCCAAATACTTACATCCCGCTTTCCACGCGCAAAGATGCGCCAACAACGTATTGGCAGCCCCTCTGACTGGAGTCGACTTATACGATATCCCGCCTCCATCACATTTTGTCGCCTGCGATAATTCCGGTAACAAATCCGCAGCCATCTGCGCCATGTATATCGCGGAATCCGCAATCGTTGTCCAAGGAGACTTGGCAATCGGCTCAAGCTCGACCTGAGTTCCGATATAAGGACAATCACCCCATCTGCGAATCAATTCGTAATAACAAAATGCCTTGAAAAAATATACTTGACCCTTGTAAAAATTCCTTCGCTCTCGAGTCATTTTTACCTGATCGATATAAGGCAAAACAATATTAGCCGAAGCAATAATCTGATAAATATTACCCCAATCACACAAAGCGTAAGTATACGGTTGATCAAGAGTTTGTTCACTATTACCCCAAATATTGGAAGCAAAACGTCCGGCCCGAGCAGGTTTAATCCGCTGGTTATCTTGCGAATAATCCCGAATTTTCTTTTCTATTGTTCCCAAACCGACCTCGATCTCTCGTTCTGTTTGCATCGCATTCGAAAAAGTAACCGAATTTTCCGGATCCATATCCAGAATGTCATTACATGCCCAACAACCGAACAAAATGCCCAAACCTATAATATAACTAAGTTTTCTCATCCTCACTAAAATTTAAACGTAACACCTATGGTAAACTTCCTCGCCAAGGGATAAGAACCTTGTATTCCATTTCCTGTAAGCACCCCGTCAATACCCGTGGTAATATCGACAGTTTCGGGATCCATACCGATATAATTCGTCCAAGTCAACAAATTTTCTCCACTAACAAAAAACCTCAATTGATCGATAAACCAACGTCTCGTCCATCGAGAGGGAAGAGTATAGCCAACAGTCAATGTTTTCAATTTCAACCAATTCACCTTGGAAACATTTCTATCTAACAAATAATCATACACATGATTATCAAGAATTCCCGGTTGCAATCTAGCATAATCGGCACGATCCCCGTTTTTTTCCCAGAAAGTAGTTTTCTCCAAATCGAAAACCAAAGCGTAGTAATCATTATTCATCATAATAGACTGTACTGCATACGGATACAAAATATGCCTTCCCAACTGATAACTTAATAACATATTAACATCAAATCCCTTCCATTTCAACTCATTGACAATTCCCCCGGATATAGAGGGCAAAGCACTTCCGATATATACCAAATCATTACCATCTATATGACCGTCGCCACTCGCATCCACGATTTTGTAATCTCCCGGTTGCATATATCCTGAACCCACGTTCATCGGTCCGTTTGAACCATCTGTTTTCCAACTAACAGGAACTTCCGCCTGATCATTAATAAACCCTTCCGTTCTCAACACGCGCATCTGATTAAGAGGCTTACCTATAATCTTATTATCCAAATCATGACCATCGTATGATTTCTCAAAACGATTCCAGTTCCTTGCCCCGTTAACCGACATACGCCACAAAAAATCGGGACGATCAAAGAACTTGTACTCCACCATCAACTCTATACCTTCATTAGAAATTGCGGCAGTATTCCTCCATTGATTCTGAAAACCGTTATAATTTCCCGGCAGGGGCACAGGCATTAGCAAATCTTCCGTATACCGGTAATAGTAATCTAACGTAACACCAAGTCGATAATTCAAAAAATTCAAATCAAGCCCGAAATCATACTGGGACGTTTTCTCCCACGATAGATCTTGATTATACAACCCGTCATTCCACACCGGAGTAATAACAGGATTACCCAAATAAGAAGAATTATCCACGGCCATAATTCCCAACGCCAGATAATTCTGATAAAAATGCATACCGGACATCCCCCAACTCACCCGAAGCTTTCCAAAATTGAACCAATTTTTGAACGACTCCATAAAATTTTCCTCCGTGAAAGTCCAACCCGCGGCAATAGCAGGAAACGTCCCCCACTTGTTATTTTTCCCGAAAGTTGACGAACCATCCCTCCGTATGGAAGCTGATAAAAAATACTTCTGCAAATAATTATACTCCAAACGGGCAAACCACGAAAGTAATGTTTTCTCCTCCATGTCCGAAATATAATTCTTCAACGCAACAGTTTGTTGAAAATCACCACTTCCCAAAATCGTTAAACCGGGTAGTCCACCGGGCGCATACTCGATCTTATCACTGGGAGAATTCCGGGCATATCCCCCGTTGTACTCTATCTGGTCATATTGATAAGAAAAACCACCGATAGCAGAAATCGAATGACTCTCTCCAATTATCTTATTATAAGAAATCAAGTTCTCATTTAATACCATTAGATTAATTCCCGTTTCTCCCAAACTGTTCGACCACCCGTTCACGTCCAACGAAGCGGGCGCAAAATAATTTCTTCTTTCAATTGAATAATCCGCAGCAAGTGAAGCCGAAATATTCAATCCCTCGATCAAATCCAAACCGAGTTTAAAATTAGAACGCAAACGTACAGACCGATTCCGTTCGTGAATCCCTTGATATTGATTAATAATCTCATCCCAAACGACAGTTCCTTCTCCCGGCAAGAAAGTATTTAACTGGTAAGGATCTCCCGGTACCGTTTCCACGTTCTGCACGGAGGTCAATTGCCCGGACCGAACTCCCCGCATACGACCGGCAAGAGAAGCGTTGAAACGCAAATCAACATTAAAACGTTCCACGGGAGTAACATTCATCTGCGAATTCAAATCGATACGATTATACCCGGTTCCCTTCACAATACCTTCTTCATCATAATACCCGAGACCGATACCATAAGTCATTCGCTCTTGTCCCCCGTAAGCCTGAATATTGGCATTCGTCACTCTCCCCGTGCGATAATACATCGGGAAGAAATTAGTTGAATGAGCGTAAAAAGCATTCAAACTATCTTGATAAATATTTCCTTTCTTGGCAATTAAATTCCTATGCGGCTCCCAAAAACCGTCTAATTTTGCATCACCACCCACTTCATATACCTCTTTCCAAGAAGTCGGATATTTATATCGTCCCGTTTCTGGATCCCGATAAGCCACCATCAACCGTCTTTGTTGTTCCAGCCGGAAACGACGCTCGGCACTCCCGATGGTAACCGTGGGCAACTGGGGTAAAATACTCCAAGTCTGGGAGGCATTGACTGAAAAAGTAGCCTTTTGGTTCTTACTTCCCTTCTTCGTGGTCACGATGATAACCCCGTTAGCAGCACGAGAACCATAAATAGCCGCAGAAGACGCATCCTTAAGAATTTGGATAGACTCTATCATATCCGGATTCAAATCCGACAATAAATTTGTACCCGTGACCGGAGAAGTAAAAGAATTCAACGGGACCCCGTCAACAACCCACAACGGGTTGGAAAAGCGCCGTCCCTGTTCAACATCCAACGAATTGTACCCCCGGATAGTAATAGCCGTTCCCCCGCTTCCGGGAGCTCCCGACATATTGGTAACATCCATACCGGCAACCCGCCCTTGCAAAAGATTAGCTATATTAGAAGTAGGTATTCCCTCAAGTTCCTCTGCTTTAATAACGGAAACCGCCCCGGTCGCTTTACGACGAGTTGTTGTTCCGTATCCCACAACAACAACTTCATCTATACTTTCGACATCTTCTTCAAGCACCACCACCATACGAGGTGCCCCCGCTTTATAAGCAACTTTCTTTTCTTTAAACCCTATAAACGTAAATATCAAGACTCCACCTTTCCCCGGTAACCGTAGCTTAAATTCACCTTTATTATCCGTAGCAGTACCCACTTTTGTTCCCTCCACTCGCACGGTCACTCCCGGCATGGGAACATTCTTTTCATCGACAACCACTCCATGAATCAAAGAATCCTTAACTTGTTGCGACTCTGTATGAATTATTTTAGGAATCGTCGTGGCATTCAACACCCCCCAACCGGGGAGTATCAAGAAGAAAAGAAGAAACATAACGCAACCTCTCCCTCTTGAAAAGGAATCATAGTTTTTACTCATACTCCATTTTAATATTCTATACTGAAAAAGAAAAAGCGAAGGTGTGTTAAAAGTCCATTCCCTTTTAAACACACCTTCATAAAAACACCATTATTAATACTTATACGACCAAACGCAACGAGTTATCATCTCGGTGAAATTCGAAGTACGACCGGATGCAGCACTAGTTTTAACTGTCTCAGCGTAAAAATTATAAGGAGTATATTGCCAAGCGTAAACACTCATACCCCCAGGAACTTCTGAACAAGTCCAATATTTTGCGTAAATTTTTTGGTTATCTCTATCATATTGCTCCAACCCCAAATCCCCCAATACTTTATTAAACACACTTAGGTTTGTTTTCAATACAAGATTTAGACAATTAGGTTTTGAACCTGAAACATCAGCTTCAGGGATATACCATCCTTCCATACCGGTTTTCTCATCCATTTCAGCACAATAGGCAAACACAGGATATTTTTCTTTCCAATTTTCCTGTTGTTTGATTTTTTTGAAGATAGCTTCAGCTGATTCCAGATAATTACCGATTGTTTTAGTTTCCGTACTCCATACCAATCCTGCCTTTTCTTCCAATGCCCAAACATCAACTTGATTATTTTCATTTCTAATCACTATCCCCACTTCTTTGCCCTTGTAGTAAAAGATACTTCCCATTTTCAACTCTTCTCCGGTTTGTAATACCTTTACTTCCACACTCGTTTCCTTTCCATCAGAAACCGTCACTACAGCATTCCGCTCATCTTGACCGAAATTCGTCGTGGCAGAAATAGCAATACCGTTATCCGTAGCTTCAACTTTACACCAATCCGCATCAGACGTAAGTTGCAATTGCTTAACATCAATATTAGCAATTACAATCTCCCTGTATCCAAGAGAATTCAACTCTATTTCCGTAGATGACAACTCAATCTTGATAGAACCATCCGCTTGTTTTACAGTTACCTCGGCATCTGCATTATTTGATTCCGTACCTGCAATCACCTTAAAGGTCGTTTCACGAGCCACATCGGAATTCAAATCAAGTGTCACGCTCAATGAAGTTTTATCCTCGGCAAGTGTAACATGACACCACGAAGCCATTCCCTCCGTATTTACTTTCACGTCTGCCTGATTCGTCTCTATAGTTATCGTCTTAGTTTCCTCGGTCTTAGCCTTGAATTCTAAAACATCGGCGGACAATTCCAAAGTAGCGGCAGCTGCAGCAGATTGACGTACTTCAACAATTTGGTCTATAGCATACTCCGCTTTAACAGTCACCTTAGCCGTCCGTAACTCCACCTCGTTATGGGGATCCACCGTAAGTTTCAACTTCTCACCTGCCTGCTCAATCTTACACCACTCCGCATCGGAAGAAGCCATCCACGCCTCGGCAGTCGTAACCACGGCAAGCTCCCTACTTCCTCCTTGAGCGCTAAACTCCACTTTAGACGGACTCACCGTAAGAGGCACTTCCGAAGGTTCTTTGTCACTATCACTACAAGAACACAACATTCCCCAAATGCTTAACACAAGCATTAACATCAGATTCTTTTTCATAATCATCAGATTTTAATTCAACAATTATTCATTATTTTGCATCAAATAACCGACTCCGGCAGCAATCGACCAGAGCCAGCATTTATTATTTTCCTTTTTCAACACTACTCCTTCCTGTTCTCCGACAAGCACTTCATTCACCCCTTTAGCTTTCACGCTCATCACCACCTTAGCCTCTGCCACCGGAGCTTCCGACAATTCACAATGAACATATTTATCCTGACTATCCGTTTGGATTCTCCAAACCCTTTGATCTGCCGTAAAAGCCATTTGATGATTAGCTTCATCGAACATCAACAAAGGGACATCGCCATCATAAACGCCACTCACCGTCTGTTGTAAAAACTTTTCACGCTTGGCATTATCCCCCATCGTCTCAACCTCGTCATCTTTACAACCGAGCAAACAACACATTAGTACTAACGGATACACAACTTTATTTAACATCTTTCTTTGCTTTAGATTGAACATTTATTTTACGAACCAGAATTTCCGTCACACCATCAGTCGTTGTCACCTCCGCTCTCAAAACATGCGAGCCGGCAGGCAATACTAAATCCCGGGTAGGCACGAAAGTTTTACCGTCCAACTTCCACACAATCCGACGTACATCCTTTTGAATATTAGTCACTACCGGCCAATACAAATCTCCTTCACGCCAATCCGTCCGAATGCCCGCCAAAGAAGCAACCTCCTCTTGAATCTTCTCCGTAGTAAAACTTCTGCTCACCAACGCTCCGGTTTCCACATCCCCCGATTGAACCACAATCTCCACGTCGTACGCCGTACCTGGCAGCAATTGATTGATAATACAGAACGTCGTATCCGATTCAAGAACACGGAGATTATTATCTTTCTGCTGTTTATACCTGATTTTCCAATTCAACACCTCTTTATCGTCATTCCAAACTAACCGTACTTCCCGCTGTCCGATCATGAAATCTTTTAACTGAACAATATCCTGCACAACAGTCACGTTACATGTTATCTTGCTTTTCCCGTCTGCCGCAGCTGCCGTAACCGTAGCCACCCCCTCGGTCAACCCGATAACTTCCCCTTTATCCGTGACTTTAACAATCTGATTATCCGAACTACTCCACACGATAGCCTTATTAGTTACATCCTCCGGAAGAACCTTCGCACTCAATCTCACTGTATCCAAAATCCCCACGGTCACCTCCTTCTGATCCAACTCTACTCCCGTCGACCACACCGTTTCCAACAACCAAGCAGACAAAATCATACACACCTCCTGCTTTTCCCATGACGTCCCATTAGAACTCATCACTCCTCCCCCGGAAACACGGGAAGCGGTAATCGGGATCTCGATCTCGTTCGTTTCACCCGTGGCACGTACACCAATCTTTAAAGTTTTACCGGCAGGAATCATAACGGCATCATCTCCCAGGTAAATCCGATTCAACCTTCCGTAAACAAAATTATCCAACGACTTGGTCAACACGCAAGCATCATCGAGCCATACCTTCAGTTCCAAACCGGCGGCCTTCGACACATCCAAATCCACCCACTTCAAACTGCAATTTTCATAATCCCTCAACTCCTCCACTGTCCAGTTGTGCGCCACGTAAAGCGGACCCGCTCCCGAAATATTACGTATCGAACCCATAATCTCTTCATCCTTATTCTGGGACAACTTCATAGCACGCTCCTCCGCAGGTGTTTGAAGTTGTATATCTAAACGATTATCGGTCAATATTATATCTTTCACCGTACTAAAACGAGCAAACCCCTCTTTCTCCGCTTCAACAACATATTTTCCCGCGGGTATATCCTTAAAAGTATAATTTCCGCGAGAATCCGTGATTGTCTCAATACTCTCACTTCGTGCGCTTCTGGCATATTCAATAAAAGGAACAACACTCTTAGCTACCACCTCTTCCACAGCTTTCAGCGTAACGCACACACCCGACTGCGGCTCTCCCTTCATATTCGTAACCACACCTGTCATCCCAACCGATTCCGCTAAATAAAAATCAAATGAAAGCTCACTCCCACGTTGACTGATATTAGACAATCCCTTCCCCAACTCTATACCGGACCAAGGTTTCGGCTGCACTTGCGTCTTATTCAACGAACCGGGATAAAACATGCCCGAACTACTAAAACCACCTGCCTCAACACCATTCGCCGGAATAATTCTCATACACGGATGCGCCTTAATACAATTAATCGTATTCTGAAGCCAGCGATCTTTTGCCTTAACACCATTCACCCAATTATTCGAACGATCGATTTGGTAAATCAATAACCCCGCACCTCTAATAAATGCATCCCATCCTTTTTGTTCGCGACATTCCAACATAAAAATCTCCCCTTCCACATCTGTCGTATAAAAATAAGCTTTATTCTCACTGATCGGGAGCAGATTATAACTACCGGCTCGAGTCAACTCCTCCGGTTCCAGCCACCCAGCCATCACACGCTCCATGGCAGTAAGACACGGGGGTGTACACCCGTCATTATTATAATTCCCCGATGACATCAAAGAAAGTTCGAACAAACCCGCTCCCTCTCCATTTTCACCGTAATCCGTATCATAAGCATCCATCAAACCTACGACATGACCAAATTCATGACAGAACGTCCCGATGCCCGCCATTCTATTTCCTGTATTCCCGCGAAGCTCTGAAGTACACGCGTAATCAGCCAACTTCATCCCATCCACAGTATAATTATACAAAGCGAGAGAAGCACGATGAGGCCAGATCGACTCTGCCGGTCCGTGTTCCGCTTCATTAAAACCGGCATAATAAATAAAAACATTATCCAACACCCCATCTCCATCAGTATCAAATTGTCTCAACGAAACCCCGTTATCCACAACTTTCTGACAGGCATCCTTAACAAAATCCACCATACGCGCATCATTGCCATAATCATCGTTCTTTCCGTAATACGCCATTGGCTTGCCTAAATTATAGGGTCCCACAACCACAAATTCAGGATCGAACTGCCCGTATGAATTATCCCGATAATAATCACGTGCGCTCCCCGTAGCCCCATTAGCACTATATCCCCCCAGATTAAGCAGGTCATTAAAGGCTTGTTGAGGAGAAGGCGTTGCAAACTTAACATCCTCAAACTCGACCAACACCACCAAAGCCTTCGGGCTTCCCTTGGCTACAAAAACTTTTTGAACCTCCTTTTGTTCCCGCTCCGCGTATCGCATCTTTGCACGCACCTTGAAACTAGCAGGAATCCCCTTCGTACGTTTTGTCAAAGAAGCCGTCTCCCGGGAATCACGTTTTCCCTGATCATTAGCCCGCATATCACTAATCACCCTCGCACCTGTCGAAGAAAAATCAACGTAATAATAAAAACCGTCCTCTTTTTGAGCGATCACATAACCGTCAAGCGTTGTCAAGTAATGAAATCGTTCATCCCCATACATGCGAATGGATAAAGTCGTTCCATCCGGCAATACCTTATAACACACCCCTCTTTGGGCCGGTATGCCCATTGTCACTCCATTCCATCCCAAGAATAAAAGCAACAAAAAGATTTTAACACAGCTAATCCTGTCTTTCATATTATTTTTTATTAAAACTTAATTCTCGGGCAAAACAGTATCTTTATACACAAACTGATAATAATACATAATAGCACGACCGTCACTTCCGGTACTCGTAGAAGTTCTGGTCAGAGAAGACAAACGCCCCTTTTCATCCGTCTTGTAAGAAAAATTATTCACAACAACAGAAGCATCCAAATACTTTACCATTTTCAAATACACGTACGGACTAAGAAAAACATCTTGGAACAAAATACCCACTTTAAAAGGAACAAACAGGGAATAAGGCAATTGTTTCAAATAAGTCGGAATCCTCATCGTTTGAAAATCTGTTGCCCGAAGACGATCCCTCTCCAATGTCGCCGCAAATGCAGTTCCCCAAACCTCCGACATAATCTCTCCGATTCCGGTTATATCCTCGTACGCAACCTGGGTAACAACAACAGCACCCGCCACGAACCCGTTCAACTTCTCTTTATCATACAAACATTGACCGACATGGTAAGTAACTGCCGCTCCCCACGACTCGGTCACGTTCTGCAACATCCCTGTCGTGTCATAATTAAAAACATAATTGATATTATCCGGATTCTCCAAACCGTAACCGCTTTGAGAAATACTCCGTATCACCTCCTTTTCCTTGATCTGATCATACATAATCTGGAACTTGTAATGTTCCAAAACATCGATCAAGCTTATACGATTTTGTTCATCATACTCCAAAAGCACCTCATACGGCAGCTGGCCACCACAAAGAATCTTTACCGGTTTCTCCATCTCCCGAACTTTAAAAATCTTCACGCTCTTCGTCGTTCGTCTTCCATCCACATCCTCCAGTAAAATTTGCACGGAATACTCTTTTTGACGACGTAACGGTATACGATAATTCAACAGGTATTCGGTCATATCTTCCTCCACTGCCGGGAGTTCCTGTTTCTCTCCGTCAACCGTAAGACGTACCTGCCGAATCGGGATCATTCCCGTGGTCAAAGTCGCCCGTATAGAAAAAGCATCTACATCCGTCGAAATCGTTCCCCCCCCCTCTAAAATAATCTCCGGAACGGAAAACTTCTTCACCCGTACCATAAAAGCCTTATTATACGTACGGTATTTTAAATCATAAACTTTCACGATAAAAGCAAGAGAAGAATCGCGCACGATATCACTGACATCCACCTGATAATTAAAATTCAACTCTTTCTCGCCCTTATACTCTTCCAACACGTCCAAAACCTCATAACTACGCCCCTCCAAAATTTCTATCCGGTCAATACCGTTCGGTACATCCATAAAACACTCCAGATTCACGAAATCCGCCGTGTCACGCCTTACCTCATAAACTCGCGTATCCGTCGAATCGAACTTCGGATCGGGAAACTCCGGAGTTTCCTGACAAGCTATAAACAAAAAACTCAACCAGAAAAAAAATAAATATGTACTTTTCATCCTCATCATGGCTTAAAACAAATTATTGGTTATATCATCAATATCCTCCTGCGTCTTGTTGGATATAAATTCCCTGAAATTAGGATCCGGAGATATCGCCATAACATCAATTCCTAACTTTATCAACGTCTGGGCGATATACCACATCTTGATAGAACATCGCGCATCCCACTGGTAAACAAAAGGATCACTTTCCGTTTCTACCCGGGCACCATCGAGCGTTTCCGGATTAATCAAATGATCGATACAAATACGGACATCCCTTTTCGCATCAGGAATAGGATACGTGGCAAGAAAACCGAACATATTATCCGTTGGTCCCACGCTTGTAACAACCATGTGGTAATTCTCAACCCACTCCATTCGAGAAATAGCGTGCTGTTCCTCACCGAGTTCCTCCTGAACTTGATAAACACGTTTACCATAATACGGTTTACTAAATTCATAGAAAGCGTCAGGAATCATACTATACAAATCATACTTTTCAAAAGCATAAATAATCATCACGTACAAAATAGCTTTCGTCACCTGCTCAAACTTCTCCGGTGAAATATTCAACATACCGGACTCCAAATTAACCACTATCGCATTATCATTACTCTGGCAAAAAGTAGAACCTGCCCCCGTCTTACTCGGTCTGTTCACCGTCTGCATTATCAGACCGCTCACATCCGTACCGACAATCAACTTATTTGTTATCAATATTTTATTCGGAAAATATTTCTTCTTAAAATCAGAACGATACACCTCCCCTTGAAATTCCAGTTCATCTTTAAAATAACGGAAAACAGCCGTATCAAGAACCGCTATCGCCGAATCGCATTCCGATTTTCGCTCCATCTTCCCGATCTCCATATTTCTCCAGAAACGATTGGCCCAACTCTCGTAAAAATTAAACTTTATATCCAGATTTTCATCAAAATCCGTCATCAATGCCACACCATAATCATCATAATATCTTTTGACAACGGGATTTGACCAATCAAGCAAATCTTGCACCCGGTCAACATCCAAGCCCGAGGGAGACAACCCATCCTCGTCCTCACAAGCGACACAACAAAACAATAATGCGCTAATAGCTAAAATAATACTTATCCTATTCATCTCGGTAATTTTTATTAAAAGTCAAAAGATTATTCAGGCAATTTCTCCAAACGATCATTATTAATAATCAACGGATTATTCTCGCGTTCCTGTAAAGGAATCGGCAACACGTAATTAGGATCATTCTTGAGTAAACGGTAACTCTCCTGTCCCTCTCTCACCTCATCATCATTAACATAGGTAAATACATGCTTAATTTCCGGTCTGTATTCCTCACCCATCCGCCTTAAATCATACCAACGGAAATGACTTTCAAAACAAAATTCCCGCCTTCTCTCATCGAATATGAATTGCAGAAGTTCCTCATCATCAAAAGGGATAACTACATTCGCGGGATGTCTGTATCGATGATCAACCACCCTTTTCACCGCCAAACGGGCACCATTAATATCTCCCAGCCGAACACAAGCCTCCGCTTTATTCAGCCATGCCTCGGCAACTCGCATATTAAACCCGCCAAGAGAAGTGAAATAAGATTCAAACTTTCTCGGGTAATAATACTTTTGCCGAGAATCACCCCGCATTACAAAAAAGCTCCGGAAACGAATATCATTATCCTGATCATAACAAGAAAGCAGATTCTCGCTAACAACGAAACCGGTATTCTCCATATTTTCGATACTTAAAACTCTTCTATCATACACGAAAGAATAAATAATCTCGCTATTGGACTGATCTACAAACTTCATAGAATCCAACAACTTGGTCATTCCGACTTTCGATGTAACCGAATCAGCGTAATCTGCCGCGGCCTGCCACTCCTGACGGAATAACTTCACTCTCGACATCAATAAATTACATGCATTCACAGACGGGTGCCACAACGACTTCTCCAACCCAGACTTCTCCAATTCAGTCTTACCAATCGACAAATCACGCTCGATCAAATTATAACACTCCTCCAAACTATTCCTTGAATAAAATTGCTCGACCCCATGATCCAAACGAATAGCAACACCCAATTGTTCTTTAGCCTTTTCCGGATCATAGGGCAACCCGTACAAATTTACCAAGTCAAAATATGCCAAAGCCCGTAAAAAATAAGCTTCACCTTTCACGAAAGCCAACTCCTTCTCGTCATCATGAATATCTTCACAACTGATCAACACGTCATTCAAAATAGCGATCGAACGATACAAATTTCCCCACGCCACATTCGTCCCGATCTGCGCACCGTAATCATCAAGTTCAATCTCATTCTTCCAAGTATAAATGGTCTTATAATTCCTTTTTTTACTCGTCGGGGTAAGCATATTCTCGGAAATATCATCCGTCATGTGGCTTGCCCCGTAAAAATAAGGATGCGACAACGTGCATTCATTCAAAACAAGAGAAGCAAGATGCTCGGCCTTATTGGGTCTAATCTGATCCTGTGACGACTCATCAAGAAAACCGTCACACCCAGCCAATATAATTGTCAAAAGCAAAAGATACAGGTTAATTGTTTTCATAATTTCAACATAATACATTAAAAACTAAAACCAAGGCTAAAATTATAAGAAGGTAACACCGGCATTCCCACAGAGTTCACCTGCTCCGGATCCTTCCCCTTCAACTTCTTATCAAAAGTCAAGTAACCGATATTCTGAACCTGAAAACCGAAGCGCATATTAGAAATACCTAACCGTTTCAAATGACGATCGGGCAAATCATAATTCAATGTCAAAAGCTGCCACCGGATATAATCTCCTTTAGCCGTACGTACATCACTCCGGTCATAAGCCCACCAGTAAGATTTTTGCCAGGGAAGAACATACGGAGACACGGCTTCTTCAAAAGTATACGACGGAGTCAAAAGTTCATTGGACAAAGCCGGAATATTCGTATGAGCCTCATCCCCGGGCTTACGCCATCTCTTGTTAAACTCGCCCGTCATATTCTGCTCCGGCAACGGCATCGTTTGATTCTCACCATACATCTCCAACAAACGAACCTTCTGCCCTATCTTGTACGTGAAACTTGCAGATAATCTCAAATTCTTATATTTAAACTCCGTCCCGAATCCCCCGTAAAACAAAGGCAACCGACTTCCCTCGTACACCAGAGCTTTTTGTAATTGGGCGTATATCGTCCTCGTATCCCAATAACCATCCCGGTTCGTAAGATTCTTATCGCCAACCATTCCCTCGAACGTCGGCAAACCATTGGAATCCAATCCCCCGAAACGATAAGAATAAAAACCGTCTATCGGGAACCCCTTCATATAAATCGAACCGTTCAAAAAACTCTCTACGGTACTGAAACTTACATCCTCGTTAATACCATCCAGAATTTTCTCTTTCACACGAGTGATATTAAAATTCATATTCCATTGGAAATCTTTTGTCTTAATATTCTGCGTCATAATATTAAACTCGAAAGTATGGTCTTCCTTCGAACCTCCATTATACAACTGAGAAGAAGCACCATTAACTAAAGAAACCGGACGAGTCAACAACAAATCGAGACTCTTCGAATACCCGTAATCCAAAGCCCCGCTGATACGACCACCCAACCAAGAGTGATTCAACCCGATATTCAAAGTCTTCGTTCGCTCCCATTTCAAATTAGCATTCGGGAAAGATGCCAGTTCGGAAACATACTCCGGTGATAAATCTGTATTACCTTGCCCGTAATTCTGTATCGTCAGATAAGGTGAAGCCGAAGGCGGATTCCCCCGGAAACCATAAGACAAACGAAGAGCCAACTCATCCATAAACGACACCGCCATATTCTTGATAAAAGGTTCATTATGCAAATTCCAACGCACGGAAGTAGACCACGCCGGTCTGAATTTATAACGTTCATATTGACCGAACTGATTGGAACCGTCACTTCGGATATTAAAATTGAAAATATACCTGTTCTCAAACGAATAATTAAAAATAGCGAACATCGACATCACGTTCCTCACGCGATCCGTAACGGTCGGATAAACTGAAGCTCCACCTACTCCTCCAGCCGCCAACCAACGAAGCATGAAAGGATATTTCAAATCATCAATCTCCGTCATCAAAAAAGTCGGAATCTTTATAAACGACCTACCTTGCTCGTGATTATAACCGGGAGCCATCCAACCTTCCGCCCCTTTATAAATAGTAGACGAAGCCTCCTGCCCTATATTCAAATTAAAAAAATGCCGTTCCCCAAAAGACTTATTATAGTTGATCTGTGTCAATATGGAAGTTGCCTCCGAAAGCACCATACCGCTGGAATACAATCCACCGAAAGGTACCACCGTACCCTTTTTACTCTCCTCGTCAGCGTCATCACCGATAGAACGCCACATTGACATATAATACGTATCTCCACCGATCCACTCCTCGGAAGAATTAGTGGTATTTCGGAAAGAAAATTGACTCCGAACCTTCAAACCATGAATAATCTCCCAATCAACAGAAGCACGAACATTAAAATCCCAGTTATACACCGTACGACCCGAATTAGCAAGTTCATTCAAGATATTGTATTTCACGTAACGATAATCACCAGTGGTATTCTGAATAGATATCCGGTCAATATAATACAAACCGCCATTTTCCTCTCGTGCAGGTACCGCCCGGCTCATATTATACGCCTCGTTAAAAGCCGAATACGCCGAATGATTGTATTTTGCTTTTTGTGAACTTCCGCTCAACCCGACAGATATCAACACGTTTTTCCTCAAATTAAAATCCCCGTTAACACGACCGCTGACACGATACAACCCCACATTGAGCTCCGTTCCGCGTTGATTATCATAACTCAAACCCGCGTAAACCCTCATCTTTTCATTACCCCCGGATAAATTAACGGAATGCGCATGCGTAAGAGCTACCCGATAAAGCTCCCCGAACCAATCTTCGTTCAACGCTTCCAATCTTGCGACCTCCTTTTGAAACTGAGCATAATCAATCTCCCGGAAATAATACTTTTTCAACACCCCTTCATACCCGACAAACTGGTGAATTTGAGAAGGATAATACAGATTCCTCTCCGCAATCTCTCTCGAAACATCAATACGTTCCTTTGAATTCATCAAATTAAGGTCCGAATAACGCGGACGATCCACCACACTTATCGATCCATTATAATTGAGAGACAACGATCCGCTCTTCCCACGCTTCGTGGTCACGACAATAACCCCGTTCGCTGCTCGAGTTCCATAAATAGCCGTGGCAGAAGCATCTTTCAAAATATCTATCTGGGCAATATCTTGAGGATTCAAACCCGTGATGGCATTACCAATCAAATTCACGTTATCCAAACTATTGATCTCTGCAGGAGTCAAAGGAACAGGATCCTCGTAAATAACCCCGTCAATAACCCACAACGGCTCACGGGTTCCCGTGAAAGTAGCTCCGGCACGAACCCTCATCTTCGTGGCTGCTCCCGGTTGCGCACTTATATTCATAATCATCAACCCGGGAGCCTTACCCTCCAGCATCTGATCGATCGTCAAAGCACCCATCCGCTCCAACTGTTCTGCCTTCACCGTAGAAATAGCGCTTGTCAACTCTCGTTTGTCAATCACTTGGTAACCGGTAACAACCACCTCGTCAATACTCTGTGTTTCTTCCTCCAGAACTACCTCCAACGACTTTTCTCCTTTATAAAGCACCTCTTTCGTCTGCATACCCACGAAAGAAAAAACCAACACAATCCGGTCTTTGGAAGGCACTTGTAAAGCAAATGCACCTTTCACGTCTGTAGCCACCCCAACTGAAGTTCCCTTTAACGTAACCGACACCCCGGGTAAAGTAATCCCCTCCTTGTCTTTCACGATTCCTTTAATAAGAGTACCTTGTACCGAATCTTTGGCAACGACCTCCCCTTCATCCTTAATTACCACGACATCATCTAAAAGAGTATAAGTAAGTCCCGTACCAACCAACAAGCTACTTAGCACACTTTTTAACGTCTCGTTTTTCGCATCCACGGAAACATTCTCTATAGCTTTAATCTTATCAATACTATAGAAAAAACGAATTTCCGTTTGTTTACGCAATTCCATGATTACTTTTTCCAAAGAAACATTCTGCAACTGCAGAGAGACCCTATGTTCTTGAGAAAAAACTGTTGCCCAAACGTTTACATTCAACAACACTGTTAATAAGAAAGTTAATTTCATAGCCAAAAATGCTTTTTTTAAAACACGAATAGGTATATCACGCCTATTAATCCAATTTTTTTTCATAGATTTGAATGTTTAATTATTCCAAGTAATTATTCACAAATAACAAGGGAGTATCCGGGCCAAGGGCTCCCTTTTTCACTTTTTATATATTGTAATTACACGTTCCTTAATAACAAACCGAACATCCCCACCAATCTCAATGTAACGCAAAAAATTTCGAACATCATCATATTTTCTCAAATCACCCGAAAAACGCAAAAACTTACACTCTTCACTAGCAAAAAACACCGTCACATCATAATTACGTTCCACCGTTCTCATTAACTCCTCCAATGTCATATTATTAAACACGTATAGTCCCTCTTTCCAACCTACATACTCTTTCAAATTCACTTTTTGAACAATCCAATCCTCTATAACAGAACCGGCTATAATTTGATATCCGGGACGCAAAACGGTATTACTTTCAGGATTTTGATTACTTCCAAATTGAACGGAACCATTGACTAATGTTGTTACCACACATCCCTCATCTTTATAATTACGCACGTTAAATTCCGTCCCCAATACCTTTACAGTTCCCCGTGAAGTACGCACCAAAAAAGGCTTTTCACTATTTTTGGTTACCTCGAAATAAGCCTCTCCTTCCAGTAAAAATACCTCCCGTTCTTTCCCGTTAAATTGAACCGGATATCGTAATTTTGAATCCGCATTAATCCAAATCTTAGTACTATCCGACAAAACCAATGCATACTCTCCTCCTCGAGGTACACAAAGGTCATGATAAATCATTTTATGCACATCTAGCGAATCAGAAGCCGCATACACCACTTGTTTTTGATCTCGAATTATTTCTGTTTGATCACTCAAGGTTATTTTTCCCTCTTCGGCACCTAAATACACTCGCTTCCCGTCATCCAACTCGATAGATGCTTTAAAAGCAATCGGGTGTATTAATTGAGTCTCCGAGTTCTGATCTTCTTTTTCGGAATTAATAACATGCCAATAATAAATGCCCCCCACTAAAAATGGCAATATCAAAACAGCCGCAACATATCTTATCCGCCTTCTCCAGATTTGACGCTGTTGCCCGCGCACATACACTTTAAACTCACTGTATGCCTTTTGAGAAGAAAAACGAGACGGTTCCTTCAACCAAGCAACCACTTGTTTACGATCAGCTAATTCCTTCCCATTATTTAATAAAGCGGGTTCATTAATTAGCTTTTGAAACTCTTCTCTCTTTTTCTCATCATTTTCATTTAAAAAGTTCCGAAGAACTTCCTCTACAATTTCAAATACTGTAAATCCGCAACGCTTCATACATTCTTTTTTGTATATAAAATCCAAAAAAGAAAAAAAGCATAACAGGAAAAAAGAAAAAAATTACAAGAAAAAATAGAGAGCGATGATCCAACGATCACCAAGTTGCTCTTTTATAAATTTATATGCCCTGTATTTTTGCTGCTTTACAGTATTAATGGTAACCCCCAATTGCTTGGCAATCTCTTCCCCACTCATATTTTCCATACTCATCAATATAATTCTTCGCCGCTCCGCAGGTAATTGATCAATTAAATGACGCAACTTACGCAACACTTCTTCTCTAACAACACTTGAGAAATCATCCTCGGTCATCTCCTGTTCCATATCACACCACATTTTCAATCTCTCCTGCTCCGTATTCTGCTCCCGTAAATATTTTAACGAATTATTCGTTCCTGCCCGATACAAATAACTAATCAATGCTTTTTCATTCTCAAAAATGACCTCAGAATCCCAAATCTTTAAAAATATTTCTTGCACAATATCCTCTGTAACCTCCTTATTTAGCAAAATACGATAAACATGATTACATAAAGGTTCATAATAAGTCTTGTAAAACTCTTCCCATGCTTTTTTAGCTTTACAATTTATTCCCACGATTAATTTCTTATTACTCTCCATACAAAAAACATTCTTCCGAGGCAAATATAGAGAATGCAGAACACTTTTCCTCTAATTATCTCTCAATTTAACATTCTAATGTTTTAATATTAAAATATTGGATTTCCAGACGGAAGCCAAACTGGTGGACACCTTTGGCACTGGTTAGCTTGTACCCGTTAGAATATACCCATGCTAGACGAACAAAGAAGCCCGGCGGACAAATCCGCCGGGCTTCTTTAAAATCACTATCGTATCTTATTTAATTATCTCTACCAGAACGCAACGATTCCATTCATCCTTGTCATAACGGGAGCTAACACCTTTATGGTCTTTCACGACACGTTTCTTGTTAATCCCGTATTTATCGATAAACATATCCGCAACCGCATTTACGCGTTTTTCAGAAATGTACATATTCGCTTTCTGGGTTCCGCGTTTATCAGCGTAACCGGTCAAACGAACACGAACGTCAGGATTCTCTTTCAAGAATTGAGCTAAATTATAAATACCCACCTCTTGGGTTGCATCAATCTTGTAGCTATTGAAAGCGAAATTAATCGTCGTCGGCAATGCCTTGTATTCAACATCCGTCTTCGTTGTCGGCACCTCTTCTTTTACAATTTTCACCACGGTATCCGGGGCTCTTCTCAACAATTCCTGAATTTGTGCCTCTTGCGCTTTTGTCAAACTCTGAAGCTCCGCATATTGTTTGTGGCTAACGGCTTTCTTGAAAGAACGATTTTTAAATCTAAAGGTAACACCCACGCTTAACCCCATAATTCCATCATTGGGAAATCCTCCGCGAACCACAAGGTCATCATCTAAAATTATCCCGGAGTATTCCAGATTCAAATCAAAACGTTCGCACAAGCGGAAACGAGCCTGTACTCCGGCATTAATCGTGAAAGACTGGTCACTGCCAATGAACGCACCACCGATTCCGGCAAACGGAACCAAGTCAAAGCAACGATTCTCGTTGTATCGACCGAAGAAATTCAACAACCCGAACATGAAATCCCCGTGAACAGCCCCGTAATGCTTGTGCAACATGGTTTTCCCGTTATTCTGGAAGCCGTGTAACGCACCTCCCAAACCTTGTACTCTCACTCCCCACCAAGGTGCAAACCATTTACCGACAGACAATGCCGGCATAAAAGTCAACCTATCCCCGAATTTAGCATCAGTAGAACCTTCTGCATAAAGAGTCTGAGCGCCAAAATTCATAGAAACAAACCAATTATCCCAAAAATTATTGGTTTCAAAAGATGTTTTGTAACCGGGTAAATTCTTTTCTTGATTAGATTGTGCAAACGTGGAGATGCACAACATCAACATACATGCAAACAATAAATTCTTTTTCATTTTTAAAATAATTAAAGTGTCTATTCGTGTAACATTCCTCATATACAAAATTCGAAAAAACGCCGCAAAATTAATAAAATTCATTCATTTCTCAATACCACGAATAAAACAACTAAAAAACTTTACACCTACCGAAAACCCACTGCAATCCTACCCAAATAATACCCTAATCATACCCTGTCCCCGTGCGTTCCCCGTTCATTCTATGGACATCCTATTATCTCCCATATAGAAACCCCGGAGATTGACAACACCTAAAGCATCCCCATGTACTTATTACCCTAGGTCTTGGGTAGGAGTACAGTAGGTTTTCGATATGTCTAAAGCAGTTAATCTTCCACGCAACGGATAAAACAAGCATCACTTTTTTTATCCCCTCCTTTCTTCGCAAAGACATTAGCGTCATCTAATGAGTTAAAATCAAAAGTAAAATAATTTATATCCCAAGCAACTTTAGAACCCGGTTCCACTTTATTATTCAACCAATAAACCGCCCCCGGTCGCCGGAATAGATCATAGAATAAAGGATTATTTTTGGGATTGGGGTAATAATCTATTCTCCCGGAAGCATATCTAAGTACACCTCTTCCATTAGTATTCTCATTAAACGGAGTACCACCCCACGGCTCATAATCATAGTTCCTTCGGTGCCCATATCCCGATGCTCCTACAGGAAAAAACACATGCTTACCATTAGTCTTATTATACACGAAACATCCTCTCATTCCATAGCCGCTAGCTTGCCCATCTGCACCGATACGGTATTCATAAACGTCCTGAATACTTGCGCGAGTATCATTAGCCTCATCACCATAAAGCACCCCATACCCCTGTTGGATATTTGCATCATCAAAAAGAGCTTGGTAATCCTCGTACTTTGCAATTCTTGCTCCATTTCCTAAATTCACCTTCCACGTGGGAGATGTGTCAGAAGTTCCAGCATCTATCTCTCCCCACAGCAATTTTTTTTCACTCCCCACTATTGTAAATTCCTTATCTTTAGCATCTTCAAAATCTTCTTTTTTAACATTAGTCCACGGGGTTCGAGAATTTACCTGATTGGATGCCGCAATGGGCTGCTCCAAGTTATCAAAACGGAATAAGGATCCCTCGTCAAGAGGATTAGCAGCCTCTCGCGTCTCGCTAACTAAATTGCGGGTATGCCACTTCGCACCATCGCTCACAAGTTGCACCGGGGCATCTCCCTGCGTCACGAAAATCAAGTGTTGGCAAGTATAATTATGATAGTCTACACGAATAATCGTGTGACGAGCCTCACCCTCTTTGAGTTTCCCTTTAAAATTCACGGTGAACTCGATAGGACTTCCCGTCTTTCCTACCACCTCCTGACCACCATTGAGTGTAATAAAATCATCCCCTTCAAAAGAAACTCCATCCACCTCTTGGGGAATATAAGCCCGCCAAGGTCCTTCGGATGGGAAAACTTCAAACTCGGTAGCCTCCTCTTTAGGCAATCTCATCAATTTCACGTGAAAGGAAGTCGTGTTCTCCGCGCTTCGATAAATTCCCTTGGGATTGACAACACGTCGCACCTGAAAAATCTTTGCCGTATCTTTTAATATCTTTTCACCCCTCTCGTCATCAAACTTGATTTTCGCGGTAAATTCCACTTCTGCACGGCGTTGATAGGCTACATAAGGATTATTACCGGTATAAGCTGTACTAATAATCATCTGTTTAGCTCGGGTATACAACGGAATCTTCACATTGACGGTTTTATTCCCTTCGGTAGGTTTTATACTATAATTACCATTATCATCATCAACGTACTCTGTTTGTCCCTCGCTTATAGTGTAACTCCTTTTTCCCCTTTCTTTACTATTATAGTAGTGTTCATTACCAGCAGTATTATCCTTAGTTCCAACATACTCCACGCCAGCCGCCTCATTTGCTTGGTCAGAATCAATTGTCAGCACTCTGGCAGTGGTCTTGCGAAGCGACAGAAAACCATTCCAAGGTGCATTTTCAGCACTGGACGTCACCGCACAATCATACTGCCTCGCATAATCCAGTGTTGAAGCCCCCTCCGGAGCCCAATTGTTGAATATAATTCTCGCATCCAAAGACAAAAGTTTAGCCCCGGCAGTATTGATTTTTAGAGGGAAATCCATGGTACGATTATAAAGATAAGAAATGTAATAAGGCTGCGGCACTTCAATACCGGGTACTTCCTCTTCATACTCGATATGCCAATCCACATCGTTCGCAAACTTATTGAACTTGAGAGTTAATTTATAATGATAGTTTCGTTCAGCATTATAATCCTTGATCACGTCTTTTCCTAGCATAAAACGATAGACTATATCGCCACTCCCCACGCGTTCTTCATTAGAGGACACGTAATATGCCCTTACCTCTATATAGGTTCCCGAGGGCTTCGCATCTTTATAAGCCTTATCATCTTCCTTACCTCCTGTCGGGTAGCTTACCGAGGAATTGTTACCACTTACATCTTGCCGCTTATCACTTTCAGTTCCTTCCTCTCCCTCTCCCTGCATATTCTCGAAGAAGTAAAGCGCCTCAACAGTCTCTCCATGAGGATCTTTTTCATTTTTATCCGGATTTGCGCTACTGTATTTAGGAGTTCCTTTCGTGATTCTCGCTTTATAATTAGAGTTATAAGTGGTGTTGCCTTCGGAATAATCGATTAACTCCCCATCCTTTATAAGAGCAGCTTTATCTTTTGTAATATCGGGAGCATTCTCTTTTCCTAAAAAACAAGTAGCCGGAATATCCTTGATTTGTACTGATTTTAAATAAATGTACACGTTCTCGTTAAGATCCGTCCCATCGTAAGCCACGGTCACTTTCGATGCCGCACGACGCACCCATGCGTACAACTTCGTCGTATTTTTATTAATAAGCACCGTTCCATCCGTGGCATCTATCTTTCCATCCTCTGAAAAGTGACCGAACATTTGACTGTTCTTTGCCACATCTTCGGCAACCCAGTTAAAAGATATTCCTTTCAATCCATCCCGAGTCTGAATAGCGTCTTTATAAATATCAAGTTCCAGATCCAGATTGGCAACCGCATAAACATAGTACCGTCCTTGAGGAACAGCCCGTTTAAATGCTGCACGAGAGGTTTTCGATTCAGCATAGGGTCCACCTGTTGTAAGGTCATTCCTGCCAATTGTTGTCTCCGTGAAACCTTCAATCTTGTACTTCTCGACCAACATTCCATCCTCCGAGTACAACAACATCCATAAACTGCTAATCTCTTTTATCGCATTCCCCGCTGTTCTACTCGCTCCATTTAAGGCAGGAACCAATGGTTTAAATTCCACGGTAGCAGTCACCACACTCTTGGCTCCGGGAGTAAAATCATCTTCTTCTCCCAACGGTTCATCCTCGCAAGCGGTAATAAAGATGAACAACATACATAAAAGACTATATATTATATCCCGTTTCATATCTCCTTAAGTTTTCAGTTTATCCCGAAACCCGGTTCGAGTTCAACTTCTCTATAAGGTTCAACATTTACCTCGAACTCTAAATTCTTGTTATTAATCGTGATATTAACCACGACATGCGTGTTTCTCGGGAGTTTTCGAGGTAAATTTTCGAGAACCCCTTCCATGTTGGCTCCGTTCACCTTGATTCCCACGGAATACGCTCCCTCGTGTTTTCCCTCCAGCAAATAAATAGGCTTCAAAGCGACCTCTTTATTAACAGGTAAAGAAATCTCAAGCCCCTCTTGTTTGTAATCGTATTCTTTGGCAAACGAAGGTATATCATAAGTTTGTATCGCTAAATATTTATTGCCATCAATTTCCTCGTTCTCGTATTTCGCGTTACGCGGCAAGTAATACTCCTTGTCCATCATATTTTTGATAGTCAATTCGGTTAATTTGCTATCTTTCGAACCTTTATTCGTGATTCGGAACGAGAATTTCACGGCACTCCTCGTCACGAAAAGCTCACACTCATGATCCTTTTTGGGTACATACACCCAATGACATTCGCTCATAGGCAAAGCCCCCTCCAATTGCCCGGAAGGCATGTCCAACCGGACAGTCAATTCGGAAATCTCTTCTGTCGGGAATACTGACCCAACTGCCATGCTTTCAAGAAAACTTGTTAAAGAAACCGATTCATCGCTATCTCCATGACCGACCTTGATTTTCTCGTTATCCTCGTTCACGAAAAGGTAAATCTGTTTCCATTCCTTGCTAACCACCTTCAAACGTTCGCTCAAGCGTTCATTCATTACGGCTGGCTGAGAAAGATTCATAAGGCCATTTTTCTCGACTATACCATTCTCTCGCACCACGACAACACGCAACTTTTGCATCTTCTCGTCATCATTTGCAGGCCCTGCATCTTCCTTAACACCACGAGCCAAGGTTTGAGCCACGTCGGATAACGCCACACTGATATCGAGATTCACTAGAACCTCTTCCCCGGCATCTTCCTTCGTATCCCGACTACACCCTCCTGCTAACAAGGATGCCGTTAACCACAATATGATAACATACGCAACCTTTTTCATTATCATATCTCTGCATCATTGATTCTAACCGTCCAATCATTAATCTTTATCTTCGTTTTCAGCCACGTGTGATCCTCATCAAGAAAAAACAGCATCGACCACTCGCTCCTTCGGTCCAAGAACTCCTGTTTGTCCATATCTTTATGAAACTCGCTCCTGAACAAAAGCAAGTAATTGTTCAACGGGATGTTCACCACTTCCTCGCCATCCTTCCGGCGAATCACGAGTTTCGGGCTATTTTTAAGCATCAGCCGTGAAGTCGAAAATTCCGCGTACGCCTCGATAACCTCCTTGCTTCCCTCCATCACTCCCGTCGAAGCTTGTCCTCGAGCCCAAGGGGTATACGTCTCGACTCCGTTCGGGATCAAATCGTTATCACAAGCAAACAAGGTGTTATCATCCGTGATCTCGAAATCAAAATCCTTATCATCTACCGGGTCTCCGTTCATCTGTTGCAACATGATTCGGATATTGTTGGTATTCTTCATCATCTCTACCACGCCCTCTTGATACAAGTCGGCAGTGGCAAGCGTTAGCTGCCCCCAGTACATATCGTGCAACTTTTTCCGGTCGGGATTCGTCAAACAATCCACATCCATCTTTGCCCGCACATCGCTATACTTGCACCCCGATTCCGGTGTCCGTACCATGGAAAAAGAACTTTTCCCGCAAGCCATCCCCCCGTAAGCCACGAAACGATAATTCCCCGGTTCGAGGTCCAACGTCATCCGAAAACCCTCGTCACGCAGTTCCGGTCCTGTCACCACACGGGTACCCACGTGATTGCCTTCCTCGTCATATATATAAAGTGTCAAGCAATCCACCTTCTTGGGGAAAGCGTTGGCAAACTCCATGTTGTAGTCGTAGATAAAACGAAGCGATACCCCGTGTGCGCATGGATCAAGATCTTCATATATTTTCTCGCACGAAGAGAAGGCAAAGTTCATCGATGCGACACAGAGCGTCGCACCGATGATTCTTGAAACTATATTTCGTTTTCTACTTTGCATGTCGTTTCTTAAAATTCGATATTATTTACACGAACTACCCAAGGCAACACCTCAACGGAAAGCGTCAGGTAAACATCGCCTTTTTCGTCAGGATCTTCCGGGTCAACAGGGTCCGGATCGTTATCCGAAATGCGCGGGTGACCAAGACGATCAATTTTAGTAACAGCAAGCTTATATACATTGTTACGTACCACGGCAAACTCCATTGGCCCCATAATCCCGTTATTCACGTTATCATTATGACGAACCCAATAGAAATAATAGCAATAATACCCGGCAGGGTCATCCCCCTCTTTACTAGACTGGTAAATAGTAAACAGAGAATTTACTGCAGCTGCTCTAAACTTTTCCCAATATTTCATGTCATTTATATTGGCATGATTATTTTCTTCATGCCATGCATTCCATAAATAATCTGGGCTATTTATATCTTTACTATAAACAGCAGGTTTTGTTACCTTACCATCATTCCCCACTTCCTCTACACAAATTTCCTCAGCGTTTTCAGGCACCCCAAATACAGCCTTGTAAAATTCTTTATTAGCTTCGGGTCTTAAAGCAGCAGCACGTACTTCTTTCCAAGTCACATAAATATTCGTCAAATACGTGTAAAGAATATCATCTTTCATGGACTCTCCCGTAACCTTGGCAAGAGCTTTAGTCAAAGAAGTCTCAGGCGCACTCTCGGGAACGATCATCTTCCCTTTAAAAACAATTCCAGTAGTAATTCCCTGTCTTTGTTTTAATGCTCCGGGAATAGTGTTTTCCGTCACATAACGCCAAATCTTATATTCTTTATCTTTATACTCGTCTTTTTCAGCGTTATCAGCCAATATCTTAGCAATATCATGAACATCCCATTGGGCACGTGCATTTTGGTCTATTTTCCACGTTCCATCCACCACAGCACCAAGGCAATAATCAAAATGATCTTTATAGCTATTTATATCTATATTATCACCGTTTTTATACTCGGCATCCGTGTCTACCACATAGTTCGTCGCAGTTTCCACACCACACATATCACAGTCTGCATCCAATCCGGTTGAGGACACGCGACGCAAGTAGTAAAAGTTTTTACTCATGTTCACCAATGCAATCTTTTGCAATTGAATTTGCATAATGGTATTTCCTTCTTGTTTGACAACATCATAGGTATTATTATTTCTACTTCCATCTTTAAAATCAAAACGAGCAACAGAACGTTCTACTTTGATAGCTCCAGTTCGACTATTATCAACTTCCTTGTCGCTACCATAATTGTTCCTCCCAGATAAATCGAACGCGTTACTTTCGGCTGTATAATCATCCCAATATTCCAATTTTTTAGGTAATTTCTTTTCCGCTATTATGGCATTAGACATCAAAAATTTATTTTCTGCCCAAACCTCTTTCGTTATTTCGGCACTCTCATTTACCCAATCTACAGATCCCTCTTGTGCCTTTGCAATCGTATTTTTTAAAGCTTCCGTGGGATTACAGAATACATAAACGTGTATTTTATCATTTACTAAATCCTTATTGGGATCTGTATTTTTACTATAATAATTAGCTAAGGTCGATTTACTAATTTTTTTGGTCGTGTTGAAAGACGACGAAGGCAATACTTTGATGGCATTATCCGTTTCTTCCACTATACTCTGAGCGATAAATTTGTCATCTATTGTTGCCAACACGAGCAAAACTTCTCCCACCTTGTTCTCGTAATCCTTCCCCATTTCCTCTCCATCAGTACTACCTCCTTCCGGTTTTGTTTCACTGCGAGCACCGATCCCTCCCCCGGCAGGAAGTTGTACCGAAACATTCATGTAAACGGCATCTTTAGATCCATTCAGATCCCCGTCTGAATCGTCACCTGTAAGGGTGTCATTGCTACACCCGGCGAACAGACCCATCACGAGAATGCTCGCGAAATAATTCCACATTTTTTTCATCTTTCCTTTTTATTTAAATTGGTCATTTTTTACTTCTTCTACTTGGCGCAAAGCATCTTCAGCCTCGGCTATGCCCTCTCGGGCTGCCTCGGCGAAAAACCTCATCGCCGTTTCATAATCTTTCAATAGTGCGGCATAGACCCCTCGGGCATAAACTGCTTCCCCACGGTCACCCGCCTTATCCAAGTAACGAGCAGCTCCCTTCAAGTCGCCCTTCGCCATGGCGGCATTGGCAGCATTTAAGTTAGCGACCTCATCCCCCGGGAACATCCGCACCGCAATCTCGAAAGCCTCGTTGTACTCGTCACCGCCCGGCTCCAAACCTTGCGCGGCAATATACAACTCCCGAAGGCTCAATTTCTGCGGTTGCGTTTTCATGATTCGACGTATCTCTTCAGCACTCGTGTAAGTACGTACCACGTATCGCACCACGTAATCCGAATGCCGCAAACCGGGATACACGTTCTTCAGTAGGAACTGGTATTCCTCCGGATAAGTCGATTTTATCATCTTCTCTTTAGCATCCGGCTCCACACTGGAATGGATAAGCGCCAGTATCGCATCACGATTTCTCAAATTCGTGCTGTCCACGTAAGCCTCCAACCCTGCCCAATCTTCC
The DNA here is from genome assembly GCF_014287455.1 of Butyricimonas hominis. Lineage (NCBI taxonomy): Bacteria > Pseudomonadati > Bacteroidota > Bacteroidia > Bacteroidales > Odoribacteraceae > Butyricimonas > Butyricimonas hominis. The sequence goes on from NZ_JACOOH010000004.1 coordinate 128,120, forward strand.
GGCTCATAGGAAGTCAAGAGCACGCTATCCGGGAAGTGATACAACTCCCGTACGTACGTTTTCAATGTTGCCGTTCTTCCCTTGGCAAGACGGGTATTATTCGCGTAAGTACCCTCGGGCGAAGCGTATCCCTTGATGCTTAACGAAGTGATACGGACATCCGGATCATTCCGCACCACGTCTATCGTCTGCCTGATCTTCCGCAATTCCGACGGGTTTTTCCGGTAGTCCTCGTAAATCTCCGTGCGATTCACCGGGAAATCGATATAAGCGGAACCTTTCACCTCCCGCGTCTTCACCGTCTCCACCTCCGGGGGCAAGTACACGAACACCGGGGTATAAACCTTCGGTTCCATCCGCAACAAGGGTACCCGACTGTCCTCCCCTTCGCCACGGCAACCGCAAGCACTCTCGTCTATCACCAGCGTCGCCTTAGACATCCATCCCTCGAGCGGCAATGCGGCCCGATAACGAATCACTTTTGCCTGTCCGGCGCGTTCCAGCATATCCCCATCCGACACGGGAGTATTGCGCAAATGATAGAAATAACGGTTCCGTCCCGCCACTATCACAAAGGGTAACTGAACGCTATCCCGATCGCCTTTTAATACCGGAACAAAAAGCAATTCCCGGTTAGTGGCAATATCCAAAGCGGATACATCCAAATCCATCGAAACAAACAAGGCATTCTCTCCGCGCACCACGTCGAGATTCCTCACCACGACCTGCCCGTCGGCAAGTTTCTGCCCACTCACGTTTGCCCCGAATAATATCAACATGATAAAACACCATATCTTTCTCATAACCGTCCTTTTTAAAACAAGTAAACCAAATTCAACGCCGCTTTTGTCGGTCCCACGTAATGATGCGACCGCCCTTTTGCCAATCTCGTCCCGCACTCGGCACAAGGATACACGTCATAACGCATGTAAATGTACCCCACACCGATTTCCGCCTCGAAATTCCAATGCTTGGAAAGTATCCACGAGTGACCGTAAGCTACCCCGGCACCTATAAACCAACCTTGATAACGACGATCCGTCAACTTGGAGAAATCAGTCCCCAGAAAAGAGATGCTGTTTTTCAAGTTACCGATATTGTACTTTCCCCCTAACGCGTGTGCACCTAAAAAATGTCCAGCGAAACGATCACAAAACCAGTAACGGGCTTCCGGTTGCATCATCCAATGCTTCCACTTACGGTTGCCCGATATAGTCCACCCGTTATAATTACCCGAAAGATCAAACGTCCACCTCGTGGCTAAACGAAACTCCACACCGGCATTAATCGTTGCCGTTGCATCATACAACAAGTTACTCTTTACCGCCATCTTTTGGCATTTCACTCCCGTGCTGAAAAAAAGCCCAAAAAGCAAAAACACGCAAAGCTTTAAACTCATTTTTCCCATATTCAAGATTCATCGTAATTTATACACCCAACGTAAACCTCATCGAACTGTAACCCAATTTAACAAGGCATACTTAACAAAATAAATAACGCCATTCAGCACCCATGTTAAACATCTATTTATCAATCAAATTAAACTCACAACTCGAATCGCATTAAACGATCGTTAAAAGAGATTGAAAAAAAAGGGTTTAAAAGAAGTGGTTTTAATAATTATAAAATATCTATATTCGTGTATGTACCAAATTATTACATGAAAATTTTGCATTGTCATAGGAACGTATTAATTTTGTATCATAAAACGATGGTTTAAAAATAGCCTCCCCAAAAACACAATTATATATCAGTCAATAATGCTTCAATATAGGAGTATTATTGAATAATAATGTTTTAACAAATCAAAAAACAACCTACTTTTTTTTGATCATCATTGCAGATTTTAATATTTTTGCAGACACATAAAATATCAAATTACGAGGATAGAAATTCTATACAATTTTACAAGCGAAGAAAATATATTGCCATAATGATACACGAAAAATCCTATCTTATTTTCAAGTGCGTGGTTATGCTATTTGCATACTTGGGATTTACATCGGCACTCATACCCCAAACAACAGAAGCCAAAGAGCAGCGACGTCTACTTATTATCAATTCCTATAACGAAGGAGCTCCATGGAGTCAGGAATTGATCACTCCTATCACAATGCAAACAGCCCAGACCGCGGGAGTGTCTGCCGAAATAATTCACATGAACGGCACGTTCATCCGTAACAAGACATTATTCAAACAGATGGAAGACGGCATTTTCACCCGTTTCGAAAATAAAAGACCTGACTATCTGGTACTGATCGGTAACATGGCTTTTACTTTAAGAGATCGTATCAAACAAGAATGGGGAGATATCCCGATGATATTAATCGGTAACGAGGATTCATTCGCACCGAACGAATATTATTACACGGGTGGCACTCTAAATTTAATGGACTGTAAATTAACCCCGTTATCCCAAGTCAGAGAGCAATACAATTTCGCGTATATCGAGATACCGCTCCTATACGAACAAACCATCGACATGATGGTACAAATGCAGCCACAAATAAAGAAAATCGTTTTCATCGCGGACGAACTTTACACGAATCGTTATCTGGACAGACTTGTTCACGCATATATTTTAGCAAAATACCCTACCCTCGAATACGAGTGGCTCGTGGGTAACGATCAAAACGCCGAACACTTGCAAGAATACTTGGTCAGCCGGGATCTGACAATCGGTTTACTTTTCTCCACTTGGTTCTATGAACGCAAAAACGTGCACGGCTTCCCCACGCTCATTTCCGGGGATACACGTATGATTTCCGCATCCCCCCATCCCGTTTTCGCCCTACGAAGTGCCTATCTTCAAGATGGTGTTCTTGGCGGTTATTTCCCCGAGCGAAAACAAACACAAGAAGCTCTTCCGGCACTTGTCATCAAAATGCTGGAAGGGAAATCCATGCGCAACATTCCTTTTATCTATTCTACAAAATCCCACCCCGTGGTCAACTACATTCAACTAGTCCAAGACCACCTTTCCATTGAAAATTGTCTGCCGGGAACAAAGTTTATCAACAAACCGAAAACCCTATGGCAACAATATAGCTGGCAGATCATCATCGGTATCATTATCCTCGTGTCGCTGATTATCGTTGCCATCTTGAACTCCTTGTTCCAACGCAAGAAACTCGCCCTCTTCAAGACACACAACATACTGGTACGCAACATGCCCATCTGTTACGCACAAGCCGCCATCAATTTCAACAAAGACCGTCACGTGACACGCTTGACTTACCATTCCACGAACGAGTCATTCAACACGCTAACCAAGCAAAACACGGATAACGACCAACAGCATCCGCTTTTCCCCGTGGAATATATTTCACCTTTCATCGAAACCGTCTTCCAAAAAGAAAGTTCGGTCACGTTCACGCATTATTTCAAACAAACCAATACTTTCTATGAATTCATCATTTGCCAGTCGGCAGAAGAAAACGTGATTGATATCTTCGGGCTAGATGTCACAAGCCGAAGCAAAGCAGAGAATGATTTAAGAGAATCGGCGAGAAAATTGGATATGACATTGAGCGTGGCACGTATTATCCCGTGGCGTTGGGATTTGAAAAATCACAAAATAGCCTGCGAGGTACAACGTGTACTGAGCCACATGAACTTCACCAAGCAGGAAGGCTCGACTCACTCGATACATATCATCGAAGAAAGCGAATACTTCCAAAGAATACACCCGGAGGACGTTGCCCGGGTAAAGCAAATACACCACGACTTTTTAAACGGGAAATTACAATACACCAAGGCAGAATTCCGCATTGTTTCTCAAAAAGCGGGAAAAGAACACATTGATTGGCTGGAAATCAACGCCGCCGTGTCCCAATGCGATAATACCGAGCACCCCACCGCTCTTATCGGCTCATTGCTATTAATTACCGAACGCAAAAAACAAGAACAGGCTCTTATCTCGGCAAGGGAAAAAGCGAAAGAATCCGACCGTCTGAAATCCGCCTTCCTCGCCAACATGAGCCACGAGATACGCACGCCATTAAACGCTATCGTGGGATTCTCAAACCTGTTGACCACGACTGAAGACGAAGAACAGAAACAACAATTTATAGGAATCATCGAGAATAACAATCAATTACTGCTACAATTGATTAATGACGTGCTCGATTTGGCAAAAGTAGAATCGAACACGCTCGATTTCAATTACCAATCTACCGACTTGAATGAACTCATTCGTTCCGTGGAAAGCACCGTACGCCTGCGAGTTCAGCCGGGGGTAATATTGAACTTCACTCTCGGGGCTGCCGATTGTTACATCCAAACAGAACCCAATCGTTTGTCCCAAGTATTGATAAACTTACTGACAAACGCCTGCAAATTTACCCCCAAAGGATGTATCACTTTCGGTTATGAACTGCAAGAGGATGAAATCCGCTTCTTCGTCCGCGACACCGGATTAGGCATATCACAAGAAGGACAAAAACGTATTTTCGAACGTTTCACCAAACTGAACGATTTCGCACAGGGAACCGGGCTCGGTCTCTCCATTTGCAAAAGCATCGTTGAAAAAATGTCAGGTCGTATCGGTGTAGAATCTGATGGTGAAGGCAAAGGCAGCACCTTCTGGTTCACCATCCCATACCTGACTGCCACTACCGAAGAAAGCAAACCTGTTATTATAGAAATACAGAAAGAATGCATAAAACAGAAAGATATCACAATACTGATAGCGGAAGACAATGAAAGCAATTATTTGCTGTTTCAATCTATTCTCGGCTCAAAATACAAACTTATCCATGCGTGGAACGGACAGGAAGCAGTTGAATTATACCAACAACACAAACCTCAAATCATCATCATGGATATCAATATGCCCAAAATGGATGGTTACGAAGCCACGCGAGAGATAAGGAAATTCTCTGATTCGGTTCCCATTATCGCTGTCACGGCATATGCTTTCGCCTCGGATAAGGAACGAATCATGAAAAACGGATTCAATAGTTATGTATCCAAACCCCTAAACGCGAATAAACTGATACAAGAACTCAAAACAGCACTAAATTCAAGTTTCACGCTGGTGTAAACACAACGAAAAAGGACTATTCAACCCTCCCCCGCAAACAGGGACAGTTGAATAGTCCTATACTTCATCTTGATACTTTAATTATCTCTTCTTCCTTCGATACCCGACAACAATACCACATACAATAAAGCACAAGGGGAAAACGCCCAAGAATCCGATTCTTACCCAAATCATGGAAGGTAATTCCATGGAAACGGAAGTATCCTGCGGATCGGGACGGCGGGTATTAATTGGGAATTCTCCGCCACTGAGCCAACGGAAAGATTCCGTGATCAGGGAGTAATTCGAAGCATCGATACCCTTGCGGAACATCATTAATTCTGCATTGCTGATACAATCGGCATCACCGAGGATTATGATTCTTTGTTCTTTACCGCCGCTTTGCCGATCTAACGCCAAGGCTGTCGGGTAAGCCTGTCCGACGATTCCTGTTCCGAGAGAAAGGGGGGCTTTCAGTTCAGACGCCCGTTGTACACTCGGTTCATTCCAACAACCGGAGTCTGCCGTGGTTAAAATCGGTTGCACCCGGAATCCTTTGTCGGTCGTGTAATCCAAACCGACCGCCCCCGGCATAGTAATTTTATTTTTCTTCTTCAACAATCTCTCGTAAGCGTACGTCATCTCCGCGGCGGCCTTTGTCACATCACATTGGATGAGGTCAACGTTAAAATCTTTCGTGGGTTGCACGAGCATTCCCGGCATAAAACGAACACCAAACGGTTCTACCAAGGGATTCATAACAGCCTGTCGACCGGGCTCTCCGGCAATAATCAGGTTTCCTCCTCTAGCAATATACTGGTCGAACGCTTGCTGTTCCTGCTCAGTGAAAGGAATCCGCATATCCGCAATCACGAGGATATCGACATCCACTGGAATAGTCCCTCCACGGGACAGATCAAGAGAAATAACATCGAATCCCTGATTAATCAAAGCGTAACGGAAAGTTTTGTTATTCGCAAAAGAGAAATAATCCCGGTCACCGACATTATTCACATCCCTTTCCCCGTGACCGGTGAGGAAAGCCACCTTGGGAGGTTTCACGATCAAACGTTTCATGGCAGCCGAAATTTCAGCTTCCCGGGGGAACACGAGTTGATCTTCGAAAAGTCGAAGGAAGACTTTCTCCCCGTTATCCAAAGTCAGTTGACGCACGAAACGGTACCCCTCGGGAGCCAAATCTATCTGTTTTTTAATCTCTTCCGGCGACAAAAACATATCGATATTCAATTTCTGAATGTCAGTGTATTTCATGGCAACTTCCCGGTCGCTCAATCCCGGATAACGAACACGGATATTTTCATTATCAAGCAAATAGTAATAGACATACTTCAATTCAATGTTCGATTTGAAGCGTATATATTGTTTGAAGTTCTCCATGTCACCTTTTACCCGTTCCGGCATCCCGTAGGTACTATTCACTCCCAACAGGTTCACGTAAGTAGTTATGGTTAGATCTCCCTTCATGTTTGCCAGTATATCTTGGCTGCCTTTCGTCAGAGTTTGCGTTTTGTCCGCCGTCATATCGTGATATAACAACCATCCCGGACGGGAAGTCAGATAGCCTGCAGCGACAACGACAGCTACCACGGCACAATATCTCCCGATGGAAACCCATCTGCTCCTTTTTGCCCGATGTCCCTCGATTTTCATGATCGAGAGTGTCAGGAAAAAAGCAATCACGATAACGAAATAAAGCAAATCTTCACTGCATACCAGACCATTGATAAATTGTGTCGCACGCCCTTTAATGGATAACCAATAGGTGATTTCCCGTACAAATTCTACACTCTGACCCACCTCTCCGATAAAGTTCAACACGATTAACACGGCCAGTGTTCCCATCGCCGCCACCACTTGGTAAGAGGTTTGGCACGACATATATAAACCGATAGACGCATAAGCACACATCAACAGGAATAAACCCAGCAAACCGGAAAAGAGTAAACCGAAATCATAGGAAGGTACGATACAAGCCACGAAAAGATTAATTACCAGCAGCACACCTACCAGCAACAAACCGTAAACCATCATCGAAATGAATTTACCCCAAACGATCTGCCCCGCCGTCACCGGAGAGGAGTACAACAATTTCACGGAACCACTTCCCAATTCCCGACTCATCAATCCCATGGTGAGAAGCGGGATGTAGAGATACAGATTCTGCTGGATCGCGGTGAACATTCCCGTCATCCCGGTCAACAATGCCGTCGTGATACTGTATTCTATCGGATCACCCAGAAATTGTTGACGAAGAAAAGCTTGAAGCCACTGCACGCCACTACTACCCGCTTGAAAAACAAATATCACTAGTATAAACCACGCCACGGGTGAATAGAAAAGAGCTTTTAACTCGTTCCCCGCTATTTTTAATATTTTTCTCATACTCTAAAAATTACCGTATTATCTCCGTCTTCTTTTTAACCAAATCCCGATATATCCCAACACGAATAACCCGGGAAGTACCCACAACAACCCGACACGCACCCACGTCATGGAGTCCTTCGTGAGTTCCAACACTTTGTCTTGAGGAGAAATCGCACTTAACACCAAAGGGAATTCCTCGTAACTCAACCACCGGAACATTCCCGTGATCAAGTTGAAGTTCGCCGCACGCACGCCACGCCGATTCATCAACAATTCCGCATTGCTCATGCAATCGGCATCCCCAAGGACAACCACCCGTTGTTCCCGGTCACCGACTTGCCGGGTAAGAGCCAGCAAAGTCGGGTATGTCTGTTCCACCTCGCCCGCCCGGACATTCAGCACCGCTTTCTCGTCCGTGAAGTTCACAGTTTCCAACTCATTCCAACTGCCCTTGTCATACGTCGACAGTACAGGGGCAACCCGGAATCCCGCGGTAGTATCATAGCTCATTACGGCTGTTCCGGGCATCGTGATCACGTAATTATTCCGGAATAATCCCCGGTATGCGGTCATCACGTTGACCCCCGGTTCTACAAAACGACAGATCAATAGATCGTCGGCATAACTACCCGTGGGTTGTACCAAAGTTCCTTGTTCAAAGCGCACGCCCAAGGGACGAGTGATAGGATTCATCACTCCGGACGTTCCCGGCTCTCCGGCTATAACAAGATTTCCACCTCGCCCGATGTATTGATCGATTTTTTGTAATTCATCCTCGCTTAGAGGTGATTGCACATCCGCTATCACCAGAACACTTACTTCTTCCGGGATAACGGGAATTTCTGCCAGAGATAGACTTACCACGTCAAAACCGTTATTTATCAATGCATAGCGGAAACTACGATCTTTCGTGAAACTACGATAATCTTTATCCCCGGCTTTGTTGATATCCCGTTCGCCATGTCCGGTAAGGAAATACACCTTCGGGGATTTCATCACCAAACGTTTCATCGCGGCAGATAGTTCTGCTTCTCTCGGATCACGACTTCCGTCTTCAAAGATGCGCAAAAAGGCTTTTTCACCGCTCGCCCGCTCGATTTGCCGCACGAAACGGTATTCTTCTCCCGACAGATCAATCTGTTTGTCGATCTCTTCAGGGGTAAGAAAACGCTCGATATTCTGCCCGTTCAGCGTGGCAACCCTCCATGCCTTTTGTTTCAAATCAAGATTCGGGTACAACTCATTCAATGCTTCATTCCCAGCATCAGCGTAGTAATAGACATACTTCATTTCGATCTCCGGTTTGAAGCGAATGTATTTTTTGAACTTGGCTTTATCACTATTCGCCATAGCGGGGAAAATCAGATTGCGTTCATCATCCAACAGATTCACGTAGGTTGTGATCGTCATTCCCCCGTCCAGTTGTTTCATGATTTCCTGACTTTCGGCAGTCAAGCTATTAACCTTAATGGAAGAGGCATCATAATAACACATCAATCCCGGACGGGACGTGATATACCCCAATAACATCGCCACGACGGCTACACCCCCGTAACGCATGGCAGCCACACTCTTGGTTCTCTTCGTTTTCCCAGCTTGAATTTTCATCACAGAGAGCGTGACGAATAACGCAATAACGATCAAGAAATACAACACGTCTTCACTGCAAATCAAACCGTCGATCAATTGATCTGAACGACCGAAAATGGACAGCCAGTAAGTGATATCCTGCACGAACGGAATCCCCTGCCCAATGTTCCCCACGTAATTCAAGAAAGTCAGAACCGCCAACGTGGCGACAGCCGCCACGACTTGATAAGACGTCAGACAGGACATGAATAAACCGATTGCGGCATAAGCACACACGACCAGATAGAAGCCCAAAATACCGGAGAGTAACAAAGATATATCAAAATGAGGCACGTGCAGAATGGTGAAACCCACGAACACAAGTACGATCGCTACCAGAATCAAAGCATATACCATCATGGAAAGATATTTCCCGAAAATAATCTGGAAACTGGATACCGGCGAGGAATAAAGCAATTTGATAGAACCACTGCTAAATTCCCGACTCATCAATCCCATGGTCAACAAAGGGATATATAAATAAAGATGCCCCAGCATATTCGGGAATATTCCCCACGCCCCGGTCAACAATTCTTTAGCGATACTGTACCATAACGGTCTGGAGAACTGTTGCATCAACATGATATCTATTACTTTCACGTACTGCATTCCCGCCTGTACCGTGAAAATAATCAGGATTAACCAAGCTATGGGGGAATAGAACAGAGTGCATAACTCTGTCGCGGCAATTTTTAATATTTTTCTCATAACCGATTACGCTTCAAGTTTACTTTTACCGGACAAGCGGGCAAATATTTCATCCAGAGAACTCCGTTCCACCGTGATCTCACTCAACATCCATCCTCGTGCAACACTCGTATTGACGATACGGTTATTGATGTCTTCCTCCGGCTCGAACCACACTCTAAAGTTCTTCGCTGTCACCGAATCCACACGCACGACACCTTGTATTTGTTGTAATTCCTCGATTGACGGAGGATTTTTCAACGTGATTAACAATGATTGGGGTTGTATATAATTGTTAAATTCATCCATTGTTCCGGAAAAGACAAGATGTCCCTGCTCGATCATCTTGATATGGTCGCAAGTCGCCTGTACCTCCGAGAGAATATGTGTCGAGAGCAATACCGAGCGATCGTACGCTATCTCTTTGATTAAATCCCGGATTTCAAGTATCTGATTCGGGTCTAAACCATTGGTCGGTTCGTCCAGCACGACGAATTTGGGATTGTGGATGATAGCTTGAGCTATCCCTACTCGTTGCTGGTAACCGCCCGACAAGTTTTTCAGCAACCTTTTGCTAAAATGCGATATACCACATTTATCCATGGCTGACAGCACGGCAGACTTAATTTTCTTCGGTTCCACAGACCGCAATTCCGCGCAGTACGCCAAATACTCGTCTACCGTCAAATCCGTGTACAGCGGCGGTTTCTGGGGTAAGAAGCCGATATTCATTTTCGCGGCGATAGGGTCTTCCCGGAAGTTAATCCCGTTAATGTACACTTCACCTTTCGTCTGATTCAACACGCCGCACATGATATTCATGGTAGTAGACTTCCCTGCCCCGTTTGAACCTAACAGACCTAATATTCCTTTCTCGTAAATTTCAAAATTAATATCCTGAATCGCCCACTGCACGCTGTAACGATGAGACAGATGCTCTACTTTTACTATTGGTTGCTCCATAATGATGTAATTAATAAACAGGGGAGAGGTTTCCCGGCATTTCACCATCTCTCCCCTTCTGTAAGATGATTATTTTAATGTTGTTCCTATTGCTGTTATTTCCCCGAAACCTGTCAATATTTGCGAGGCTTCTCCAAGTGCTCCTGTTCCTAAAGTGGTAATAGGCACAATATATACTTTTCCTTCACCCGTGGACGAATTATACGTCGATACCAACAATTGCTTCTGGTGTTGAGCATGTATAAACTCGTAATCTTCCGAAGAATAAGCACTATTTCCATACCATGCCTGCTGATATACCTGAACTCTCGTTATACGTTCGCCTGTTGAAGGCAAATTCCAAGGTGTGCCGCTCCGGGCACTGCTTCCGGCTAATAGCGCCGGATAGATTTTGTCATCCGTGGCGTAATACATCACATCCATGTTTTCGCAAAAAGCGTAATCAACAGCCTGAGTGATATCCGTACACTCGTTTATGGAGATCTTTCCGGTTCCGCCGGGAACATAACTTATCGACGATATTTTAAACAAAGTATCCAAACCTGAGTTTAAGTCCCGTAACAAGTGCAAGTGTTCCGAATTATTACCCACTCCTGCCGCTATTGCTTTTTTATTCGGCAAATTACCCGGATCAAAAACATACTGCCCTTCTCCCAACTGTTGCGTCAGTATAGAAGTTGCACCGTTATTAAACACCAAAAAGTTAGCACCATAAACGAAATAACCGTTCGTTTCGTCATAACAAGTGAACGCAGCCGTCATCACGCTAGTAGTTTTTTCCACTGCCAATTTCCCGTTAAAAACTTGGGTAGAACCGGCGGCATAGTTCATCGGGGAGAAAAATTGATAAGCTCCGTTACCTATCTGCCCGTAGGCTTTTCCATCAATAATGGTAAGCAAGCAATTACCCACAGCCGTACTTATTGTTTCCACTTTAAACAAGGTTGGTGCTTGAAAAAACAAATCTTCATTCGACATCGTACGCCCGAAAGTTACCGGATCCACAGAAAATATCTCCTTATCCGTACCAATAACCAAACGGGACAAATTGTATGTAGCCCCATTAGTCGCTATATTGGCAACAACCGAATTGACACGTCCTTCAATAAGTCCCCCGTTGGCAAAAGAATATATATCGCGGGTATATTCCGGCTCTTCCTCGTAACCGTATGTCACCTGCGGAGCTTTAACAAAAGTCAGATCGGAAGTCTCCCCACTGTTTCCCGTGTGAGCAACAAGCAAACCTTCACCAAAAGAATTACTGACGTACAAATCCCACATCTTGTAATAATCAATCCCCTCGTCATTATCAGTCACTTTCAATACCAACAAATAAGGATTACCACTCGGCTCATTCGCCACCTCGTAAATTAATTCAGCCCCTTCACCGATGTCCATCAATTCATGTCCCCGGGGAGTGAGATTTACTTGCCACTGATACGATAGATTGGCACTCCCCTGATCGCCTTTCTTTATCACGGGCTTCACGATCAACTCTTTTCCATAGACAGCCTCCAGTATTTCTTTGTCCGTCGTTATGGTTACCTCGGGTATTTCCCTGTTAGCCTTCTTGCTTTTGTCGTCATAGCAGGATACAATCCCTCCTACCAGTATGACAAGCAACACGTATATCATTTTATTCATAGTCATAAAATTCTTAAATTAATACCTTCTGTCCAACGTCGATGCTATGGTATAACCGGCACGGGAAACTCCCTGTCCGACTCCCAAAGCATAAGAAGAATAGTACTGCGCATCATCACTATGCATCAACGGCGCATCCGGATGTGCCTTATCGTAAGCCTCCACGTAATCGCGCAACTTGCGATTTGCCGCATACCAGTATGGCAATGTCGCAACACGGACAAATTCCGGATGCTCCTCGATAACGGAAGTTACGGCATAATAGCTGGTAATCTCCACCTCGTCACCAAACACGGTAATCAGCAACTCGTGGAAATTCCGGCTATACGTTCTTCCGAACCAGAACCACCACGTTCTCCATATCGTCGTTTGGTGCGGGCGAACCAGCAAGTCCGTCCACAAGACAGAAGCCATATCATTGCCTTTCATTCCGGCTCCGAAGTAATCATTTTCCACCAATTGCAAGGATAACAACTTAGAAGTATCCGCCAGTTCCTCGCTATATTTTATCGTCACATCAAGACGCGAAGACAATTCCCCGGCTTTCACCACACAAGGGGCGATAGAGTAATCCCCTTCCGCCACGTTGCGACTACTATCCCGCAAAACTGTAAAAGAAACTTCCCTGTCAAAATCCGTCGTTGGTCCCACGACCGTGATCGGCACTTGGACAACCACATCGTTTTTCTCCAAATTCTTCGCGTAAGAGTATTGAACTTCTTTTGTTGAAAAATTCAACGCACAATCCTTAGCATTATAGAACTCCACCTTCTCGTCGCTGCAACTCGCGAAAAAGAGGCACACTACAAATCCCAATCCATATTTTATCAGACTTTTCATCTTTATTCTTTTTAAATTATAAATCCTGATGTCTTCCACCCTCGGATACCTCTTCCTGCGGATACAGGTAAATCAAATCTTCCGGCGATACTTCAAACTCGGTCACGGGACAAGCAATACCCGTTCGTTTCCAATAATAGAAAGTCTGTCCCTCACTCATAAATTCGCGTATGTATTCCAAGGTCAATTCTTCACGGGCATCCGCTGTCAGCGGGTCATACGTTTCGATAACCCCGCGGTGTTCCCGCACGATATCCAACATGGACAATGCTTTATCATTCAACCCTTTATTGATATAGTACTCCGCGGCGATATAATACATCTCCGAGATTTTCATCATCGGGATTCTATTCCGATAATTCCGGTTATAATTATCCGACTGGTATAATTTACGGCAATTGTAAGCCGCCCCCCCGTCAACCGGAACTAACAACGTATTGTAGCGCACGTCGTTCGCCGAAGGCAATATTTCAGATCCCTCGTAAAGTTTGAACAATACCTCCAATACGGCATCCTCGCTCAATTTAATCCCCTGATAATCCGTACTGGTCACTAGCAAATACCCTTGTGTCAAATCTGTCAACCCCATGACTTCCAACGAGAATAAATGTTCCGTCGAGAAAGTCCAATCACGATAATCGTTCACAGATGTTGCTAAAAAAGCCTCCAGATCAATCCACTCGGCAAAACTATGATCAATAACATCTTGCGCGTACCCAAGAGCTTCTTCCAACCTCTCGTCACTTCCTTCCCACATACAAACACGGGCAGCCAAAGCCTCCACCGCGTAATAATTCATGCGCTTTCCCCGGTCATCCCAGAATCCGTCCAAATTAATATCCTCATAATCACTCTCGCTTACCTCTTTACGCGCCGGGTCTTTTTCCAAACAAGCCAAGGCATTTTTTATGTCCTCGAACAGCAGTTCGGCTGTCGCTTTGTAAGTACGTTGCGGAGTTTGCTCCTTCGTGAATGCAGTCACGTAAGGAACCGTATATTTATCGGCATTAGCTACCCAATCAGGCAAACCGAACATCCGTAACAGGTCAAAATGAACAAAAGCCCGTATTCCCAACATCTCACCTTTCATCAAGTTATACACCCGACTATCCAGTTTGCTACCGTTTTTTTCCAGATAAGTCAATATCTCGTTCACGTTGGCAATCACGTTATAACTCCTCGCCCACATCTTTTTGAAAGTAGCGTATCCTCTTACCGTGGAATACCTGTGTTTCTGCCAAACCTCGTACTCTGCCAGAGTTCCTTGTATTTTATAAGGGGAGCCGGCCAAATCGTTGGCAAACCACGTGTAATTTTTACCGTAGGCATCTTCACTTCCCATGTTAATATAAACACCGATGATCGCATCTTTAAACCCATCCTCGGAATTTAACAAATCCGATGCCTCCACCTGAGTCTCCGAAGTTGTTTCCAACCAATCGTTACATGCCGTTGTCATGAACATCATGCACGTCACGATTCCGATATACCATATTTTTATTTTCATGTCTTTCCTATTTAAAATGTTCCTTGCAAACTGAATGAAAGCGTCCGGGCGAACGGATAACTGGTTCCCCTTTCTACTTTTATGGATGAAAAAGTGGCCACGTCATTCATGTACACACCCAATTTCAAACGCTGTAAATACATTCGTTTCACTATATCTTGCGGTATCTCGTAATATAAACTCAACGAAGAAATCGTAAGCACGTTATCTTTCTGCACGAAACGAGAAGTAGCTTGCGTTCCGCCATTCTTGTACCCGTTTATATACTGTGCATTCTGTCCCGAATAATACCAACGATCGGAGAAAACCCGACGATCGACATTATTTCCGATATAGCAATTCTCCACCCGACTCACGAGCGTGTTGTTATACATTTTTCCACCCCCGTAATAAGTAAATACGGCACTCAATCCCAATCCCTTGTATTCCCCGTTAAAACCGAAGTTACCGTTATATTTCGGATCGGAAGAACCACAGTACACCAAGTTTGCCGCACTCCACGTGAAGGTTTTATTCCCGTCGAGATCGAGAAATACTTCCTGCCCCGTGTTCGGATCAATTCCTAAGGACTTCACTGCCCAGATAGAATTCAGAGGCTTACCGTCCTGATAGATCGCCACGGGCATAGTCTGTTTCTCGTCAATAGCTGCCTGTTTCATCTGTTCGTTATAAGATCTCAAGGCATCGGAAATTTTCTTAACCCGATTATCATTCGTGGCAATTTTGAAATAGACATTCAGGAAAGCATCTTTTTTCCGGATCACCGAATAAGTAGCGGATAATTCAATACCTTTGTTTCTCACCTTCCCCAAATTATCACGCACGACAGAGAATCCGGTGGAAGTAACCAAACTACGGTTAAACGCCATATTTTTCGTATCAGCGATATAAGCATCGAATTTCAAAAGTAGATTCCCGACATTGGCATCCAAACCGATAGTGTAATCCACCTTTTCTTCCCAGCCTAAATCAGGATTCTCCATGTTTGCCAAATAAGCTCCGGAGAAACCTTGATAATATTTATTCATGTAATAGTTGTAAACAGACATCGACAAATTACTGGCAAAATTCTGATTTCCGGTAGTTCCAACAGATCCCCGCAATTTCAATTGCCGGATATTGCTATTCTCCATAAACTTCTCGTTGTGAATATTCCATGCCAAACCAAGACTCCAAAATGTTCCCCACTTGTTATCCGTCCCGAAAACAGAAGCCGCACTTCCCTGTAGGGTCAAATCGGCGAGGAAACGATTGTCATAACTGTATCCGCCCAAAACCACGTATCTTAACTCCCGTTGTATCGAATTACTCCCCGTCGGGGTTGATTCTTTCGCGTATTGTCGGGCAAATATGATACTGTTCATTCGTTTATTCGGGAACCCCTCCGTGTAATGGGTAACTTCCGAATATTTTGTTTCCGTTACCGACCATTGTGCTGTCGCGAACAAATCGTGTTTCTTAATCGCTTTACTGAATTGCACGGAGAAATCGCCCGATATCGTCCACGATTTCCCGTTACTCATCTCGTAGCTTCCTTTTCTCAATTGAGAATCCTCATCACTGGAATAATCCTTAAATTTCGAATGATCGGACGGATAAAAATCCTCACTATCCGTTCTTTTTGAAGTCATTCCCAAGCGAGCCATGAGTTTCCACCCCTCGTACGGTTGTATTTCCACGTAAAAATTATTAGTAAAATCCAGATAAGTATCCGTTTGCTTCACACCCAGTTTCGCATCGAACAAGGGATTTCCCAATGTTGAACTACCAGTAGTAAAATCATCCAGATATTGCACCAAATTCCCGCTCTCGTCATAAGGCGAAACATAAGGATTCAATGCCGCGTAAGTTGAAAAATCACCGTAAGGAGAATCATTACTTTTCATACTCGACACACTCATAATATCCCGGAACAGGACTTTACCCGCGCGATAGGATAAGTTCAAATCACCGCCGATAACCCTTCTGTCGGAGCCTTTCATAACTCCTTTCACGTCGTTGTAAGAAAAAGAACCTATAGCGGATAACATTTCCGTACCGATTTCCACCTGCAAGGAGTGTTTCTGCCCCACGCTCGTGCGCAAGGGTTTGGATAACCAATACGTGTCCAGTCCTTCCTTAGCTCTCCGCAAGCGCTCATTGTACAATTGCATGTAATCAACTTTATCGTCCACGAACGTCCCCAAACTCTCGTAATACCCTTCTCTTCTCTCGACTTCCAGCTTTTCCAAAGCATTCGTCAAATCATAGCTGGTAAGATCCGGCATCTCCAAATCAAGACTTCCCACGTAGGATACGAGCGTTTGTCCTTGAGGCGCCCTTTTCGTTTCTATAACGACCACCCCGTTCGCCGCTTTTGAACCATAAATCGCTTTTGCCGCCGCATCTTTCAAAATGGTCACGCTCTCGATCCGGTTCATATCCATGTCGAATATTTTCTCCGTGGTAGTTTCAAACCCGTCCAAAATAAACAAAGGGGTGTTCGGATCATCTTGAAAACGACTCTTCAAAGAAGTTTCGTCAGTAGGAAAAGTAGATGCGCCGCGCAATTGCATATTCGGCATCGCGTTAGGGTTCGACCCTTGAGCGATATTATCCATAATCAATAACGAGGGATCCAGATTCTTTAAACTCTGGAACAGATTCTGGTTCCCGACACGTTTCAATTCCTCACCCCGGATAGTTACGGCGGAACCCGAATAACTCTCGGCTTTCCGGGTAAAAATACCCGTCACGATAACTTCCTCGACATTCATCACGTCTTCGTCCAGTACCACGTTAATCGTCGTTTGTCCTTTGATCGCTACCTCCTTGGTTTTGTATCCCATGAAAGAGAATACCAATGTTGTCGCACTCGTCGGGACAGTCAAACGATACGCACCCTGCACGTCGGCACTCGTACCAATCTGCAAGGAATCGGTTTTCAAAACAATCGTTGCCCCCGGTAAAGGTTCCCCCTTGTCGTCACGCACAACTCCCGTGATAGTCAACGAGAGTGCTTCTTTTTTCGGAGTTACCACCACCCTGCCCGCGTATTCCACGCAAGTCAGGTTAGTACTCTCCACGCAAGCTTTCACTGCATCCAAGACAGTCACGTCCTTCAAGTCAATCGTCACTCGTTTCGTTTCTTTCTCTACCTCTTCTTTCTTAAACACGACCATATTGTCGCTCAGTCGATTGATCTCCCTCAAAGCGTCAAGCACACTTACCTGCTCCTGTTTTAAAGAAATTCTTTTAACATTCTGTTGCCCGTAGACCGATGAGCTTATCCAAAAAGCGTTTAATGCTAGCAGTAAAATGCCGCAAAACGCCACCCGCATCACCGAAAGTCTACAAAACACTTTTGTCTTGTAGTTTTTTTTCATAGTTTTGTTCTGTTTTAATTAAACAAGTACCTTGCTGTCAACAAGGTTAATTAACCGGGAATGCCTGCAACGCATTTCCGGTTTTATTATCGTTTCTCTATAACACGTACAATATTTCCTTCAATTTTAAACTCAGGTCCTCCTGCCATAGTCAACATCTTCAAGATTGATTCAAGTTTCTCGTCTTTACTCATTTTTCCGCTAAATGTATGATGTCCCACGCGTATGCCGTCCGTGATAAAACGCACCTCGTACCACCGGGAAAGCATACGGGTAACAACATCCAGATCGTCTTCATTAAACACGAATACCCCGTACCTCCATGCCACGTAATTAGCCGGATCGACCTCACGCACCACGAAATCGTCCGTTCCTCTTTCCCACTGGGATTGCATTCCGGGTTTCAACAAAACAGGAACAATCCCATGCTCCGCGTTATCCGCCAAACCTACTTCCACTTTTCCCGATAATAGCGTAGTGTACACGGCGTCCTCGTTCGCGTAAGCGCTGATATTAAACGAAGTACCAAGTACCCGCGTCCGCATATCTCCCGTTTCCACTATAAATGGCCGCTCTGCATCGTGTTCCACCTCAAAATAAGCCTCTCCTTTCAGTCTGACCACCCTTTCTTTACCGATAAACTGCACGGGATATTCCAACTCTGTTTCCGCATTCAACCAAACCCGTGTTCCATCACTCAATACCAATGCATAATCACCCCCGACCGTGGTATAAATTCTATGTCGGGATTCCTGCCGGGGAACGGAATCCGCGTGCAATCTATATGATAAACCATTTCCTTCGCCGACAAGGGTCACTTGTGACAATTTTATACTATCCGACGCATGACTAACCAACCCGAACTGACGCCCGTCTTCAAGTACCAGCATCACTTTTTCTCTCGTGGGCTGCATGGGTATTTTCCTGATATCCTGCCGTTCATTCACGCCAACAAGCGTATCGGGCTGCCGTTTGGAGTTCCACGTCAAGAACACCCCGAATAAACATACTGCCGCAATCCCGGCAACCCAACCGATCCGCCGCCACTGCTTCTGTCCGAAATCCTTATGAACCAAACGTCTTGAAACGACCCGGTGTACCCGCTTGAAGTCCGTCGTCTGGTTAATTTCATCTTCCAATCTCAACCTCTCCCGAATACATTTCCAACGAATAATATTCTTGTACAATTGGCGATTATCCTCACTCTCGTCCAGCCAACTTCCCAATACCTCTCTTTCTTCCGCGGAGGCCGTTCCCAACTTCACTCGGATAATAATTTGTGCCAGTATTTCCGCTCTACTATATGTCATCATCTTTCTTTCGTTTCTATATAGACACCACAAAAAGAGTCACGGGATGAATGAAAACAGGAAAAAATCAAAAATTATTTTTATACTTGCACTCGATATTATTTAACCTTCGTTTTTTTATATTACCAAATCATCACAAGATTTATTTTCGGTTATTTTTACAACATTCATTATTAACCTATTACAACAGCCAAATATCGGCTGTATCCGGGCATTCTCGAATCGTTTTAAACGAACGATTATTGATATGAAGAAAAACCTTGAATTAGAAACTTTTATCAAAGAGCACTATGCCCCTTTATGCGCTGTTGCAGTTCGTTTTGTCGGTTCTCCGGATGTGGCTCAAGACATAGCACAAGAGGTGATTATCAAGTTTTGGGAAGACCAGCATAATCTACAAGAGATCAACCTAATAGACAATTTTCTCTATACGATGGTAAAGAACGAATCTTTAAACTATCTACGAGGACAACGACGAGAAAACGAGAGATACAATAAATTGGAAATGGAAGAATCTGAAGATCCGAAAGTTCTAAACCTACTGATCGCGGAAGATACAAACCAAGCCTTAATCAACGCTATCAACACGTTACCACTTCAAAGCGCCCGAATTATGCGTCTCGTTCTATCCGGTTATGAAAACAGAGAAATCGCACAAATCATGGGTATCTCGATAAACACGATAAAAACCCTGAAATACTCCGCAATCCGTAAACTCCGGGAATATTTCAATTCAGGAAAATACGAAATAGAATAAAATATATCCCACTTCATTCATCCCGCGAAGGTTTCAGCGGTGTCTTTATTTATATAAAACGACTGCCATGAACCTTCAAAACATTAGAACTATCACTCGTTATGAGAGAAAATTTATCCGGAGAAACACGGTATTCCAAGGAATAGCCTTGCTGGGATTAATCACAATTTTTCTTCTTCAACACTCTCTACAAAGCAAAGAACAAGCCAGTTATTGGTTTATGATTGCCCTGCCGTCATCCGTGCCTTTCGTGAACACGTATCTGTTCACCATACTCCAATCAGTCTTAATCATTTTAGCCGTCAGTGAATGGAGAAGACGAGAAAAACACGCGGACACGCTAGTCGCAATACAAACTAAAAATGCAAGCAACACGGAATATATCATCGGGAAAAGCATGGGAATTATTACCACTTTACTTATACTGAATGCAATATCTATTGTATCTGCCGTGGGAATACACATTTTCGACAGTGATTCCCCTTTTCAACTTTTCCCGTACATCTTTTATTGGTTCACGTTGTCATTCCCCACCCTCTTATTCTTGACCGGACTGTCTATATTGACAACCGCTCTAGTCAGAAACGGGGGAATATCCATGTTGTTCTTATTTATATTTATGCTCGTGTCCTTGTATTATATACCGACTCTACAACACGGGCTCTTTGATTTTCGGGCAACCTGTTTACCCAACGTGTTCTCGGATATCACCGGACACGTCGCCCTATCGAATTATTTGACGCAACGAACATGTTTCCTGCTTTTAGGAATAGCTTGCATCATTTATTCTATCGGACTGGAAAAACGACTTCCAAACAATCCCCGTGTAAATCCGCATATTCGTGTCATCGCGACAGGAATACTATTCGCGAGTATTCTCCCCGGTCTAAATTATTACAACCATTTCCGAACGGATGAGGTCACCCGGAATCGATATCGGGAAACGGCATTAAAATACAACGATTATCCCCCGACACACATTACCCGACACGAACTTAGCGTGCGTCAAAATGCCGATCAACTTTTTTGCTACAGCCAATTGCTAATCACGAATACCACAAAGAACCCAATCCCCGAAATCTTACTGTACCTAAATCCAACGCTGAAACTCACGCGGCTATCCCTCGATAATGGGAAAGAAGTCAAATTCAGCAGGGAAAATCAAGTAATTACCCTGTCCCATCCGCTATTACCCGGGGATTCGCTATCACTACGAATAAATTATCAAGGGAAAATCGATGAACGTGTATGTTACCCGGATGTAAATACACGGGAATACTGGAACGACCAATACCAGAACTCCCCCCTACACTTCGGCAAACGCTACGCATACGTGGGGGACGATTATACCCTGCTGACACCGGAATGTCTATGGTATCCCGCGACTATCCCTCCCGTGAATTTACGCACTCCCTATGCCGTGATAAAAGACTTCACCCGTTTTTCCCTGAAAGTTATCACTGGAAAAAATAAAACCGTCATATCCCAAGGAATACCGGAACATAAACAGGACACCATATTATTCAATAACAAGTATAACCTGACCGGACTCACGCTATGCATCGGGGACTACGAGAAAAAGAGCATTGAAGTAGATTCCGTGACCATGGAACTATACACGTTCAAAGGTCATAACCACCTAGAAAAACTACTCAAAAACCTAACAAGAGAAAAACTGGAAGCTACTTTACGGGAAAATAAAGAAAACATGGAAGGACGCATCCGAAAACAATACCCGTTCACGAAATTCACGTTGACCGAAACACCCGTGTCGTTCACCACCTTCTCCCGGAAATGGAGTAACGGGAGCGAGTTCATTCAACCGGAAATCGTACTGTTTCCGGAAAAATGGATCACGTCATACACTACATTCTCTCGTCACTTCCGGAATCAAATTGAAGAAAGTATACAAAATAGAATCAACATGGGACTCCCCTACAATAAAACACGAGAAGAACTCTACCTCGATTTTATTATTCGTAAATTATTCCAACCATCAACAATACGCGACTCCCGGAATATTTTCGTACCCTCTCTCGGGAGAGCTAGCAAAACACCGGAAATGATAAACAATTATCACGACCTAACATCTCTATTCTTTAATCATTCCAGCTACTTCTATTCAAAAGATTATCCTGTCATGGATAAAATTCTATATGTTTTTGAAACACAAAAACAACGCCAACTCATCCACTTCATGGGAAATAACGAATCACTCAAGGCAAACCGTTATCTTTCATCACATAGCCTGAGAGAAGCACTGAATGACGACACGCTTCACTTTTCAACCCTAGAAAGTATACTCCAACTTAAAACATTCGAATTCATAAACCACATTAACTTGCAAATACCACCGGAAGAAATTCAACGTTTCATAAATGTTTACCGGAACAAACATCATTTCCAAGAATTATCCTTCGATTCTTTATGCATGGAAATAGCCGATCATTACAATATCCATCTTAACGATTTCATTCCTCTATGGTATAATGCGCAGTCAATCCCGAGCTATATCGTGAAAGATATAAAAGCACAAAAAATAGAATCGGATGAAAGTGAATTGTACCAACTATCCTTCAAAATATACAACAATAGTGAAACAGAAGGTATTATATCAACAACAACAGAAACCGGAAAGAACAAACAAGCTTACCGCATTCCCGCGGGAACAAGCTGGGAAATTAAAGAAACAAGGGAAATAGAACGTATCCCGAACTTTGAAATTAACCTGAATCTATCATGGAATATACCCAACGGCATCTCGTATAAAATTCATGAAGACGCAAGCATCACCCAAGACACCTCACGCGGCAAATTTGCCATCGATAATCAACAATTCTTTCCTCCCTCGGATGAAATTATCGTCGATAACGAAGACAACGGTTTCAGGATAGGCGTTACCTCCCGGAAGAAAAAACTAGGTACGTTACTTTCCCCGAAGAAAGAGAAAACATACATTTTCCAACACATGCTTTTTATCATCAACGAGGCCGCCCCGACAGAATGGACATACTGTGCCGGAACACAAGGTTTCCACGGCGACATCATCAAAAGCATGGTATTCAAAAAAGCCGGGAAAGGCAATGCCCCGGTAGCGTGGACGGGAGAATTGCCCGAAGAAGGGCGATACGAAGTTTTCGTTTACCTCGTCGAAAACCAAGCTCCCGCTGAAGGACACTCGGAACAATATTACACGCTAACAACAAAAAACGGAGAGGAAAAGGTCACTTTAAGAATAGAACCCGCGGACGAGGGTTGGGTATCTATTGGTACATTCGATTTCCCTGCCGGAGCAAACACCATTACATTAAGCGATAAAACCACTAATCCGGATCAAATCATCTATGCAGATGCCGTGAAATGGAAATATATCGGCCAATAACAAGTCGCAAATAACTCGGCATTTCTAATACTAATCTAAAATTTTAAAACATGAAAACAAAAACATTTATCAGAAAGGCTACAATGCTCTTTACCCTACTATTAGGAATTAGTCTTATTACAATGGCTGTAGATCAACAATTTAAAGTAACAGGAAAAGTCACTAACGCCCAAGGTGAACCAATAGCTGGAGCAACAGTTAAAATCAAAGGTACTAACACCGGTGCTATTACAGATGCCGAGGGGAATTACACTATCTATGTCACCTCAAAAAATGTTCTCGAATTTTCATTCATTGGAATGCAAACTCAAAAAGTTCAAGTAAAAAATCAAACTGTAATTAATGTTATCTTACAAGGAGAGATTTCAAAAAAATCCCCCCAACTTCAAAACCAGCAGACAATACCAAATACTACTCTAAATTACACGAAAGAACAGATTATTAAAAGCATTATCTAAAAACCTCTATTATGCGAACAAAGATTGTATTCATTCTCCTTATCTTAGGTGGAATTATCCTCGGTAATCATTTATCGACAAATGCACTTGACATCCAGAAAAAAGTCACTGGTACAGTAACAGATACCACGGGAAAACCTTTGAGCGATGTTACGATTATGATTAAAGGAAGAGAAGTTGGCACACGCACAAACACGAAAGGAACTTACGTTCTTTTCGTGACAAACGCAGACACACTGGTTTTCTCGAAAAAAGAAATGAAAACACAAGAGGTCTCCGTAGGTCAGAAAACACAAATCGATATTGTTCTGCAAAAAGCTAAAAAGTAGACCTATCAAGAAACTTTCCGGCGGGGAAACTGTATGTTTATCAGCTTCTCCGCCGGAAATATGAATCTACAAACTATTATACCCTTTATCCCCCGGGAATAACGGTTCTCTTGCCATGATACCCGGTTCCACCGTTTTCCGCTTCTCTTCCAAAACTTTCACGTCTTCCCCCTGCATTTCCAACAGCTCCTCCCCTCTTCTTTCCCAAACAATAGAATCATACTTTACCACCTGATGATAAGGCGGGACTGATACAGCGAAAACCAGACAATCATCAACCTCCCGGTATCTAATCAAAGTCAAGCTATCTATATTAGCACCGAATGCCTCAATAATTCTCTTATGCAGGAATAATTCGTACTTGTCCGGTACGCAATACAAATACTCCAGATCGCCGTGTACACCGACAGGTTCGCCCTCGTCATTCACCCCGATATAGACCACCCCGCCCTGTTCATTCAAGAAACCGCATATCGCGCACATCATTATATCGATTTGCGCTTCCACGTCCGCACCTCTCGAACCCGCGGGATACACGATTGACTCCATAAACTCCCGCACGAAATTCCGCTCGCCAAACGTCAATTCTTCCTGTTCTTCCTTTTTGAAAGATAGCAAAGCCAGAAGTTCATCATGTATCAAGCGGGAAGTCCCAACCGTATGCCCCGGCAACTCCTTTTCCAGTATATATTTCGCGACATTCGCGACATCTTCATCTCCCGAACGAGAGTAACGCACCAGCTCATCCGCGCACGAACCGTCTTTACATGCCGCAAGAATCTTGATAATTGTCCACTGTCGCTCCAAAGCGGGGAAACGTTGGAAATCACGTTCCAAAAAATCCAAATCGATCTTCCTGACATCCCCTTCTTCCACGAACTCGTATCTTATGATCAAGTAATTTATCAAGCAATCATAATAAGTCTTCAGCCGATTATCACCCAACACGTGAGAGAGCAACCGAATAAAATAAAGCAAATTAAGATTACCCAGACTAACCTCCCGTGTCAAATAGAACTGTAACAAACGAATCAATTCCTTCACGTACCCGTGCGAAATATCCACAGACCGTTCTATCTTGCCCATGTTAAAATTCGCCTGCACGTCGCCTTCCCTAAAACGTTTACAATCACCCAAGTATTCATACACGAGGTTCGACACGGCATCATGCCGGTCAAAAGACTCGGTCGAGGCCTGTACCATTTCTCCCCTTATCCGTCCCCGGGTCGGTATCTCGGTTATTCTCAATAAATAACAATCATTCTCTTTTATCTCCATTCCTTCCGGGACACTCGTGTAAACGATATACCCGTTTTCAGAAAGCCAAATCAACAATTCGTTTTTCTCGTACAGGAATAAAGCGTTGCACTCGTCCCCGGCATCCAGACGCACGGCTGCCGAACGATTCAACTCCTCCCAAATCGAAAATTGAAGCTTCTCCTCGCTCGACTCGACCACGGTCGCCTGCAACAAATCGCCGGGATGCAAAATATCTTCAATCGTATCCAGTTTTGCCCGTGTAATATGGCTCACGTGCAGCACCCCGTCCCCCTCGTACTGGTCGTCCACGACCGACACGAACGCCAACGTCGGGTTCTGGTTATATATCAATTTTATCTTTATCGTCACGCTCACGCCCACGGGCGGACGTCTTTTCTTCAAAACATTCTTCTTGAGTTCATCCGAGAAATCGGCGAACACGCCTCTCCATGATTTTGTCACTTCAGCAAGTTCCCCGTCGAAGACTAATTTTCTCTTGTTACTCCCGACTTTCAACGCCATCCCGTTAATCTCCGCCACCATGTCGAATTTCATGGAAGTCGGTGCAGATAAAGTGATTGCCTTGTTGTCTACCAGTACCTGTCCCTTCCCGTCAAACATCCGTCCTTGACAATTTCTCAAAGCCGCAACCGACTTCTCCTCTATCACGGCTTTCAAGTCGTCAAACGAGAATTTCAACAAATCCTCCCAAGCAAAAACCGGATTCTTCTGGTTAAACAAGAGGGAATTGAAAGCGTTCTCCCGGAACAACTCCTCTTTTTTCTCCCCTAAAATATACAGGTACCTGAAAAACATGGAACGCAGGCAGGCAAATTCTTCCTGCACGGGAACTCCCGACAACAATTTCGCGCCGAGAATCCAAACCGTATCTTGAAGCTGTTCTTCCGTCCTACCCTCGAAACTTAAAATATCATCTTGTTCCCGCATCAATGCCACCCGCTCGTTCATGCATTCTGTCACCCGCGGGAAATTCTTGTTCAACGTGTGATACACCAAAAGCACAAAACCTTCTGCCGGTAAAAGATGCAAGCGGGGACTGAAACGCACGATTGTTGACAGGGTAATCCACACCAACGACTTTTTAAACAGATAGCCCGACAAGGTCAACTTCCGCAACTTATCCGTCACGTAATCCCCCTCGCCCTCCGTGTCTATCAGCCGGATCGCCTCTCTCGACGCGAGAGCCTCATCCAAGTAACGTTCCACCAGCATCCGCTGGTCATTCAACTTGACGCCCTCGTAACATTTTAAATAAGTCGACCCCTCGATCAACCATTCCAGAACACGAATAAACACGCCGTTCAGGTAACGATAATCCTCTATCACGATTTCCTCTCCCGCCAGTTCCGACCGAATGACATTCAACAAAGAAAAAATCCACTCCGGCCCCTGTTTCTCGACAGAGGTAAAATCATAATCACAAGTGTACTTCTCAAGAACTTCCGCTTCCTCCCCCGTGAAACATACCTCTTCAAACAAACGCTCAAGAGTCACGATATCAATCGACTTATCTTTTACAATCTTATTCATCATCGTAAATACATTTAAACAAGCGCACTTTCGTGAACATCAACTTTTCATGATAATAAGGCACATGAAATCACCCCCTCCCGATTAACCACTATGCAAAGAAAGGACTTTTTTTCGAAAATATGCTCTCATACGCATAAAAACATCATGAAATGATAAAGAGTTATACTAAACATTTCAAGGGGATAGCCTATGATAAAGCGTAAAGCTCGCCTATTTCCCGCATTTCTAATGCCGGGAACAACATTCCTCCCGCGTGTGTTAAAAAAGCATATTCTTTACTAAAACGTGGGCGAAGTGTAGGTGAAGTACGGGCGAAGAGTAGGCGATGCCGCCTAAACCTCGCCCAAAAGTCACCCAAAACCCGTGCAATGCCATAGTAAAACCCATGCTTAAAGGATAATCAACGATTACAAATTATTTTATATACATTTGTTCCCGCATAACACACGAAAGTCCATGATTAGAAAGTTCCAACCACGAGATGAAGATGCCGTTATCCGGATATGGCTGGAAGCATCTGCCATCGCCCACTATTTCATTCCCCGTTCCTACTGGGAAAACAACACGGCAAGCATGCGCGAAACATATATACCCCGAAGCGAAACTTTCGTTCACACGGATGATACAACCGGAGAAATCACCGGATTTATTTCCCTATCGGGAAATTACCTCGCCGCCCTATTCGTGGCTCCCGCCCGACAAGGTAAAGGAATCGGGCAAGCATTGATGACTTACGCGAAAACACTAAAACCCGAACTGGAGCTAAACGTTTACCGGGAAAACACACGAGCCGTCACGTTCTATAAACACCAAGGCTTCAAAATTACACGAGAACAGGAAGACGAGGCTACCGGGCAGAAGGAATATGTCATGGTGTACCAAATTCAAGACCGATAAAATAACTATTCTCATTCTTTCTTTTTACCGAATACACAAGTCAAAACACCTTTATACAGCATCCGCTTTCGCTCCAACACGTGAAGAACTCCCAATGCCCCCACAACAATACCGGTTTTGTAATGCAACAATCCTATCGAGGAATTAGCGCCATTCACGAAAAACAGTACCACTAACCCGGACACGACAACCAACACGAAAACAATTGACAACAACAAAACTACTTTTCCTTTGCCTTTACAGCCTTTCCTTTTCAACCCTCCATACCACCCCCAATGGCTCCTGATATGAATAATTCCAAACGCCATAAACAACAAGCTGACAATCGTATGAAATACTGCCCAGTTATGCCACGTTGCATGGTTGATGCCATGCCCCGCGATATGCAACTCTACACCCGTATAGAACGACAGGACGAACACGAAAACCAATATCAAATCCGTCAAGTAAATAAATTTACTTCTATTCATCTTTTTTGCTCCAAAACTACAATGAATTGACAAACAGAAAAATAGAATATACAAGGTTAAAATTGTACTATTCGAGGTATTTCTTCCGGTAGGAAGTAGGATTCACGCCCACGACTTTTGTAAATAATCTGGTAAAATAAGCATAATCGTCCACTCCCAGACAAACAGCTATCTCCCTTATATTCATAGATGTATATATCAACATCCGTTTAGCCCTCAATAGGAGTTCGTTTTGAATATATTTGCTTACACTCACGCCTGTAATGTCCTTAATCACTTCATTCAGATACACCGGGGATACGCACAACAATTCCGCGTAACGAGATACACCCCTGTTTATCACCCTTTCTTTTGAAAGCAATTCTTTAAAAGCCAACGCAATTTCGACACGTCTTCTTTTTTTAGATTGTTGCTTGACAATTTTCCGAATGGCATCCGTTATTATTCCAACGACCGCGCATGACAAATTTTGCAGAGTAGCTTTCGATTCATCACACTCCCGCTCATCGATTCGGCGGAAAATCATAGAAAAGAGTTGAGTCAACTCGACACGCTGCATGTCATTCACTTTGAATGATAGCGGCGATAGCGCGTATTCAGCGAGGACTTGTTTCGTCGGAATATCTATAAACACCCCGTCCATGAATAAAAGAAATGCCTTCACGTCACCTGCATCGACAACATGGTGGACTTGGTTCGGCTGGATACAAATCACATCGCCTGCCGACAAACAACAATCATTGAAATCAATACCGACACGACACGTCCCGCTCTCTACCATACCAAATATGTAATACTCGTCCCGATGAGTATAATCAATAGGTCGTTTCGCTGAAAAAGGAGAAAGTTCCTTCGCGAATATCCCGAAATCGGATTGCCAAACCATTTTATGTGTAGGAATACCTGTCATTCAATGTTTTTTGCGAAGTTAGCAAATTACCGGAAAAGGTCGGGATAATATCAAACTAAATTTTTACTTTTACGTCCTCAAATATTACATATGCCACAAGATATCACGATATACACAGACGGTGCAGCCAGCGGGAATCCCGGTCCCGGGGGATACGGGGTCGTGCTTATGGCGGGACCGCACCGGAAAGAATTGTCGGAAGGCTTCCGGCTCACGACGAACAACCGCATGGAATTGCTTGCCGTTATCATCGGGCTGAATGCCCTGCGCTTCCCGGGAAGCAACGTCACGATATACTCTGATTCGAAATACGTCGTCGACGCCGTCGAAAAAGGTTGGGTGTTCGGGTGGGAGAAAAAAAGATTCAAGGATAAAAAGAATCCCGACCTGTGGCAACAATTTTTAGTACTCTATCGCAAACACAACGTGAAGTTCGTCTGGATAAAAGGACACGCCAATATACCTGAAAACGAACGCTGCGACCAACTCGCCGTTGCCGCCTACAAAGCCCCTAACTTACAGATAGATGAATATTATGAAGCAGAAGGGCGTTCAAACGAACAAATTTTCAGTTAAAAGGCAAAAAAAATTCCCGTTTGTTACTCTCTAACGTTTTAAATTAATTATTTTCGCGCTACAATCTAATATAGAAAAATAACATCGTTCGTCATAAAAAACTATCGAGATGAAGAAAATATTAATCGTTGGTGCAGGGGGACAAATCGGTTCCGAACTGGTTCCTTATCTGAGATCTATCTATGGAGATAACAATGTAGTGGCAGCCGATATCAGTGCTGAAAAATGTAAAGCATTGGCAGAAGCGGGTCCTTTCGAGGAATTGAACGCTCTTGACGGAGAGGGATTCAGTGCCATCGTGAAAAAATACAATATTGATACCATCTTCAACCTGGTTGCCTTATTGTCTGCCACGGGAGAGAAAAACCCGAAACTGGCATGGGATATTAACATCGGGGCGTTGACCAACTCCCTGTATATCGCGAAGGACAACAATTGCGCCGTGTTCACGCCGAGTTCTATCGGTGCTTTCGGTAACGACACCCCGAAAGACAAAACCCCGCAGGACACCCTGCAACGTTCAAACACCACGATTTACGGTGTTTGTAAGGTAACCGGGGAACTTCTAAGCGACTATTATTTCCACCGTTTCGGGGTAGACACGCGTAGCGTACGCTTCCCGGGATTGATTTCATACGTGACTCTTCCCGGCGGGGGAACCACGGACTACGCCGTGGAAATCTACTATGACGCCATCCGGAAAGGTTCATTCACTTGCAACGTGCAGGAAGGCACCTACATGGACATGATGTACATGCCGGACGCCTTGAACGCCGTGGTTACTTTGATGGAAGCCGACCCCAGCAAACTGAAACACCGGAACAGCTTCAACATCGCGTCCATGAGTTTCGAGCCGGAACAAATTGCGGCAGAAATCCGCAAACATATCCCGGACTTCAAAATGGATTATCAAATCGACCCGGTAAAACAAGCTATCGCCAACAGTTGGCCAAACAGCATGGACGACACTTGCGCCCGTGAGGAATGGGGCTGGGCACCGAAATACGACCTTACCAGCATGACCAATGATATGTTGGTAAAAGTGAAAGAGAAATTTGACAAGGGATTAATTAAATAAAACCTTTTCTCAATAAATAAAAAATCCGGGTTTAAGAATCCGGATTTTTTATTGTTTATCTGTTCACGATTAATCTTCTACTTCACCCAATTTCTTTTCATAACCTAAAAACTTTCCTAAACCATTTTTTTCCAATACAGCTTTCAAGTACTCGTATTTCTGCATTATCAGTTCCTGATGTCCATACATTTCCCTAATTTCAGCATCTGTATGAGTCAAAACCAGAGTCAAATAATCCATAAAATCAACCTGCTTAAATATAAAATTATAATATGTTGAAGTAACACTTCGAACTGACAAGACGCCAAATCTATACGGAAGATTATCGTATTCTGTAATCAGTTTTCCATCGGGGAAACGATCGGGGGTAGAAGTTGTCAATTTAAAACCTTTAGCGTAAGGAGCACCGGTCAATGTCGTCGGCCATTCCGCCGAGTTGTTAGTTATATCGAAGAAACCTTGCAACTCTTCATTGTTTCCAGCACCATCCCCACCGAACAAATCGTACACCTGCTTCAACAACACGTTAATCATCAACCCCTTTCTTTCATCCTCCGTCAACGTGTTGAAATGCTTCTTGGTTACATCGGTCATACTCACCACAACAGTAGCATTGGCTACATCGTTCCAATAAGGCAATACAGTAGAGTTCCCCGTACTATTAAATACTGTATCTACAATAAAAAAATGTTTATAGAAAAAAGACGATGTATTCAATACCGGATCGACGACCAAGAAATAATAATCGATAAAATCCTTGATTATTCCCCGGTCGTAAGACAAACGATAATTGGCAGAAGTTGTTTTTCCCGAACGTTTGAAATCGTACCCCATCATATAGGTTTGATAATGAGTATAAGGCTCTCCATAAGTATAGCGAGTTTCCGTACCTATGGTATCGTTATAGAAAAACCGTAAACCAGTTTCATCGTATATCTTATAAATCAATTGATCCAATTCATCAGCATTCGGATCGTAGGTAAGTACCCACCAATCCCGCTCCTCATAGGAGGGACTTGGTGTTTCGTCATCGGAACAAGCCATAATTAGGCCACAAGCCAAGAAAAGGCTTAATAATATATTTTTCATCATCTTATTCTTCTTTAAAAATACAATTTACTCGTTCATTTTGTATAATAGCACCTTCGGTCTGCTCGATCTCATACGTGGGGATCGGCATCACCCAAGCTCCATCCGGATAAGCAGGTAACTCGTAATATCCAATATAGGTCCCCTTATCCTCTGCATCACCTGCATTATGCTCAAACATGCCGTGACGGATAGAGAGTGCTTCCGGATACTTGGGACTGACCGCATAACGACGCAAGTCAAACCAACGTTGGCACTCGAAGCATAACTCCCGTCTTCTCTCCTTACGGATCAATTTCACTAAAGCCTCGCCGGACTCCGTCAAGGTTCTCAAATTGGGAATCCGGGTTTTCATCAAATCCGCTAACACTACTCTTGCCTCACCATCCTGATCGATCATCGCCAATGCCTCCGCCAGGTTCAAATGTACTTCAGGTAAACGCAACAAGAAACAATCCGAGATGTAGGTTTTCATAGAATTCAAGGTTGCAGTATCCTTCCCCGTTAACTTTGCCGGCAACAAAAATCCACCATACTTATGCTCTCTACACACCAAATTTTTACGCACATCGCCATCCTCTTCCGAGAACACTTCCAACAGATCCGGAGAAATCGCAATGGCATCCACCATATCAGCGTGATTTTCTTGATAGAATACCCCCGCTCCAAAACTTTGTCCCTGGGTAAAAATAATCTCAGGACAACCGTTATACAACCATGTTGCTTGCCCCGAACTTTTCATGTTCATCAAGGAATACTTCCCTTTCAAGATTTCCCGGCAAAGCTCCGGAACCAAATCCCATTTACCCATATAGCAATACACGCGACTCAACAAGAGGCGTGCCGCATCTTGGTTCGCCCGATTGACAGAAGGCATCTCGATTCCTTCCAAGTAATCGACTGCCATTTGCAAATCATGCACGATTTGATTGTAAACGGAATCCACTGGGGTGCGGGTGAAATTCTTGTCCTCCACAATGGGAGATAATTTCAGGGGAACACCCAAATCACTAGATGCCGTCACCGGGTCATAAGGCTTGGCATAGAGATTCACCAACAAGTAATAGTACGCCGCCCGGAGAAAATGGCATTGCCCCCGCACGCTGTTACGGTCCTCTTCCTTATCGTGTGTGAACTCCTCCACCTTATTCAGGATCACGTTCAACACCGCAATGTGTTCATACAGTGTAGCCCAGTTTTTATCCTCGAAAGCATCTCCCTTGATATTAAACGGAGAAGCTTCCCAACAGTAAAAGGCACGCATTTTATTGGTAAAAACACCCTTGATCAACTCCTGACCGGCGATAGCCGCCTGCACATCATCGTCCATCACGTGCAACCAAGAATAATAGGATTTAGGTAGTTTCATATCAAAACCAGCAGCATTGAATACCAAATCCGCTTTCATGTACCCGTTACCGATCAACAACTCTTCCATATCCTTACAATCGCGGGCATACATCAACTCGTGGGACTCTTCTGTCAGAAAATCGCCACAAGCCCCCCACAGGCAACCTAACAAGCAAATCAGAAATATATATCTTTTTTTCATAAGTTTACAATTTTTAGAATGATACATCTATACTAAAAGAATAAGTGGGACGCACGGACAAGTTAATGCGATCAGCAGACCCAGACTGCGAGGTCGGATCCTGTCCGCGCAACTCCTTCGCACTCCAAGTAAATAGATTCGATCCCGACAAGGACACATACATATTCTTCACGTGCAAGTGCTTGCAGATCTTTTGCGGCATCACGTATCGCAAACTCATGGATTGTAATTTCAGATAATTACCACTCACTACTCGAATATTCGAGAAATCGTACATCTGCCAAATGTGATCGGCAAACTTAAACGGTTCGTTTTTCCACCAAGGGCTATTTATAGAAGCCGAAAAATCTTCAGCCTTCAACATTCCCGGAATATTGGTGTTTTTTTCATCCCCGGGACGTTTCCAACGATGCACAAATTCCTTGCGCATATTTTTGATCGGTTGTGGAACGCTGGAACCACTAACATTATCATACAATTTTAACAAACGCACCTTGGAACCGATGCTGTAAGCAAGGTTAAAACTCAAGATAAAGTTGTTATACTCAAACGTGTTAGAAATCCCTCCCTGCAAGTAAGGCACCCGGCACCCGGAGTATTGCATGATGGTAGTAAACACCTTACTCTTTGGCATATCAATATATTGATCCCAAAGATCCTCTTCCACTCGGGCAAAAGTGGGACGCCCATCTGCCGGATCCAATCCAGTGAATTCGTAAGAAAAGAAAGAATTCAATGGACGCCCATTCACGTAAGCGTTTCCATTCAAATAGTCTTGATAGTTGAAATCGTCATGCAAAGGATCGAAATCGCTACCTCGTCCCAATTTATTGATCAACTTATTCACCACCTGCCCCAATTGCGGGTCGATACTCCAACGGAATCCTTTCCGCTCACCGCTGGAGCTGATATCGGAAAGCATGCGATTCATCGGAACAATATTGAAACTAAACTCGAATCCGGAGTTCTCCACTGTACCTTCGTTCACCTTGTAAGAAGCAACCCCATTTACGCGAGACACCTTTTTGGTCAAGTAGGCATTTTTGGTTTTCTTGTAGAAGTAGGAAACCATACCTTTCAACGAGTTGTTAAACAAAGAGAAATCGACACTCGTGTTGAACGAAGCCGTCTTCTCCCATCCCAAATCCGGATTCGGGAAAGTCTTAATCGTGGATTGATATTCGTTGAATACCTGATTTACCTCACCCTTTTGAATAATCAATTCCGGAGTAGCCTCGTTGGTGATATTTCCCTGGTAACCAAAAGAAGCACGCAACGCCACGTTGTTAATCCAATTCACATTAGCAAGCACATTCTCTTTCAAATTCCAGCGTCCGGACAACGACCAGACCGGGAGAATCTTGTCATTTGTCAGATTACCGAATTCATTAGAGAAATCCAAACGGGCATTCACGTTGAAAATATAAGCATTACGGAAACTATAAGTCAATGACCCATACAACCCGACTTTGTTGGAGGTTCTATCTTTCAATTTACCCAAAGCATTGGGATCAGAGGCTAACCACTCTGCATACTTAAAGTACACTTCTTCATCCACCTTATTTACCGTCATACCGCGATCCGGCAAATAACAACGGATAGTTTTAGCAAATCCTGTATATTTGGAAGAACTCAACTCTCCCCCCACGTCTACAGACAGCATATGCTGCTCGTACTCATCCAAATAATGGTAGTAATTAACTTGCCCACGCAGGGTATAACTATTGTTTTTCGTGTTATCCTTCTGTAATTCTCCCCCGAAAGGCAATGTTGCTTGTCTATTAGATACGAAATCATTGTACCGCGGATCTTTCTGAAAGTAAGAATAACCGTACGCATACGCAGTATTTTCAGCGTGATAGGTTTCATTATCCGTATCGGACAGTGAATACGAGAGAGTTGCCTGCGCTTTCAAACGAGGGATAATCTCATAAGACAAATTAGTCATAAAACTTACCGTGTGGCCTTTCACCTTATTATAAGAGTTATCTCGTTCATTCAACACGTTAAAATAAACAGGTCTTTGGTTTTTTTGTACCTGATGATAATGCAACGTCCCGTCTTTATCGTACAAGGGTACTGCACGACTGGTTCCATAAGCATAATCCATCAAACCTACATCTGCGGGAGTATGGTCTTGCTCGCGCACATTAGCTGACAACTTAAATTGGGCACTGAATTTATTTTGCGTAAAATTCAAGTTTAATACCGAATTGTAGCGATCAGCCGACTCTTTGACCAATACACCATTTTCCCGCCCATAACCAAGGGAGGCATGATACCTGAAATTCTCGGATCCCCCGGAGAAGGAGAGTGTGTGATTGTGTGAGAACGAGTTTCTCGTGATCTCACCCAACCAATCGGTGTTCATAGTTTCAAACCGGGTAACCTCTTCTTGGAACTTATCGAAACTAATCAAGCCTTTTTTGTATTGCTCGACCAAAGCCTCGTAACCAGTCCATCCATCTTCAGTACTATTATATTTCATTCCTTTCTCTATTGCCTCGCGGGAGTAATCGACACGTTCTCGAGAATTCATCAAGTAAATCGCCCGATCCGAATAACGCGGGCGGCGGGCAAAACTCCCGTCCACGTGGTAATTCAAGCGCAAGGGACCCACTTTCCCTTTTTTCGTGGTGATGACAATTACCCCATTGGCAGCTTTCGTTCCATACAAAGCAGTGGCAGAGGCATCCTTCAATATGTTGATGTCCTCGATATCATAGGGATTCAAACCGGAAATAGCGTTTCCCAACAAGTTCACGAAGTCCAAATCGTTGATGTCAGTTGGGTCGACATTCACCGGATCAGTCAATACAACACCGTCCAATACCCACAAAGGTTCTTGACTTCCCAACACGGTGGAAGTTCCCCGGATACGTAAACGAGGTGTGGCCCCTACCTGCCCGGAGTTCTGCATGAAGATCAATCCCGGTACGTGTCCTTCCAACATCTTGTCAATAGAAGATACCCCCGGCATCATGATGTCCTCCGCTTTCAAGGTGGTTACCGCACTGGTCAATTTCTTTTTATCCGTGTTCAAGTATCCCAAAGCAACCACCTCATCCAAAGCTTCAGCATCGTCTTCCAAAATCACGTTCAATTCGGTTTGTCCAGTGTATTTTACCGTTTTAGCTTTTTTCCCGATAAACGAAAAAATCAATTCCACATCATTACTAACAGGTAGAGTCAATTTGTAACGTCCTTTGATGTCGGTAACCGTTCCCACTGTAGTACCCTTGATTTGCACAGTCACACCCGCAAGGGTATCGGTTTTCACCATTCCTGTCACAGTACCCGTCACGACTCTTGGCTTCTCGTCTTTCGCCTGCACTAGAGTCGCATGGCGCAAGATAATCAAATTTCCTTCCTGCACATACGTAAGATTGGTTCCTTTCAACACGATATCCAATATCTCAACCACATTTTTATCTTTTATCGATACCGAGATATTGTTCACACTTTTCACATCCGCACCCGAATACACGAATTGTACCCCGGCTTTCTCTTTCAACAAATCCATGACCTCAACCAAAGACTTGTTTTCTATCTCTAAATTCAATCTCACCTGCTGTGCCTTCACGGTAGCAAAAAGTGACTCCGAAGACAACATGACAAACAAAACGAATAGTTTTATCACCCGTATCCATTCTATCGATTTCGGACTCCCTCTAAACCTGAAACGAAAACTCAATTCTTTCATAATCTGTATTTGATAATTAAAAATCAATGCCATCTATTATTTCTACTCTTTAGTACCGTAAAGTGTAGCAATATTATGCGTAATCGGAGAATTTGATGCGGTATATGACAATCTATACAAACGCCTATAATCTCCCCCTGTTTCACAGGTTAAAGATCCTTTTACCGAGGGATAGGACGGACAGCGGGATCCATCTTTCCCAATAAATCTAAACCGTAACTCCGCTCCAAAGGATTTAGACCATGTTCCAAAAAACGGTTTATTGAGAAATAAATCCCCCATGGCAATGTCAAAAGTGACACGATAGGTGTTATTCCCTAAATCCTCTGCATACAATATATTTTTATAAACACCATAAGCATCGTTACCCCCATCCCAAGTTTCATTGCGTTCCAATGCCTCACTTGCAGCCTGGTATGCAGCATAACTTGCAGCATTAATAGGTTCATACGAAACGGTGACATCGTGGGAAGCCCACGGATCGTTGTAAAGAATTATCCCGTCAACAGGCTTATTACTATGGAATGTACAAGCAACAAAAACAGAATCCTCCTCAAGCGCCGGATTACCCGGTAAACTCCTTATATCCCACTCGTCGATCGTCACCTCCAACGGCTCTGGTTCCACGGGAGCGACATTACTAAACAATGGATGTTTTTCCAAGAATCGTGCCGCAGCTTCCGGTAGAATCACTTTATCCAAAATACCCCCCTTAGGCAAATTTAGTGTATTTCCAGAGTTACTACAATATCGCGTGTAAAACCACTCCCACCTGTAAATCTTACTAACAGCTTTTGACTTTACCGCTCCCACGAGAGAAAACGTCGCACTACTCATTTTATGTGATTCCAATGGAACCCCGAAAGAACGTGCCAAAGTATGCAGCACCTCCCCGTAAGAAGCCAAATGCGCTTCACGTCCCCGGCTTGAAGTTAAATAACGTACTTTAAATTTCTCATGATCCACGCCACAGAAAGCGATACCGGAATAAGTACCCAAACTATAATGCGCACAAAAACTACCCGTGTATTTAGGCATAAATACCAAGTAGTTATCGCTAGTTTTTTCCTCTGGATGCTGCTCGAAATAAGCTAGCACCTCTTCCGCCATCTTGGGCATGTTCTTTTCTATCATCTGGTCGGTAGGTAGAGAGCTCTTGATGTAGTGCATCTTCACGTAATCGGGATTCTCGTTCACGATCAAACCGAATTTCTTGTTGGGAATCCGGTTTCTCTGCAAACACAATTCGAAATACTTCTGCATGTCAAGAGCGAAGCCGGATAGACGCCAATGCCAATATTCCCTATCGTATTCATCGGCAGGCACGTAATACACTACATTTAAAGTATGCTCTGTTTCAGTCGTGTAAGTCGGCCCCGGAGGAAGTATCACCTCCACTTGCTCATCCTCATCACCTTTATACAATTCAGCACAACCAAACAGCATAAAGATAAAAGACACCCATAAAAAATATCCAATACTTTTCTTCATAAAAATGTTTGTTTTTGGTAAAAAAATCCATTAAGTTCATGTCCATAACGAAAGAAAAACAAAAAATGGGTACAACAATTCAGTATTTTTTAAATTTCATAATAATTAAAGCACTGAAAAGAGTTATACACGGATCATTCTCTCGTGAAGAAACGTATAAACTCAAACAAAAAGTTAGTATATTAGTAGCCTCGTTTTAATCAACGATCAGGAATCAAGCCTATATTTAAATTCAAAATATGCCAAGAAAAGAAAAAAAAACAAAGCGAGACATCGGTAAAAAAGAAATACGCCGGATGTTATACGATATATTCTCCGCGAACCCCAACGAACATTTTAATTACAAACAGTTGGCGCAGCGATTGGGGATCAAAAACATGAACGCGAAACAGTTGATCATGACGGTTCTCTACGAGATGAAAAACGACAATATGCTCTCGGAAGAATCAACCGGACAATTTAAATTCAAAATAAGTACCGTTTACGTCACGGGAATCATCGACTTGACCGCCAAGGGCACAGCCTACTTGGTTTCCGACGAATGCAAGGAAGACGTGTTTATCCCGCAGGTCGGTTTGAACCATGCCTTGAACGGGGACAAAGTAAAGGTCTTGCTCTACGCTCGAAGTTCCAGACGTCGCCCGGAAGGGGAAGTGGTAGAGATTCTGGAACGCAAGAAAGAAACTTTCGTGGGTATCATCCAATGCTCCAAACAATACGCGTTCCTTGTACCGACCGGCAAACAACTGCCTTACGATATCTTTATCCCGTTGAACGAATTGAACGGGGCAAAAGACGGGGAGAAAGCCATCGTCAAGATTACCGAATGGCCGGAAAACCAAAAGAACCCGATAGGCAAAGTGCTCCAAGTACTGGGTACCCCGGGAGATAATGATACCGAAATGAACGCCATCATGGCAGAATTCGAGCTTCCGGTTCAATTCCCCGCCACGGTGGAGAAAGCCGCGAAAAAAATAAAAGACGCTATTCCCGAGGAAGAAATCAAAAACCGACGAGATTTCCGGGGTATCACAACATTCACGATCGATCCGAAAGACGCCAAAGACTTTGACGACGCCCTTTCGTTCCGGAAATTAAAAAACGGGAACTACGAGGTAGGCATACACATTGCCGACGTCAGCTTTTACGTGACACCCGACTCGACCTTGGATAAAGAAGCGTATAACCGCGCAACCTCTGTTTACCTCGTGGACCGCACGATACCCATGCTACCGGAACATTTATCCAACGGGCTATGTTCCCTGCGTCCGAATGAAGAGAAACTCTGTTTCTCGGCAGTCTTCGAACTGAACGAGAACGCTGAAGTGATTAAACAATGGTTCGGACGGACGGTTATCAAATCGGACAGACGCTTCACGTATGAAGAAGCGCAAGCCATGATCGAGGGCGAAGACGGCGATTTCAAAACCGAAATAATAACGCTGAACGATCTTGCCCAGAAGCTACGGGCTGCCCGTTTCCAAAACGGCGCTATCGCGTTTGACCGCATTGAAGTACGCTTCGACATTGACGAGAAAGGTAAACCCACGGGAGTATATTTTAAACGCTCGAAAGAAGCCAACAAGCTGATCGAAGAGTTTATGCTGCTCGCCAACAAAAAAGTAGCCGAAAGAATCGGCAAAACAAAAGAAGGGCAAAAAGCAAAAACTTTCGTGTACCGTATCCACGAGCAACCCAATACCGAAAAACTGGAAGACTTCGGTCGTTTCATAGCAAAATTCGGGTATAAAATACGCACGACCTCTCCCCGGCAACTATCTTCTTCCATGAACAAATTAATGGAAGATGTACAAAACCGTCCGGAACAGAACATGATCGAAACACTAGCTATCCGTACCATGGCAAAAGCCGTTTACTCCACGGTAAACGTGGGACACTACGGTCTGGCTTTCGATTATTACTCGCACTTCACGTCACCCATCCGTCGTTACCCCGACGTGATGACTCACCGACTGTTGCAACGGTATCTGGACGGGGGACGTTCTGCCAATGCCGAAAAATACGAGGAGATGTGCAAGCACTGTTCCGACATGGAACAAGTGGCATCTAACGCGGAAAGAGCCTCGTTCAAATACAAGCAGGTCGAGTTCATGAGTGACAAATTAGGAGAAAATTTCATGGGAACGATTTCCGGTGTCACGCAATGGGGATTCTACGTGGAGCTGAATGACACCAAATGCGAGGGACTGGTTTCCATCAATGAACTGGAAGGTGACTACTATGAATTTGACGAAGAAAACTACTGTATCGTGGGACGCCACCACCGGAAAGTTTACCAGCTTGGGGACCAAGTACTCGTGAAAGTAGCCAAAGCAAATCTCGTTGCCCGCCAACTCGATTTTGCCCTCGTGGAAAGCGAAAGTAAAAATACCACTCCTGCCGTTACCCCCCAAACACCTGCCTCCCGACGTGAAAAACCGGAACGTAAATTCCGCCGAGGCCGACGGGGAGATGCAGCTTCCGGCCGGAAAAGTGGAAAAGGAAACCGCAAAAAGAAATAAAAAATAAAAGAGGTGTGTTCTGACACACCTCTAGTCTATAAAGTTCATAAAGTCGAGCCTTCGGCTCTAAAGTCTATAAAGTCTGTATTTCAATAACACAATGGTATTCAGCTCTATAACACATTAACAACCTGTACATTTGACCTTACGACATTATGGACTTTCAGACCTTATGGACAAGAGGGCATGTTCCGACACGCCCTCGTTTTATTTTTCTATCATCAAGCATCAACCGCACTTGGATGACCCGCAAACTTTACAGATCAAACAACCTTCCTGATAAACGACAGATTTTGAACCGCAATTCTCACACACGGAACCAGTAGCCTCGGTTCCGTCCGGAATGAATTTCCGCAAAGCTCTCTCGACACCATTCTTCCACGTGTTGATATTCTCGTTATCAAATTCCATGGCTGCCACTAAATCCACGATTTGATTGATCGGCATCCCGTAACGCAAGACTCCCGAAATCAACTTGGCGTAATTCCAGTACTCCTTGTTAAACTTGTAAGACAACCCTTCAACCGTTGTTTTGAAACCTCTCTTGTTAGAGAATTGGAAGTCATAACGGCTATTACCTTCCTCGTCCGTATTCTTGACAATTTTACCATCCGTCACGGCTTTCGGTAACATGATACCTTCCTCGTCATCAGCAATACCGGTGAATATCTCGTAAGGGCGGCCATTATAAAGACCGATGAAAGCAATCCATTTTTCCTTGTTGTTCTGGAAACGCACGATCTCCGCATCCAACTCTCTCGGACGTTTTGACGGCATCGCTCCCTCATCCTTCTTATCTTTATTGGAAACCAGTACTCCCGCACGAGAACCGTCGCGATAAACCGTACATCCCTTGCAACCGCTCTTCCAAGCCTCGATATAAAGCTGTCCCACCAATTCCTCCGTCACGTCTGCCGGCAGATTCACGGTAACACTGATAGAGTGGTCTACCCATTTCTGCACACGCCCCTGCATACGCACTTTAGCTACCCAATCGATATCATTGGATGTAGCCTTGTAGTAAGGAGATTTGGCAACCATCTCATCGATTTCCTCATCCGTATAGCGTTCGCGTACATCATACCCGTTTTTCTCCATCCAAAGGGCAAACTTATGATGGAATACTATAAATTCCTCGTAAGCATCTCCCGTCTCATCAACGAAATCCACACGCACATTCTTATCATTCGGGTTTACCTTTCTTCTTCTCTTGTAAACGGGCAAGAACACCGGTTCGATACCGGAAGTCGTCTGCGTCATCAAACTGGTCGTTCCCGTGGGTGCAATCGTCAAACAAGCAATATTACGACGTCCGTATTTCACCATATCCTTGTACATCTCCGGATCAGCTTCTCTCAAACGAGTGATAAACGGATTGTTTTCCTCTCTCTTGGCATCAAAAATCTTGAAAGCCCCGCGTTCTTTTGCCATCTCGACAGAAGAACCGTAAGCGGCAATAGCCAATCGCTTGTGAATATCCACGGAGAAATCAACAGCCTCATCGCTACCGTAACGCAAACCCAAAGCAGCCAGCATATCGCCCTCGGCAGTGATACCCACTCCGGTACGACGTCCTTCTCTGGCTTTCGTTTTAATCTTCTCCCACAAACGGATTTCAACACCCTTAACCTCGTCGTCTTCCGGATCCGCACTAATTTTGTCCAAAATAGCATCAATCTTCTCAAGCTCCAGATCAATAATATCATCCATCAACCGTTGAGCGATAGCCACGTGCTTTTTGAATAAATCGTAATCGAAATAAGCCTCTTTCGTGAAAGGATTTACCACGTATGAATACAAGTTAATCGCCAGCAAACGACAAGAATCATACGGACACAAAGGAATCTCCCCGCAAGGATTGGTAGATACCGTTCTATATCCCAAGTCCGCGTAGCAATCCGGTATACTTTCCCGAATAATCGTATCCCAGAACAAGATTCCCGGTTCAGCGGATTTCCAAGCGTTGTACACGATCTTATTCCATAACTTCACGGCATTGATCTGTTTCACGTTCTTCGGCTCATCGGAATAAACCGGGTATTTTTGTATATAATCACGTTCCTCAACAACGGCATTCATGAATTCATCGTCAATCTTTACCGAAATATTTGCTCCGGTCACTTTACCTTCCGTCATCTTGGCATCGATAAAGCTCTCGGAATCCGGGTGATTGATAGACACACTCAACATCAAAGCTCCCCGGCGACCGTCTTGTGCAACCTCGCGCGTAGAGTTAGAGTAACGTTCCATAAAGGGAACAATACCTGTTGACGTTAAAGCCGAATTCTTTACCGGCGAGCCCTTGGGACGAATATGCGACAAGTCATGTCCCACCCCGCCTCTTCGCTTCATTAATTGTACTTGCTCCTGATCTATCTTCATCACTCCCCCGTAAGAGTCAGAAGGCCCGTCGTGACCGATCACGAAACAGTTAGACAATGAAGCAATCTGATAATCGTTACCGATTCCGGTCATCGGACCTCCTTGCGGTACGATATACTTGAAGTCACGTAAAACTTCAAAAATCTCCTCCTCACTCATCGGGTTGGCGTAAGTCTTTTCGATGCGTGCGATTTCTGAAGCTAAACGACGGTGCATATCATTCGGGTTCAACTCAAAAATATTCCCGTAAGAGTCTTTTAAAGCATATTTGCTCACCCAAACACGTGCAGCCAACTCGTCACCCTTGAAATAATCAAGAGAACTACTATAAGCTTCTTCTTGCGTGTACACTTTCTTTTGGTTTACAGCCTGTTTCTGTTTCTCCACTTTCTTTGTAGTTTGTTCCATTTAGCGTATATAATAAATTTTCTTTTTGGTCCCTTTTCCA
Organism: Butyricimonas hominis; assembly: GCF_014287455.1. Taxonomy (NCBI): domain Bacteria; kingdom Pseudomonadati; phylum Bacteroidota; class Bacteroidia; order Bacteroidales; family Odoribacteraceae; genus Butyricimonas; species Butyricimonas hominis. The sequence goes on from NZ_JACOOH010000004.1 coordinate 172,331, forward strand.
ACAGAACAAAACTATGGAAAAAAAACTTCTTAGAAAAATATTTTTACTAACACTTGTTGCAAGTTTTCCAAAATCATCAGTCATAACACTGATAATAAAACGATTAATAATTCCATTTTTCTTGAAAAATTTTCCAAATATAAATTTGTTCTAAAGTAGAAATAAAAATCGTAGAAAATTTTGGTTTAATAAAAATTGAAGTTTTAGAGAGTTCGACTCTATCAAGGAAGTACCAATAAGACACTATGATGATTGAAAAATCACATCTGTTTACGTTTGTATTCCTAAAAAGGTTTAATAAAGTTCTTTGATTTCTTCAGGAATATTTACATGCAACAATCTTTCATCATGAAGAATGTCTGTCACGTATTCATCGGATACCGGAAGAAGAATTTCTTTCGAGAATATCCGGATAGAAAGAACTACATTTCCCGAATAATTATCAACCTGCACAACCTCCCCTTTTTCACCTGTCGGTTCGTCAACCACGGAAAACCCGATCAGATCAGAAAGTTCCAAAGGCATATCCTCCTCTTCAAGCAGATATTTATCCATCAACAAATCACTCCCCACCAATCGGTCCGCCTGTTCTTTCGAGTCAACAAAATCAAATTTGACGATATAAGAAGTATGGTTCCGTGCCGTCAGACCATCTTCCGCGATATAAAAGGGAACCGGTGCTCCTTCCAGAAGAAGAAACACCGGTTCATCCATGTATTGTTCAAGAAGATCATTTCCCGTGTAAACAATCAACGCACCCTGTAAGTTATGAGTCTTACCGATTTCGCCGATCTTTATACAATCTTCCCTCTTGATCATAAATTATTCAGCTGCTGGAGTTTCTGCCGGAGCCTCCGGAGCTACTTCCGCTGCAACAGCCTCTGTAGCGGCAGCTTCTACTTCTGCTCTTGCTGCAGCCTCTGCCTCAGCTTTTGCCGCTGCAATTTCAGCTTGTTTCTTAGCTACAATCTCTGCTTTAGCTTCTTTTACTTTAGCCTCAGCTTCCAAACGAGCTTTGTATTCACTTTCAGACTCGTTAGCCAAACGTGCGATCTTAGCCTGAATCTTAGCGATTTTCTCTTTCTTCCAAGCCTCGAACTTCGTATCAGCAGCAGCCATATCAAACGCACCTTTCTTCACTCCTTCCAACAAGTGTTTCTTCAAAAGAACACCCTCGTAAGACAATATTGCCTTCGCGGTATCGGTCGGCTGCGCACCGGTTTGTAACCAATACAATGCTCTGTCAAAATTCAAATCAATCGTAGCCGGGTTAGTCATCGGATTGTAAGAACCAATTCTCTCAATATAACGACCGTCACGCGGCGCTCTACTATCTGCTACCACTACATGGTAGAACGGACGGCCTTTACGACCATGTCTTGCTAATCTAATTTTAGTTGCCATTCTTTTACTTTTAACTTATTAATTACTACCTATTCTCGATAGGCGGCGCAAAGATAGTGATTTAATTGAAAAATTGAAATTTCCTAGATCATTTTCTCTATCACAGAACGGTATTTTACATTTTCGACAACTTCTTTATACCTGTCTTTTAAAACATTCTGAGCCTCCGTCGGCAATTCTTTATAATACTGCATTACAAAATTGTTCCCGATATCATCCCGAATCTGTTGGTTCAAACCTAATTTATTCAACTCGTCAATATAGGCATTCACGAATTGCACGGGCTCGCTCATCAAGCCTGCCAATTTCCCCCCTAACAGATTATTCCAATAGGAAACCTCGTAGACTTTATAGCGATACACTTTCCGATAGACCTCAATATCATTCTTGGGCAGTGTCTTGTCAAAGATATTGAAATCATCGGGTTCCTCACTTTGATCTTCCCGATTCAATAAAGAATGGTACATAGGGTAATAAAAATAAGAAGCAGCCAAAGGGACTTTCACCTGAATACGAAACAAACGCACGAATTCCGGATCACAAGGATTCTTCTTCACGAATTCGGAAATTATCGCATCATTATATCGCACGATAGAATCCATCATCTCTTTAAACTCGACGGGTGGTAACACGAACATCTCTTGTGTTGACGGGAACCATTGTTTCCCGTAATAATCAAGCATCATACGTGTTTCCGCACGATCTCCTTCGGGAAATTCAACGGACTCATAATTCCCTTCCTGTACTCTCTTCACATCCATTTTTATTTTAACATCGTCCCCCGGTTTCAAATAAAGAGGCACGGCAGCTTTACCATTCACCAACCGCACATATCCAGCCTCTTTTAAAGGCAGTTGCACCTTAAAAAAACCGGTACTGTCTAACACCACTGATATCGTTGTGTCTTGAGTACAAATCTCAAAAAACAACTTATTTCCTTTATAATTCAGTAAATCTCCCGCAATCTTTACTTCATTATTAGGATTGCACGCCCACAGGCATGCAATCCATAAAAATATACCCCACTTCATCTGTTACTTCACTTTTGTAAAATGATATCGAACCATGTGGAAATCCATTGGGAACTCCCCCTCTTGAGCGTAGGCAGCACAACTTTCATATGTATCATATAAGAAGTCCGTAGGTTCATAATCCAAAACTGTAACTTCTAATGTTTCGTTATCCTCCAATAACCTGAATCCTACTTGAACAGCTCTAAGCTTTTCATGTGCCCCGGAGAAGTTTACATTTGCTTGACTTAATTCAAACATAGAAGCCGTTACAAGAGGCGGTCTACCGATTCCAGCAGATTCATACAGATACAATTGTTGCTCTTTCAAGAATTTCACATTACAATCTCTAAAATAATGTGCCATATCTCCTGTTGCATGCACTTTCAATTGAGTTCCGCCATTTACAAACTCTAACATATCGGTTGGCAGATTATTTTCCGGTAAATGCTCAACCTCTTCCGGTCCTCCGTACCAATTATTTACTCTCAAATAATCTATTGATGTTGCCTCTTTAAAAGCCCACTTTCCTTCCAAGCGATCCGGCATTGTCATTCCCTTTATATAAACCTCCGTTTGGTCAACATCACCAGGCAAAAAACGATTACTCCCCTCCGGTACGAGTAGAAACAAAGTTGTTTTACCTTCTTCCCACTTTAAAAATTTAATTTTTATCGTACCATAACTTCTCTTAGCCGGGACAACAAATTCCTTATCGAGATTATCTACAAATTCGTAATGTACATGTTCTATCGCCGTCGAATTCTCTCCGACAATAAAAGGAATTTTAGTATCCGTATTTGCTGAAAAATATTTACCGGTATTTGCATCTTTTACATCCATCCGAACTGTGATCTCTCCCGGTAACACATAATTTTCCTCGGCAAAAGAACAAATTAACTGTCCTTTTGTCTGCACTTCAATCAATGTAAAACTAAACTCTCCCAATATATATCCCTCAACAGGAAACAATTCTAACTTTATTGTCTTTCCTGCATCATAATTATTTTTAGGAATTACCGCTATAGTCGCCTTACTCTCTCCTGCCTGAATCACGAATTCATCAGCTGAAAGTTCATATTCTTCACCTTGTATGGCAGCCCCTCGTATATTAAATTTTATAGAGGTATTTACTTGCACAGGTTCAGAAACTTGCACTTCTATTTCCAAAGGATTTTCAGCCTCCAATGTATAAATCAATTGTGAAAAAGCCAATTGTGGACCTTTTTCCTCCTTATCATCACTATGACATGCAACAAAGCACGTCGAAAAGGTCAGACAAGTAAACAATATAAATATATTTCTCATCATATTTCACTATATCTTAAACAATTACAAGTCTTTAATCGCATTCTTGTATTCTTCTTTCAACAAGCGGATTTCTTCCCGTTCTTCCAATGTTAGAAGTTTTATTTCCGGCAGTTGGTAATCCTGCCCCTCGGATAATATGCGAGGGGGCTCTCCATCCGGTTTATCACATCCACCTAAAAAAATCAATAACATAAATCCTAAACATCCCAATAATATTCTTGTTCTCATAACTACCTCCTTTTTTATTTCACGTATCCTTCATTCTGAATCATACCCGGTATCAAATCAATATCTTGCGAAGGGATTGGAGCCGTATACATAAATTGTTTTGTCTCGTATTTAAAACCATCTTTGGCACACCAAAATTCAGGACACCCATTCCTTTTCAATTCAAACCAACGATCTCCCTCCATAAATAATTCTTTCTGCCGTTCAACATGTATCGCCCACAACAGAGGTGTAAAAGCTTTTCCCTCTGCATTTTCACGAACCAGAGCTTTTTCATCCACGGCAGGCAAATTTCCCATTGTATAAGGCGTATAATCCGATATTCGTTTCGAACGAAGCAAATTCAAATATTCAAGGGCCTCTTTCGTATTATTCAAATAAGCATGTGATTCAGCCAAAATCAAACACATTTCCGCACTTCTGACACAAGCCATCGGTACTTTCGTTGCTACTCGCTTATTATCAAATGAAAACGCATAACGAATATCTTTGTCTTTTTCCACGAATAAATCAACAAACCGCTTACTAATAGGTTTTACCGTCAAATACCCTTGTGCCGACTTATAATTTTGATCGCCACTTGAATTTGAATATAAATATGCCCGCAAAAGAATATTCCCCTTTTGGGCATGTTGTGCCGACAGCATATCCGTATATGCTGTCCCTTCAACCAACGGGTAAGCATCCAAAATCTCCTTAGCAATAGGGATTGCTTGTTCCCAATTTTGCGTCCAGAAATACAACCTCGCCAAATATGCTTTCACGACATCCACGGTATAACGAAAGATTTCTGATTTTGAATTGTAAGAAATCGCTTTCTTCAAATCCTCCTCGATAAGCGATGCCACCTCTCGCAAACTAGAGCGTTTGGGACGAGCCTCCATATCAAAGCGCGTTGCAATAGAAAGCCCCAACTGGTCATCCGCCTTCTCTTTATTATAAGGTTCGCAAAAAAGACGCATCAGATTATAGTAAGCAATTCCTCTCATGGCATAAGCCGTAGCATAACAAGCGTTTGCCATATCAGTGTCATCTTCTTTCATCTCGTGGATAACTAAATTACATGACCTGATTAAGACATATAACTTACTATATTGTGTTCTAAACGAATTCAGTCTATCCCCTATATATTTCGGAACCGCACCCATTCCGGTCACGTTTTTGGTCAAACTATTTTCCAAATTATCTCCAAAACATTCAAATTCGTATTTTTCCATTGCATTCCCCAAAATATATTCGTCATAACCATTATCGATTTCTTCCAAATGGCCATTCAACAAAGCTGCAAACTCTTCTGCAGTTTTGGGGATCACCTCTCCTTTAGGTTTTATGTCCAAATATTCTTTACAAGAAACACATGCAAAAAATACCATCATCACTAAACTTATATATTTTATCTTTTTCATAATCGTACAAATTAAAAGCCCAAACTAAGTCCAAACGAACAGGAACGAGCCAAAGGATAAGTCGCTCCCGGTGTTTCCGGATCTATCCCCGAATAATTCGTTATCGTGAATAAATTCGTCAAAATGAAAGAGAAACTCAATGAAGACACTCCCATCTTTTTTACTACATCCTGTGGCAAAGCATAAGACAATGACATATTTTTTACTCTTAAGTAAGAAAGATTCTCCATCATAGATGCTCGCGTAATAGTACTTGAAGTTGGATATATCAAACTATAATTAAGAGGTTTCCCGTCATGATCAGTAAGAGCCTTGTAATAATCAATAATTCTGGGATATTTCACTCCCGTCCTACGTTCTTCAGTCCAACGATTGGTTACATCCTTTCGTACATTTAAATGATTTACATACAAATCATTTTGACTCGTTGGAATTTTTTCTCCAGCTGAAGTTCCGGCACTTAATGTATTATAACTCACCGGAGAAGTTATTTCATCCACAATCTTTCCATTTAACGAGTACACTCCTCCGACGCTCAAGGTAAGTGTTTTATATGAAATATTAAAATTGAAACCTCCGGTCACAGGAGCTGTCATGGTCCCCTTATAAAAAATATAATTATTCACATCACTCAAATCTGATGGCTTCAGTATATCTGCATCCGAGCGTAATTTATATTTGTATAACCCGGTTTGAGGATCTATACCTAGTGACTTTCCTGCAAAAACGGCTCCCTGTGGGTAACCCACTACATTATTTGCAACATAACTAATAGGAGAGGTATAACGTTTCAATTTATTACCATTCCAAGCAATATTCGCAGAAACATTAAATTTAAAATCCTTATATTTCACAACAACCGCTTGTAAAGTAGCCTCAATCCCTTTATTCTCCATTTCTGAAGTATTATACCCCTGATTATAGAATCCGGTTACATATGGAACTGTAACTGAAGTTACCAGATCCTTACTTAAACGATAGTAAGCTTCTACCAATCCATTAATCCGATTATCGAAAAGTCCGAAATCCAAAGCGACCTTCATATCTCGTGTTTTTTCCCAACGTAGATGCGGATTAGGGGCAGCCCTTACATTACCAATCCGTAAATTTTCAGTTTCGGTTTTTCTATAAGATGTTGAATAATACATGATTAATTCTGGCTTCTCACTTTTATTCACGTTTCCCGTGTATCCCATGGCTACACTCAATTTCAATCGGCTCAACACAGGTCGTAATCTATCCATAAAAGACTCATCCCCGACATGCCATGCCAATCCCAAAGACCAAGTCGGGTTAAATTGCTCATCACTACCAAAATTATTGGAACCATCCGTCCGAAAAGAAAGACTGGCAATATATTTATCATACAAGCTATAATCCAATGAAGCATAAAATGATGCGAAACGAGTTTCTTCTATGCTTTGCCCCGAGAGTCCATCTATAAAAGTAGACATGCTTACCAATTCTGTATAGTCCACCTGCTCCCCTTTCTTCTCGGGAGCCGGAGTAGATGAATTACCTGTAACAGGGTCATAGCCATATCGCTTTTCTTGAATACTCTTTGCCTTTGAACCTCGAATTTCTGCCCCTGCTAAAATCTGCAATCGATGTATCGAATTAAAAATATCCGAATAATTCAACTGTCCTCTCGCACTATAATTTGTATTATTAGCAGACGCTTGGGTGATAGAACCATACGTTCTCCGGCTATTCCATCCATCCAAAACACTCGGTTTATCCACAAAAGCCGCATAAGTTTCAATTCCATTAATATTGTCCGACTTATTATTTATAAAACTATAAGAAACCAAACCGGAAAAACGGAATTTTGATGAAATCGTGTAATTCAGGTTTAATTGCAAATTGGCCGAATAATCTTCTGCGACACTTGAAGTTTCATCAATTTCCCGCATAATATTATAGCCATTCGGCGGGAGTATCGCTTCTCTTCCACCATTAATCTGATTCAAATTAAAATAAGTATAGTCCGGACGATATGACCCGTCTTCATTATAAGGTTTCTCGTAAGGATTTGCAAAATAAGCATATTGAAATGGATTCACATTTAAAGAAGAGCCATCTGATTTCTGTTGTGAAAAATCAACCCCAAAATCCACTGTAACCCGGGCATGAGGTTTTAGATTCATTTTCGCCGATACATTATACCGGTTATAAGAAGTCTTTTTCAAAATCCCGTTATCTTTGGAATATCCTAAAGACAAATAATAAGTTGCAATATCCGACCCTCCGGACATGGAAAGGTAATGATTCATAGAAAATGCAGTCCGGAACAATTCATCAAACCAATTCGTTGTTGTTTTGGACAAATCGGCAATATATGCATCCTGCTCCGCCGTATTCATGGGTTCAAAACCTTCATCTGTCCAAACTTTACCATCCTTCCCTAGTTTATTGGCACGCAACATTCCAACAATACCGATCACCGGATACCATTCTTTATCTTCTTCAGGAGAATTATATCCCTTTACTGAAAACTCATCCCACAATTCTTGTTCCCAAGCCAATTTTTCCTTCGAGTTCATTAAATTACCATCACGCTGAGGTTTCATCACGACAGAAAAGTTTGCAGAATAATTAACAGACATTTTTCCCGCTTTACCCCTCTTTGTTGTGACAACGATCACACCTCCCGCTGCTCTTGAACCATAAATTGCAGCGGCAGAAGCGTCTTTCAATATAGTTACATTTTCTATATCGTTCGGGTTTATTCCCGCTATACCGTTAGCAAAAATATCATTAAAATCTCCTGCTTTAATCTGCCCCCCTCTAATACTTGGGATATTGCGCTGCAAAGGTACCCCATCAACTACCCACAAAGGCTCGGCATCCCCGGTAAGCGTGTTTGTTCCCCGGATCCGAATCTTTGCCGATTCTCCCGGACGACCGGATTTAGCCACGATACTGACTCCTGCCACTTGACCTTGCAATAATTGGTCAATACTCGTGGGTACCCTGTTCTCGAAAACTTCTCTACCGACTACCGCCACAGAACCTGTCGTCCGTTTTTGCGTTGTCTGCGTGTAACCGGTAGAAACAATGACCTCATCCAACTCCCCCACGGTCATTTTCATATCCACGTTTACAACGGTTTGATCCTCTGCCAGCTTCACATCTTTTGTTTCCATACCAATGAAAGAAAACTGCAAAATGGAATAACCTTCCGGCATATTCAAAGCGAAATTTCCATTGGCATCTGTCGATACGCCGATTGTGGTTCCCTTTACCAAAACGGTTACCCCCGGCAATGGCTCTCCCCGATCATCTTTCACCACACCCTTGATAACCTTAAACTTTTGAACGGCATCATCCAAAGATACCTTTTCCAGCATAATAATCCGATCTTGTATCCGGTAACGTAAATCCGTACCTTTCAACACCAGCGTCATCACACTATCCAACGATACTTCTTTTACATCCACGGTAATCCCGCCTAAATCTTTCACGTACTTCTCGTTGTAAATGAAACTGTACCCGGACTGACGTTTAATCTCCTCAAGCACCTTTACCAACTTCTCGTTCGTTACCTTCAATGTAATCTTTTCCGACACGTGTCCCGCCCAAAGGGGACTTGATGCGAACAACAGCAATACCAAAAAAGCACAACTCTTGTTGAATTTCCTGAAAAAAAACTTTTCTACCATCATTTTTATCTATATTTGTATGTTATGTCTATATAACATTTTGCGTTAAAGAGATTAGGGAAAGACCAATTAGCCTAATCTCTTTTCTTTTGTATATAGACCATTTTGCGTTCCACTTTAAATGACACGGATGTTGATGCCTCTATCACGGACAACAACGACTCCAAGGAAATATCCCGTGATATATCGCCCGTGTAATACTCCTCCTCAAATCCTTGCTCGTACACAATCGTTACATCATAATACCTTGTCACTTGCTTTAGTATCTCTGTCAACGGCATATTTCGAAAACTATAACTTCCTTGTTTCCATGCGGTATACACATCCACATCACACTTTTCCACTTGTATCTGTCCCCGGGGATCACTTACATCCAATAATGCCATATATCCGGGAGTTATAATCCGAGAGCCGTTTCCTCCCGCCACCACTTCCACAAGCCCCTCCTTCAAGACGACATACACCATCCCCCGATCTTCATAGGTATTCACGTCAAAAGTTGTTCCCAACACCCGAACATCCATCCTATCCGTGTTCACGATAAAAGGTCGTCCTTCCTCTTTCGCCACTTCAAAATACCCCTCTCCGTACAATTCCACTTTACGCTCCGCGCTGCCGAAAGCTATCGGATACCTTATCCGGGAATCCGCGTTCAACCACACCTTCGTCCCATCAGAAAGCACTAAATGATAAAATGTCCCCCGCGGAACAATCAACTCATTATACTCCAATTCTTTCACGGGTACAGAATCATGTACATATTTCAAATGCCCTTCCATGTAAAGCTTTGTTCCCTCGTTCAAAGCAACGATCTTCTCCGACTCGGCAGAAACATCAACCGTTTCCCCGGTTGACAAGATAAGACGGACACGATTCGGACATTCGTTTTCCACCAATAATGATTTTTTCTCAACGGGACGTTGCGTCCAGTATCCCAAAGCAACCGCCACTAACAAACAGATACTTGCCGCAACACCAAAACCCCATGCCAATCGTCTTTGTTTCCTTGAACGGATCTTTTTGAAATGTTCCCATTTCTCATCCACATCCGGTAATTCGTAACGCTTCTCCAGTTCATCGACAGAGATATTCTGCAAATTCAAAAACACACGCTCCTTTATTTCTGCCTCCTGTCTCCACGCATCTAACAGCTTTTCTTCCGAATCGCTCAACCTAAAAAGCTTCCTTTTACAAATCAGCTTGGCTACACTTATATACTGTTTTATATCTTCCATTCCTTTTGCTGTTTAAAAGAAAAACGGTTGAGATGAAAAACAGTATAGGTGAAAAATTGATTTTTTTTGAAATTTATTTTAACACGCTAATAAACAGGATTAAACTCTTCAACGAATGATACAATCGTTTATAGGCAACAGACTTGTGAAACTTTACAGTAGCCTCGCTAATTTCCAGTTCCTCCGCGATCTCTTTATTCTTTTTCCCCTCTAAGTGCAATTTAATCACGGCTTGTACCTGAGGAGTTAAAGCTTGTATCGCTTTATGAATCAAGAATCGACTCTCCTCGTCGATGATCGCCTGCATGGAATATTCTTCAATTTCCTGTTCACTCGAATACTTACTGGAAAAACGCTCTTTCACCTTTTCATGCCTCAAATAATCAATACATTTATTCCGGATCATCTTATACATAAAAGAGTGTAGTCCCAATTCCGATTCAAATTGTCCCGAACGATTCGACCAAGCAGCGACAAAAGCCTCCTGCACGACATCTTCCCGTACGAAAACATCATCCACAAAACGGGACGCGAAAGCGTTATACTTGGCAAAACACTCTTTAAAAAAGCACTCAAAACCAATCACTTCCCCGTTCAAAAATTCAATATTCCCGTGACTTTCTCTTGTCATTAAACGATCCTTTTTTGAGTTTTCAAAATACGAAGAATTTAATTAATATTCAAAATATATCATTTTTTATTTATGCTAATTATCAAATAGTTGGTATTAGAGTATTTTTGTACTTGTCTTAGGTTCTCTTCATTTAATCGAAACTCAAAAAAGGATCGTTTATTCATAGTCAATCCACGTCCCCCATATTGATATTATCCATTTTCTGTCCCATTAGATTCTCCACGAAATAATACCTTATCAAATTAAGGTAGTAATCGCCTGCCAGACCGTGATCCGCCCCCGGCAGTATCATCAAATCAAAACGTTTGTTCGCTTTTATCAAAGCATCTGCCAACCGGATCGTGTGAGCCATGTGTACATTTATATCCATGTCCCCCGTTATCAGCAACAGCTTCCCTTTCAGATTCTTCGCCAATTCAATATTAGTGGGAATCTTGGATTCAAACACGTTCTTATCGTTCATCTTCACGCCATGATAAGTCTCTCCCCACCATTTCGTGTATATATTGTTATCATGATTCCCCGAAGCAGCCACGGCAACTTTATAAAAATCGGGATAAGTCAAAATAGAAGCTGCCGCCATAAATCCACCCCCGGAATGACCGTAAATACCAACCTTATCGATATCTATATAAGAATATCTATCAGCCAACTGCTCGACAACAAACTTACAATCCGCCAATGCGTAATCCCTCAAATTCCCGTAACCGAAACAATGGAAATTACGCCCTCTCGTGAGACATCCGCCACGGAAACCGACATTTACCACGATAAACCCCAACTGAGCCAATGTCTCGTTGCCGTTATCATCAATACTAAAAGCCTGCGGAACCAGATTCTCCTGTGGCCCGGGATAAACATTCACGATGACAGGATAACCACGAGTCGAGTCCATCTTAAACGGTTGGTACATCACCCCATACAGATCCGTGATCCCGTCGACAGCCTTCACTTTTATCCTCTTGGGCTCTTTCCATCCGGTTTCATATAACAATCGCAAATCCGTCTTCTCCAGCGCCATGATTTTACGCCCTCGCACATCCCTCAATTCTGCAACCGGAGCCATATCCACTCTTGAATAATTATCCACCAGATACTTGCCGTTCTTAGACAAATCTATTGAATGATAACCGTCACCCGGGGTTAACAACGTGAACCCGGAACCATCAAAATTCACCCGGTAAAAAAGCCTGTACTCAGGATTAATACTTTCCTCCCGCCCATAGCCTTCAAAAACAAAACTCCGTCCTGTCGTATCCATCTCATAAATTCGGGCTGCCACGAAATCACCGGAAGTAACCCGGTTCTTCAACTTCCCGTCCTTATTATACAGATAATATTGTCCCCAACCCGAACGCTCCGACCACCATACAATATCTTCCCCACCATTCAAAATACGACACTCGAACAATTGTTCCGTGAAATGAGGATCACACACTTCATGTATCACCTCGAACACCTCTCCTGTATTCACATCCACCCGGCAAAGATCCATTTGATTACACGTCCTGCTTTTGCGCGTGAAATAAAGATAATCCGGGTATTTTTTAAAATCGAAAAGCATCATCTTCACCTCTTGATCCGGATATTTCCCGATATCCACCTTGACATGCAATTTCTTCTCCGGGTAAAACAAATGCAAATCATACGTGAACACGTGTTCCTCTCCCGGCATCGGGAATTTATAAGATTTCAATGTCGGACGAGGCTGTGCCAGATGATCTATCAACCATCCCTCCTCAACTTTTCTGCGATCCTGCCGCAAACAATAAAACACCTTGGAATTTCCCGACCACGTGATGGCAGCACTCTCCTTCTTATCCGAATCCTTATCCCGCTGGTAAGAGTAAGAATAAGAACGCTCCCCGTCCGTCGTCAATTGAAAAGCCGTCGTGTCGTCTTTCTCCTGCAAATACACGTTATGCTTGTAAGCGTATACCATATATTTCCCGTCAGGCGACCAGTTTTGCCAATAAATCTTCCTCTCGAACTCTCTCTTGACTTCTTCTTTCCGGAATTCCTTCAGCTCTCCGGTCTTCACGTTATACTCGAAACTCTTCCCGTATTTTGAAAAAGTAAAACGATAGGGATTATCTCCCTCAAATTGAAAACCCGCCAACCGAAGATTCTTCACATCTTCCGTCTTTCCCGTCAACTCAGCCAATTTAGCGGCAAACTCCTTTATTGAAAATAATTCCTGCTTTTTCCCTTTCCCGGCATCCACCAGATAATACTTTATCCCCTCGTCCGTTGTGTAATAATACCAAAAGAAATCCGTCCTCCCTATCCATGAAGGATAAACCGATGAACTGTGAATACGACTTTTTAGATTTTTTTCCGAATACCTCGAACAAGCTTTAAAATCAGCCTTTTGGGCAAACACACTACTCCCAATCAAGAGGAGCAGTATCCATACAATACATCTCGTCATGTCAATAATATTTTGCGTTTTACAAATAACGATCATCACGGTAAAGACCAATAAACCATGAAGTCATTTGCCTCAAAAGTAAACATTTTTAATGAAAACAATACCCACCGTTCAAAGAAAACTAAAAATTAAAAGCTAAAAACTAAAAGTTGACGTATTTTCCGCACTTCTAGTTTTTAGCTTTTTAGTTTTTAACTTCCAGCTTAAAACCTATACCCCCTCAAACTCCGGCATCACCATATCCAACCATTTGTTTATCCGGGCATCCGTCTTCTCCGGCTCGAAATCCTCATCCAAAGGCAGTCCGACAAACAGATCATCAACCACGGCAGTTGAATCCTCGTACACGTACCCGTCCGTGGTGGTTTTACCCACTAAAGTCGCACCGAGTCCGGTTACCAACTCTGCCATGTATCCCATCCCGTCCACGAAATTCTTGGGATACGTGATATGATCGCCCAGCCCGACGAGAGCGACAAAACGATCTTTTAACGAAATCTTACGCATCTGCGGGAAAAACTTCGCCCATTGATCTCTCTGCTCCCGTTCCCACGTACTTCTGCCAAGAGAAGAACAAACCAGAATCATATTCTTGTAATCCAACAATTTCCCCGCGGGGACATCATTCACGCAAAACATATCCACTTTACCGGCACCGATTTTATTCTTCAGCATTTTAGCCACCCGATGAACATTTCCACCCGCCGGGGAATAAAATATCCCTAACCACTTCATTTCACTTGTCCGTTCATCCAAAAGATAATTTCCTTCAAGATCAGCAGTCAAGCGCAACGGTTCTTCTTGTCTTTCGACCTCCTTTTTACCTTTCCTTGTAACCTTATCCATAAAAATATAGTTTATAGTGATTATTGTATCAACTATAAACTATACGGCAAAAATGTCTAAAAGTTATATTCGTCTTATTTCTTGTGCGTGGCGATCGCCAGCAATATTCCGAGAGCGACACCCAATAAAGCGGCAAACAATACCCGCGTATCTCCCGGCAGCAAGAAAGTAATCGTGTGAGCCGGATACCAGAAAAAAGGTATCGTCTTCTTGAACACGAAATTCCATTGTACCCGCCAATTCAAATTTGCCATAATCTCACCCATCTGTATCGGGGTAAAAAGACCTGCCAACGTACCGCCATGACTCAATATATGCGTATCGGTAATCTTGTGCAATGTCATAAACACGGGAGCAAATATTGTATTCATCGCCACGGAAATACAGAATGCAACGAATACTTTCTGCCCGGACAAAGCCTCTCCCATCACGGTCGTCGCGTTCTCCATACCCATCGTTTTCAAGAACGCAGGAACACCGTTCGCGAATATCGTCATCGCCATACTGATTCCCATCCCGAGGATTCCCCACACGATAGCTCTCGGCAACACCCCGAATCCCTTGCGATTATAAACGCCCGCGCTGATACGCAACCCGATACACTCCCCGAAAGTCGACAGAATACCAAATTTCAGGAAACTCATAATCATACCGTGCTCGGCATTAAACGTCTTGTAAAAGGAATAAACCGTTTCCGACACGAAAAAAGGGAGCAGAAACAAAATCACACACCCCAGAACAATAAAATCCTTCTTCTTCATTATATATTAATTTAGCCGTAAGATCCATAAAGTCCATAATGCCTGACCTTACGACCTTATAGACTCTATAGACCTTATGAACTAGAGGGTGTATTAACACACACCCTCATTTCTTTATTTTTCAATCCGAATACGGGCATCCACGGCAACCACGTTGTCTTTGTTACCCAGAAGCGGGTTCAAGTCCATCTCAAAGATTTCCGGGGCTACTTTTACCAACGCGGAAATACGCATCACAGCCTCGGCGAACTTGTCTTCGTTCACAGGCTCTTGCCCGCGCACTCCTTGGATAATCTTGTAGGATTTCAGTTCTTTAATCAACCCGTGAGCCTCTGACTTGGACATCGGAGCCAACCCTGCTTTCACGTCTTTCAGCACCTCGATAAAAATTCCGCCAAGTCCGCAAAGCACCATGTGTCCGAACTTATCATCGCGTTTCGCCCCGATAAACACTTGCGTACCGCTCAACTGTTGAGCCAACATAATAGCGTAAGTATCTTTGATCTGCATCATCCGTTTGAACTCCCGACGCACAGTTTCCTCGTCGTTCACGTTCATCACGACTCCGCCGACATCCGATTTATGAATAGGTCCGACCACTTTCATTACCAACGGGAACCCGATCTCTTTCGCCATCTTCACGATTTCCTCCTCGTTATCGGACACGCCTTCTTTCGCTCTGGCTACTCCTGCCGCATCCAACAAAGCGTGAATCTCTTCCGGTGACAAATAACCATTCTGCGCGTTATCCACCACTTCCCGGATTTTCTTCACGTCCATATCCGGCATATCGAAATGCTCCGGTTGAGGCGCGGGAGTCTTGTATATCTTGCAAAGGGCATTTCCGAACAACACTTCATCAGGGAAATACACCCGTCCTTTAGAAACAAACTCGTCGATCTCGGCCTTCACGATCTTGGATGACGGGAAGATGGGGAAAATCGGCTTCTTGCTTGTCTTCATCTTTTCATCAAGCACGTTGTACACGTCGAAAACAGGGAACAATCCCGGGCTCCCGAAAATAACAGCCATCCCGTCGATATTATCAAAATCCTTGTCACAAGCATCCAGAATAAAGCCTAATTGCTCTGCCGTACCCGTGGCAAGGAAGTCTATCGGATTCCCGACAGATGAACCACCGAATAATTTAGACAACAACTCCTTTGCCTTTTCTCCCTCGATATGCGGCACATCCATTCCGCCGTTGGAGAGCGCATCGGTCAACATCACGGCAGGACCTCCCGCGTGAGTCACCACGGCCATATTCTTTCCTTTCACCTCGGGATGCATGAAGATTCCGGCAACCGTCATCAACTCGTCACGTCCGTTACAACGCACGATTCCGGCTTTACGGAACAAAGCTTCAACAGCAACATCCGAACTAGCCAACGCACCCGTGTGTGAAGAAGCGGCACGACTCCCGGCAGCCGAACCACCGGACTTAACCGCCGCGATACGGCAACCTTTACGAATCAATGAAGAAGCATGCTTCAATAACTTCTCCGGCTTCTCGATACTCTCCACGTACAACAACTTCACGCGGGAACTCGTTTCCGGATCAAACGATTCATCCATGTATTCCAGAATCTCCTCAACACCCATCTGGGCAGAGTTCCCGACAGAATACATGCTATTGAATTTAATACCTTTCTGCATCCCCGAATCCATGATAAACAAGGCCGTTGCCCCGGAACCGGAAATCAAATCCACTCCTTGCGGGTTCAACTCCGGAATCGGACTGGTAAATACCCCGCTATAATGGTTAGTCAAAACCCCAATACAGTTGGGACCTATCAATGCTCCACCCACGGAATCAATCGTATCCACGATCTGACGCTCTAATTTAGCACCCTCTTCGTTTTCCTCGTGGAACCCGGCAGACAAAATAATAAATGCTTTTGTATTTTTTTGTTTGGCAAGTACCTCTACTGCGGTGGGACAGAATTTAGCGGCAATCGCTAAAATAGCGCAATCCACTTGCGGAAGATCCTTCACATCACGATAAGACTTCACACCTTGCACTTCATCCATTTTAGGATTTACCACGTAAAGTTCTCCTTTGAAATTACCATCTTGCAAATTTCTCAACACGGTTCCGCCCGGTTTATGTATATCATCCGAGCCGCCCACGACCACGATACTCTTCGGTTCAATTAACTGTTTCGTTATCATATAGCATAAATTTTTATTTCTCTTTTAATTTCAAATGGATGATTGCTAGTGCCATCATCCATTTGAACTTTCTGTTTCTTAGATATTGTTGAAGAAAGTCAGAAACTCCTGAACCTTCTGTACCATCTTCTTCGAGCCTGTATAGAGAGGCACCCGCTGGTGCAGCGCCTCCGGCACGATCTCAAGGATTCGCCTTTCCCCGT
Source organism: Butyricimonas hominis (assembly GCF_014287455.1). Lineage (NCBI taxonomy): Bacteria > Pseudomonadati > Bacteroidota > Bacteroidia > Bacteroidales > Odoribacteraceae > Butyricimonas > Butyricimonas hominis. The sequence goes on from NZ_JACOOH010000004.1 coordinate 189,634, forward strand.
CCGTCGCCATACCTCCCGACTGCTCTGCAATAAATGCCATCGGGTTGCACTCGTACAACAATCTCAACTTACCTGTCGGGTGCGAGCTGGTTTGCGGGTAAAGGAATACTCCCCCTTTCAACATATTCCGGTGGAAATCGGCCACCAAAGAACCGATATAACGAGAAGTATACGGACGCTTGGTTGCATCATCTTTCTCTTGACAATATTTAATAAATTTCTTCACTCCCACGGGGAAATTCACGTAATTACCCTCGTTGATAGAATAGATTTTTCCGTTTTCCGGCGTCTGCATATTCGGGTGTGACAAACAAAACTCCCCGATAGACGTATCCAGCGTGAAACCGTTCACCCCGTTACCGGAAGTGTACACCAACATAGTCGACGACCCGTAAATCACGTACCCGGCAGCCACTTGCTGCGTCCCGGGTTGAAAGAAATCCTCCATTGTCAAGGGTTCCCCGAGCGAAGAAACACGTTTATAAATTGAAAAAATAGTCCCCACGGACACATTCACGTCAATATTCGACGAGCCGTCCAACGGGTCCATACATATAACATACTTGGCATCTCTACATAAGCCTTCCTCGAAAACCACTATATCTTGATTTTCTTCTGTTGCAACCCCGCAACACTCACCACTTGCCCTTAATTCATCCATAAAAGTATTGTCGGCATAGACATCCAACTTTTGCTGGTCCTCACCCTGGACATTGATGGAACCCACCTTACCTAATATATCTACCAAACCAGCTTTATTCACCTCACGATGAACTTTTTTAGCAGCTATACCAATATGATGTAAAAGTCTCGAGAACTCCCCGGTAGCACCCGGAATCTCCGCCTGCCGCTCAATAATAAATTGATTTAAAGTTGTAACTTTATGCATTATCATGGTTCTGTGTTTTAATTTTTTTGCAAATATAGACTTATAAACTGTAATTTAAAAGGTTTACGAACTTAAATTCTGAAAGATACCCATCCATTCCTTACCGAACAAACGGGTCTCTTTCAGAATTACGGCATATAGTTCAAAAGGTTTTATCAATAGGCACGGACCGCTCGAACTATTGCAGCATTATCTTTAGCATCGGTTCCAGTAGTTCGATGATAATCTTTAACGCTATATTCCGTATCTCTCCCTCGTTCCGTAGAACTTCCATACACAATACCATCATCTATCAAATCTCCACCTTGTTTTACTATATTAGGATTCAATATTATTAACTGCGATACGATATATTTTATTTCATTTATTGCGGGAAGATACCATTCTTCACCTTTATTTAAACATGCATTAAAAGCGGGATACTTAGTTACATCTTCACCTTGGTTTTCTATAAAGGTTCTCACAATATCAGTATTAATTGCCCCATTATTCTTATCTGTCGCCCCAACTTCTCTAGCATAGCCTTTAACATGCAAATCACACCATTCTAATTCACCCAACGACTCATTCGCCACCACTCTTCCCCGATAAACGTTGATTCCTTTCATATTCGTCTCAAATTCGGCAGTAGCTGTATTATATCCCGTCACTTTTCCTACTACAAATATCGTTCCTCCTGCCCAAGCATCCCCTACCTTCGGGGCAGGCAAAGCAACTCGATCATAATTATTACCTCTTAACTCCTCACTCTCAAAGTAGTATTCAAAAGACTCTTTATTATCAGTGTAAAAAATCGCTTTCTCCAATCGTAAACTTTCTCCTTCCACCAATCGAGGGAAAACAAACTTCATCTTATTATCCACCACCGCAATCCCTTTCAATTCCCGTTTCACTTCTCCCGAGGCCAGATAAAGATCTGCTTTACTAATATTCACTTCCACAGCAACCTCCGTCAACAAAACTTCAATTTCCTCCCCTTTTTCAATTACAATCTCATAAGGCTCTTCCGAATACCAATCTTTTACTGACATCGAAAACTGCATTTCAACAGGTCCCATACCCGGGTATTTATTCACTTTCACATTATACGTGTATTCTTTCCCTTGCTCGAAATTATTGGCAGGAACTTCTACTTCAAACGGCTCTTCAATCCCCGCAACTTGAAACGAGAATAACTTCTTATTATCCTCGAGCTCTTGCGGCAAAATAATAACAGAAGAATTGCTAGATTTCGGCATTACAATTTCATCTTTCGTTCCTCCATTCTCAACTTCACCCGTCCCTAAATTAAGAATCCCGATAGTAACTACATCATGCAATTTCACATTTTCCAATTGTGTCAAATCAATAATAGCAGGTGTTTCCGTCGTAATATTCAACACGATCTTGGAAAACAGATGTTCAAACTCCAATTTTATCGGCTCAGCATCTTTTGCATATCCCTCCGCCGCCTTCACATACAAAAAATCCGATTTATCCAAACCGTTAGATTGATCTGTTTCCACGCTAACATTCATTCGGGCCAATTCTTGTGGTTCCGAATGTTCCTTTTCCCAATAATACCCGTACACGTCTATCCGCCCATCGGGATAATAATGCTCACCACCATCCGCAAAAGTCAAATCGCCCTCCTGCCCATAGTTCATTTTACAAAGATCTTCACTTGCAGGAACAGCAACAACATCCGCACTCTCCCGCTTAGCAATGTAAAGAAATATTTTATCCCCTTCACTAAACCCATCCACCCGAGACAACCTACCGGGTTTCAAATCTTGAATATTAGAACGAAAACGTATTTCCTGTCCATCAACACTTTCTTCCGAAACATTCCGAACGCAACTCAACAAGACACTTGCCAATAAGAGAAAACCAAATAATTTCATAGTCTGTAATTTTTAAATGTTTAGATTATAATTTCTCCTCCGCACATATCATTAAACTAGATTCTTCAATCTTTCAAAGACTCGAAAATATTAAATGGTTATCTTTACACGCCATTCTCGTAATTACACCTGACAATAAATCAATTACACCCCACCATTAATATATTTTCCCAATGTTCTATCCCGTAGAAACAAAAAACGTTATTTCACGCTCCATAAAAATATATAATAAAAACCAAAAAATCAACTAACCAACACTTTTTCCATATTATTTTCTTTTTCCTTTAGAAAAACTTATCCCAACTATAAAACGAGTATTCCGACTACCCTAAATAAAGATTGGGTGGCCGGAATACTCAATTATTAATCGCAAATCAAAAGCGTAGCCCCGTGCGGCTGGAATCACTCAATCATAAATCGGAAATCACTGAATCAATAAGCTGTCCGACGATCTTTTCCCGTTCTTCAACGTGGCGAAGCAATACACCTTCACTTTCGTGTTATCCCACTCGTCCGGGAGCGCGTAACTGGTACTGCCACTTTCACCCCGGGCTCTCAACGCTACCAGCCTTGCCCGTTCCCGTTCCGTTTCGTACAACACGCCGTACACTTGGTCGTCAGCCAACGCAAACCCGTCCTCTTCTTCCTGCCCCTCTTGCTCGAAAATGAATTTTTGGTTTTCCTCGCTGTACGTCACAGTCACCTTCGGCGGATTGATAATCCCGGCAGCCACCAACAATTGTTCAAAATTAACGGTTGCCTCGTTCTTCTCGTTCACCGTCACCGCCTTCATGTTCGCCGCCACGAAAGCATTTGACGTAGACCCCTTCCCGATCCCCACGAAGCCTTTCCGTATCACCGGTAAAAGACTCCGGGACAACTGTACCAACACTTTCATCCTCGCCCGCTGTGCCAGTATCTCCGGTGTCGGGTTATCCTTCCTCGTGAATACTTTCGCTTTAGCGATGTTCTTACTCCTCGTGTAACACAACGTGATGTTACCTACTGACTTTCTCGCTTTACCTAACAAATAAGAATTAAATTCTGCCATAATAATTGAAAATTGAAAGTTGAAAATTGAAAATTGAAAATGTAAACACTTAAATCCATGAATCAAAAATCATGAAATCATAAATCATAAATTTTTAAACGCTTCCTCCAACGCCGGTCCCGGATCGATTTTCCGGTTCGTGACCGCAGAATGGCCCACGACATCTTTGATCGGGTAGTACTCCTCCAGCACGCTACAAATTTTCGCCAAAGTTTGCACCTGCATCCTCGTGTAGCGATGCCAGTAAGTCAACTTCCCTTCCGATTCGTACGCGAAGACGTCTTCCGCCGGAACAATCCGCCCGCACTCGGCAACGAACATTCCCCCCGACAAACGAAGTTTCCCCAAGTTATCCAGTTCGATCCCTATGGAATAACGATTCAATCCCGACCGCCCCGCGTACCAGCTACGCCCGGCGTGCCACGCTTCCGTGTCAAACGGCACAAGTTGAATGATCTCCCCGTCCCGCCCGATTACCAGATGAGCGGAAGCCCCCACGTCAGGTCTTGTCAGGTAAATCGCGGCAACCTCGGCTCCCCATGCGGCGGTATAGTGCAAGACAATCATGTCCGGTCCCACCAGCTTCCGGGTATTCTTCGCGCAAACCAAATGACGTACCCGATCGCCCATCAACCGATGGTTGACAATTGACAATTGAGAATTGAAAATTGAAAATGAACTCATAAATCGTAAATTATAAATCTAAAATTAAAAACGTCGTTTTCGCGTGAAGACTTGCAGAATTTTTTCTCCGCCTCGTCCCACCACGTAACCGCCCAAACCGATTTCCAACAAGTCCCAAAAGCGGGAAGTATCGTCAAGAATCGGCAGGTTCGTGAACGTTCCGACCAACACGATTACCGCAAATACCAACATCACCAACGGTCGCCACGATCGCTGCAACCAACTTCCCTTCGCTTCCTCCACCAACACCGCCGATTGCGCCTCTACCCGTGCCCGTTCCCATTCCGCGAGTACCTGTAACAAATCCGATTCCAGTTGCCGCTTCTCCCTCGCCGGGAGAGTCAGGCGGTCGATCACCTCGCCAACCGCACTGACCACGTTCTTTACTCCTTCCACCACCTCAATCCCGTGACGATACTATTCTTGATCTCTGCCTCGAAGTAAAACTTCTTGTTCCCTACTCTCCGCACGGGAATAGCGAACAGCTTCTCATAACGGCGCAAGGTGTGGGCGGAGATATTCATTGCCTTGCAAACCTCCGCCGCAGTCATCAACCTGTGCGACACGTTCGCCGCCGTTTCTATTGCCAACCTTACTTCCTGTTGATACTCTTTAAGTTGCCGCAACAACAACAGGGTTATCTCTTCCCCTTTTTCGATTTTGTTAACCATGTTCTTCATTTTAATTGAAAATTGAAAGTTGAAAACTGAAAATTAAAATCACTCAATCTAAAATTTAAAATCTAAAATCGTAAGTATTGACTCGACGAATACGCCTTTCCGTCCTTCTCCTTGAAGAAACAATAAAGATGGGCTACCGTACCTCGCCGCCGGTATAGGCGAAAAGTAGCTCTTCCCTCCCCCCTCGTCGCACGCACTTCTTCAAATACGGGAGTAAACGAGCGATCGCCGTACAACACGACCACCATTAACTCATCGCCCATCCTTGCCGGAGCCAACCCGGCATTTTCCTCCCACGTCAAGGTTACAACGTCCCGGTCATCCACCTCACCCCGAAGATTATTCACCTTTTGCAACATCCCCACCGCCAACTGCAAACGTGAAAAATCGGCAATCTTCCCGTCCGGTTTAAAAACCTTCATGTTCAGCCTCATGAAAAAATTGTAACCGCTCGCGGACATTCCCCCTGTCGCCACACGCCACACTTCCCGCAAGGGTGTCACCACCATGTGCCGATAAAAACAAATCGCCACCATAAACTGAGAACGGCAATCCATCTGTTCCGGCGTCTTCGCGTCCGAGTATTCCGCCGGGGTACTCCGCACCCGGGTATCCGCTCCTACCCGATAAAAAACCGTGTTCCCGACTTTTCCCGATATCAACTTATCTGTTTTAGCCATACTGATTAAATTGAAAATAATAACTAATAAACACTCTCGTTCGTTCCTCTTTCCTATCACTCTCCTTTCAAAAACCTTCCCGAAGGTCTTTAAAAGGACTTTGAAAGGAGTTTAAAAGGACTTTGTTCCCTGTCTTCCCCGGGATTACTCCCCGTCTTCCCGAAGAATTCCTCAGGTATCTCCGACCTCTTGTACCGCGTTCTTTAAAATTCTCATCATCTTTTATTTTTAAATCAACGATACAAAGATATTTCCCCCACATCCTCCCGCCAACGAAATGACACAGACAGCCAAATAACTGTATAAACACCTTGTAACCTGACACAGACGCCTAAAACACGAGATTCATTTTCCCCGTAAAAACAGTTTTAACCGCTTCACGGCTCTCTCTGAAAAAAATCTTTCATTATACTGAAACAAAATCACCAATTATTCATCAATATACTGACGAATAATTCTTATTATTGAAGACATTCTCTATATCAACTTGAAAAACATTCAATTATTATTGCATTTTTGGTCAGTTTAAAGGAAAAAAGCATTTTTGTATAGACAAAATAGTCGCAACACACAACCAAAATTTCAGAATCATCATAACGATGCATTATTATGATGTTTGCTTATGATGTGATATTATAAAACATCCACCGGAGCCCGTCGATAAATTTATCCACGAGACCGGTGAATATTAAATTACACGATTACTCCCCGTTCCCCGTTTTCGGGTTTTCCCGGGAAGTATCCAGTATATTGAAACAAGCCAACACGCTTTTCCGGTAACAGTCCCCCACCGGGAACCATTTCTCCCCAACCCGCAAGGAGTTGCCCGCCCACGTATCGACATAACGCAGGTTCAGGATAAAACCACGGTGTACACGAACAAGATAGGCGTCCGGCAGTTGCCACTCCACGCTACCCAAACGGCACGCCACGGTAATCCGGGAGTTATCTTTAAAATGAAAATAGCAATAATTACCCGATGCCTCTATCCAAAGGATTTCGGCATAAAAATATTTCTTGTAATACTCGTCCTGACGAATAAGCAAGCCATCTGCCACCAGCGGTGACACCCTCAAAGGTGCACTTGCACCCGATAAATCTGTTTTCATAGACAATTAAATTTATGCCTCATGAAAAAATCACCGACGGGCGTAGACAATAAAAAAGAGGGGAGCCATTTTTCTCGACTCCCCCCTAGCACGCACCAAATTTATAAAACTCGATTACTTTTTCTTGCTCTTTTTCAGCAATTTCGCCACCGTGTCACGAAGGACATCCCCGCGGAGGCCTTTCGCCACGATACGGTTCTCCGCGTCAACGAGAAACGTTGCCGGGAGTTCGTGTACCATGTAAAGACGAGCGTTCGGGGAAGCGAAGCCTTGCAAGTCCGAGCCGTTTATCCATACCATTCCATCTTGCCCAACGGCGTTACGCCAGTCACCACGGTTCTCGTCGAGCGAGATGCTGACGATTTCCAGCCCCAGCGGACGGTATTGCAGGTAAAGTTTCACGAGGTCGGTGTTGTCCTGACGACAGAGAGGGTTCGTTGAAACCCAGAAGTACACCAGCTTCAACTTGCCGGGAAGGTCATACAACGAGAAAGTATTCCCGTCGGGCTTCTCCGTGGTGAAATTCGGTGCCACCTCGCCAATAGCTAGTTTCTCGTACTGTTCCAACGCTGCGGCAATCCGCTTGCCGGGAATAGTAGCACGGGCAGCCTCACCGAGAAGGTCATACTTCGAGCGCAAGCCCTCTTCCGTTTCACCGCTGATACCAAGGGCGATCACGTGCGCCGTGGCGTACTCGTCGGGATTCGCCTTGATTAACTCGATAGTGGCGTTCACCGATGCCTCGTAGGCCTTGTTCACGCGGTCTTGCAAGGCTTGGACGTTCGCCCCGGGCTGTTGCGCCTCTGCCGCGACCTTGGCTTGTTCTGCCAAGAAAGCTTGACTGATACGGGTGAAGCGAGTCAATAATTCCTGTTGTTTGCCGCCTTGTATCATCGCACCCCTGTCGCTCACGTTCACCATGAAATTGGCGTTCTCGAGAATCAACGGTATCATGCCGTTCCCGTCAGAAGGAGCGAGGTAAGCCGCCACGGGAGCGTTCACCTTGCCAGTGAAGACAAAAACGCCGTTTTTAACCGTCACGGAACCCAGCGTATCGGGCTTCTCCCATTCGTTAGCGATTAACAGAAGAGTTCCGTCTGTCATCCCGCTCACCTTGCCACTGATCTGGTAACCCTGCTGGGCTTTACAAGCGAACGTCGAGAGTATCGCCAAACCAATCAATAATGAAATTTTTCTCATAATCTAAACGTTATAATATTACACTTTTATTACCTTTATTTTCCCAGCAACTCCGCTATCTTTTTTTCCAAGGCTTTTCCCCGGAGATCCTTGGCAATGATGCGGTTGTTCTCGTCAAGAAGAATGGTGTGAGGGATGCCTCGAACGAGATAACGGGAAGAGATTTCTTGTTTCTGGTCCATGATGTTAGACCAAGTCATCTTCTCGTCCTGCATGGCTTTCACCCAGTCTTGGGGTTTCGAGTCGAGCGACACGCCGATGATTTCCAACCCGGCATCACGATATTTCTTGTAAATCTTGCACACGTTCGACATCTCTTGACGACAGGGGGCACACCACGATGCCCAAAAGTCCACGAGTTTCACTTTCGCCTTGATACCATGCAGGGAAACGGCTTGCCCCTCTGCCGTGGTTCCCGAGAAATCGGGTGCAATGGAACCCGGTTCCACTTGCTTGAACACGTCCAACTGCCGGACGATCATCTGCCCGTAAGGACTGTTTTGGGCAGGTTCTCCCAGCATATCGTGAAGAGCTTTTAAAGAGGTGTAATTCATCTGTCCCATCCCGGCGGCAATCACGTACGCGGACACGAACGAGTCTTTGTACGTCTTGAAAAGCTCCAACTGTTGGGCTTCCGCTTCCGCCGCCACTTTCTCGAATTGCTGTTGTAACGCCTGCAATTTCATCTGGTTTTGTTGGGCATAAGCGGCACGGGCCTCCTGTTCCATCTTCATCTTCTCTCGAAGAATCCGCTGGTTGATGGCATCGAACTTGCCCCATATCTGCTGGGATTCGCCACCCCCTTGCACCTCTATCCCGGCTTCCCCGGCGACCAGCGTGTATCCCGTGTTTTCCAGCATGAGCGTGGCTATCGGTTGCTGCTGTTCCCCGGCAAGGATATACGCGGGGATAATCCCCTCCACGGTTCCCGCGAACTCGAATTCCCCGTTCACCATTACCGCCTCACCCAGTTTGACCAAACCGCCCGGACCACTCGCCGCCAACACGAGATTCCCACCGAGGGTACCCCCCAAGTGTCCCGTGATTTTAAAACTCTCTTGCGCCCGAATATTCCCGAGCAGAGATAACATGATTATAAACAAATTTAAAAGTTTCATCATATTTACATTTACAATTTATTGATACTCTTCGGTTCGAATTGCTTTATATCAAAAGATATTTCCAAGGGCTGCACTTCTCCCTTGATAAATCGAACTTCCCAACGCGGAACAACTTCCACGGCACGACGCACCAGCATCACCCACGGGTCGGTGGGGTCAGTAATGACCCGAGCCTCGTGTTCATTATAGACATCAAGACGAATCTCCCGTATCGAATCCGCCACGCCATTCCGGTTGGGATAGACCATGAAAGTAACGTGCAGGACACGATCCTTTAACTCAGGGTAATTATCCCAGTCGTGCGAACGAACGGTTCGAATGAATTGATTGTAAGCGGCGGTGTCCCCGGGTTGAATGTAATTATCATAAACATTTTTCCAAACCACTTCACCGTTTTTCACCTCGAAAACAATTTCCCGACAAGAAATCCAGGCCCACGGGTACTCCTCGCCCACCGGATCGCCCTCGTCCACCTTGAACGAACCCGAGTACCACGATGCCACCACCGGTTTGCGGTGATTGCCGTGCACAAGTGTCGATAAAGGAATTCGCTTCCCCGTGCGACCATGACGAATTTCAGTCAACCATAAACACCCGTCCGCTATCTTCCACCGGGCAACGTACCCCCGGGGATTTCTCGTCGTGAACGCTCCTTTCAACCGGGGACGCAAGCGGGTCATCACGTCCGGATCCTGTTGCAGGGGATTGACAATCAAAACGTAATTCCTACCATCTATCTCTATCGAATCCAATTGTTTCAATTTACCGGGCAACCAGTATTTATAAGGTGCCGATCTATCCCGTCCCCACTTCACCCGAAGTTGCACGGGTTGAATTTTCCCATCAAGCGTGAGTACATTCCAATCATCCATCAGGGCAAGACACCTCTTGATTTCCTGCACGTACGGATGATTCTCGTCGTATTCTTTTTCCTTTATTTCAAAATCCCCCCACATGCAGATGGTGTCCTGATTCGGTTGGGGATAACGATACCATGACAACACCTTCACTTGCCCCGTCGTCCCATCAGGTTTAGGAATGATTTGAACATTCAAGCTCGAATCGCCTTCCCAGGTCATTCCCTTACCGTTAAAAAGTACGTCCAGCGTATAATCGCTTTCATCATTTCCACTTTTCTTCAAACTATTGTATATCTCTTTTTCCTTCGTCACCACGCCATCGCACAACGAATAGATAGTTTCATGCTCGTGATACTGGGCAAATCCCATGTGCTCGTAATACACTTGCTCTCCCCTTACCACGCGTATCTCCCCGCTAAACCAGCGGGCAGCAATTCGTCCGTTCTCCAAATAAGCGTCAAAAATACCATCCAGATTCACCCGCTTCCCATTAAACAAATGAATTGCTTCAAGATACAAGGTCTCGTTTTCTAACCGCCATGTCCCGATATACCCTCGCCAAAGAGCCGTACACATGACTTTCGGGTCAAGCCGCTCACTCACCTTTCTCGAAAGAGTTGTATCCGCTTTGAGAGGACAACTTAACATCCAAAGCGTATCTCGCCCGATAATGATTTTCTCCCCGATCTGTCCCGTTGCCTGTACCAAAGTACTAAGGCTACAAAGAACGAGGAACACCACGATAAATATCTTGTTTTTCATAGTTTATATTAGTAGTTACTGTATCATTTCTTTTTCACGGATTCTTCCGCTTTCAATTTTTCATACAAATACTTGTCATACGTTATTTTTAGGGTACAAAACGCTCCATTCTTGAAATCCATTTCTCGAATTAATTTCTTATCCTTCTCTTCTATCACGGGAACCAATTTCATCATTTCTTTCTCTATCTCGTGGTAACGATCCACGGGAAGATTAATCCAGAAATCACCTTCATTATGCTGTACACCAAACGAGATTTTTTCTATCTTTAAATCCTCGTTCAAAATAAAATTTACAAGAAGCCAATCGCCCATGCAAGGCAAACGCAAATCCTCGGGTTTAATATGCTTAAACACGATTTCTTCTATTTGCTCACGCATTTTCTTGGGTACATGCAACCAGTCAAAACGATCAAAACGCCGAACAGAATCCGTGATAACCACATTGGTAATTTCACTATAAACATAACCCTTTACCACTTTATAAGCCACATTTTTACCTCTCACGATTTCTCCCGACTTTTTATCTTTCACTATGTCATTTCTCGTTTCTTCCCGATTTTGAGAAAACGATACGCTGAAAAATAGTATAAACACGAATAATAATTCAAGATATCTCATAATCAAAATTCTTAACACACGCCTCCATTCGCAACCTCTTGCAAACAAGCAAGGGACTCCCCGCCGTAGCGGGGAAGTAACCATTAATCGATTGCATTATTTTTTGTTTCAGGCTCCTTGGCATTCAATGCCTCAACTACTCTTTCATAATCAACTCTTAGACATAAAAACTCTCCGTTTTTAAAATCCATCCTGTTAATCCATTTTTTATCTTTCTCCTCTATCACGGGTTCCATTTTCATTATCTCTTGCTCTATCTTGTAATAGAAATCCATAGGAAGGGTTGGCCAAAAATCACGTTCTCCAACCTCTCCAAAAACTTCACCATGATTCAAAGAAAACATGATCTTTTCCACTTTAAATTCCTTGTTCAAAATAAAACTGATCACAAGACTACCATCAGCAACAAACTCCTCGCGAGATAAACGCAAATTCTCCATTTTAACATACTTATACACGATCTCTCTTATTTGTTTTCTCATTTTCACAGGTGCTAGTTCCCCTCCGAAATGATACCAAAGAGTATCCTGAATATCTACATTTTTAATATTATAGAAGCAATCATCTTTCATGACCCGATAAGCCACATTCTTACCTTTAACAATTTCTCCCGACTCTTTGCCTTTCACCACGTCACTTCTCGTTTCTTCCCGATTTTGAGAAAACAATATGCCAAAAAATAGCATAAACACAAATGATAATACAAGATATTTCATAATCAATGTTTTATTTAATACTTAAAAAATTGTATAAATTCTGAAAACTATACGGTCCTGGTTCTTCTGTATAATTTGTATTTGTCCCATATAGATGATGCTTCCTAAGTTCAACCAAAGCCTTTTCATAAAGTCGTTGGAATTTAATACTTCCCTTCGTATCCATCACACTCCAAGTTGTATATTTTGCTAATTTTCTAATATAATCCACAAATTTCGTAGATACGGCATAAAAATCCTTCTCTTCAGCACCTTCAATACTCATCACCAATAAATATTGCGCCATGTATGCCTCGACCTCATGATTTCTTGATGCCACAGCTATTTCTTTCATTTGATACACATGAAATAACTCGTGAAATAAAAGCGGTCCAAAAGGATCACTTAGACCATTATACCGTATTACGCCCCTACCAACATATCCCATCGTTCCAGGTTTCATTGATTGATCGTATTCAAATTTCACAGGTATGCTTAAGCTCTCGATAAGTTTCTTTCCCAAAGTTGTTCCCTTTAAGCCTTCCATTGCATCCTCCATTGGTCCCACCCCACGGGTAAGCACCCCTTGTCTTAAAACATTCTCCTGTTCTACATTCCATGTTTCTTGGGTACAACTCCCAAGAAGATAGAATATAAACAGTAATTGTAAAAATCTTATTTTACTCATAGTTTCATTATTTTACAAATGATACTCCTCCCCGTCCACAATCTCTTGCAAACAAGCAAGGAACTTCCCCGCCGGAGCGGGGAAGTCACCATGTGAATTTTATCGATAGATGTAAGGAATAAAATCGCCGATACGAAGGCTGAATATGGGCAATCCCGAAGTCGTTTCACCAACGACTTTCGTGTTCATGCTCAAGCGGATGTATTGCACATCCTTACGCTTGTCAACCGGGATATTGATAAACGTGGTTTCGCCGATAGCATTTCCCAGGGAAACGCCTCCCTCGTCGAACGTAGCTTGTTCCCAGCTATAACCATTCGCGGAAACCTCTATTTTCAAAGAAGAAAGCAAGTATTTCAACTCTTTCTCGATATCGGTTGAACCCGTGTTAGCTTGCACGAACTTGAACCCGTGCAAGGGTTGCAACTTTTTCATGTCGATATTCACGGTCACCGTGAACAAGCCAAAATCCGTTCCCGGTTCAAAAACGCTAGCCGGGTCATCATCCAACATACAAGCCACGCCATATTTCTTATCTCCATTGTACGTGGTATCCGAACAAGTCAACTCCCAACCTTCCGTGTCGAGCGGCTCAATCGCAGGCATCTCGTTCAAATTCTCGCCTCCTTTCTCGTTCAACCAGTTCATGTCGATTTTTGCCGGGGTAGCCGGTACATACGGTGGGTATCCCGAATCATCTGTTGACAACATATCAATATACGACTGGCCATAATATTTCGCGAAAAGATAGTGTTGGTTATAGCATTCCACCTCCACGCCACGCGTCTTACTTAAGTAGTACAAAGTAGTTAACGCAAGATAGGGATCTGTTGTACTCACGTTTTCCTGATGGTTGTCCAACATATAACGATTTTTACCCAAAAGCACCTTTTTCAAGTTCGGAAAATAGAATAAGTCTTGAAAAGTTGGCAAATTGTAATCCAATTCGAGTACTTCCACGTCATCCACCTTGCTTTGCCAATCAATCCCGTACTCGTGCATCATCACGTTCACGAAACCGGAAGACCACACCCGTTCTTCCAGCGACAAGGTCACAGGATCGAATTTAATCGTGTCAATACACCCCGCGAGCAAGCCCCTTCGCTCCACCGTGAGCGGCTTATTGAAATCAACGCCCACGCTTTCAGCGATACTCCCGTCCTCATTGGGCAACATAAACATAATATCGTTGATAAATTGAACACTACGCCCCATATTTTTAAGAATATTCCAAGTATATTCTTTCCCATCGGTACCCCAGTATCTCAAGTTGATTTCTTTTAGATTGGCATTCTTCCCGTCCAACGTCACCACCAGCCTATCGGTTACCGGGTAGAAATTGACAATACCGCGGGTAAAAGAACGCAAATCCTCGTGCACTTCCGTGTAAGGACGACCGTAATTGGTTTCCACGAGTGATTCCGTGCCATCGGCAGCCACGTTACTCACTTTCACTGAATAAACGGCATCCTGCAAGTTCTCCAAATAGATTGTATCCATTAAATCGTCTCCCAACACATCCTTGGGCGTCACGTAAACCACCATCGGCTCGGCATCAAGTTCCGATTGGTAAGCAATTTTTACCTTCTCGATATCAGGATCGATATTCCCTTTCCAAGAAACACGCAAACGCTCCCAACCCGGTGCAATATTCAAATCCGAACACTTGCCCGTGTATCGAATCACCCCGTCACCGCTAAATTCATCGTACGTGTCTTCCAAGTCCTCGCAACTCACCGCGAAGAGAGCCGCGAAAAACCATGTCATATAGTATAATTTGTTTTTCATCATTTTGAGCATTCTTTGATTTATTCCGCTTTTATACACACTTCCATTTCGTTGAACGTCACGTACTCACGGGCATTAGCTTCCGGTTGATAGTAATTCCTCACATTATTATAAGTATCCGTAACCACCAGAATCAAATAACGGAATTTTCTTCCTGCCTCGTAATTACACAACATCCGTAAAACCACCGGATCAGCCGCCAAAACGTCTTTCTCGTCTCCTTGTCTCCAATCTTCTCTCCAACCGGCTCCTCCTTGACCACCCAAACAATCAGTACGGGTAGCCCAAGAATCCCAAAGATTATCCACATCATCATCCAACTCGTAAAGAAGCACACACGAGGAAAGGTCTACCGTTTTCGGGTCACTATTCGTGCCATACAACTTCGCCTTCGCCGGAAGGTGAGCATAATATTGACCGTTCCATATATCTGACACAAGATCAGGGAATACAACAGTCGATGATTCTCCATTTTTAGGCCAAGACGTTTGATAATTCAAAAAAGCATAGAGAGAAACCGCCGCCGGAACCCGCTCCTGCTTCAAATCAATAATAAAACGATTCTCTTTAGCCCCCTCGTGATAAAAAGCATTCGGTCCCACCACGTACGTGTCGTACTTGTATTGAACCCCCGCGAGTTTATTTCTACGGAAGCCGATACCCCGTTTATCGCCATCGAACAGGTATTCCAACCCGAACCCATGCGTAGCATTAGTGATCGTCTTTCCCCCGAACTCGTAAAGGAAATCATCCTCGTATTTCAAGGTATCCATCGAAAGACAAGGCAAGCTTTTATACACTTGAAGTTTCACCCGCTTCCCGTCAAAATCATCCGTCCGCACAATAACATCCGTGGTTTCCATCACTTGCGACATCTCGAAGTTAAGCGTGTCTCCTCCACTTTTAATGGGAGTACTGGACATCAGAATCGAATCCAATTCCCCGGTCAACGGGTTGGTTCCCATGTAGAATACATGCACCATACCGGTAACGGTTTCCGGGGCAGTATAAGACACAGAGAATCCACCCCAGAACTCTTGAACCCTCAAACTATCGAACAAAGCCACGGTAGCCGAATTCTCCGTGTTGAAAGTCGCCTCGATGGCTTCCGACTCCACGAAGGAGCGATTGAAAAACGAGATTTGCGCGGGCACGTTCTGCCGAGCCTCGGTAAAACCGGTCAACAACAACGTATCGCCCAAGTAAGACCCCTCCCGGGTACGCAATTCCCCCCAAGCGTCACGGTAACGAACACGTACCCCGTAAACATCCGCGTTTTTCACGTAATATTTCATCATGGCACCTCCCGGAACAGGCTGGAAATCGAGCTTACGGAACTCCACGGGCACGTTGAAACTCAAGTCCTCGTCCTCCTTGCAAGCAAAAAATCCGGAAAACAATACCAACAAAAATAATATCTTTCGTATCATAATTTAAAATTTTCAATTAAGTTCACAATCTAAAATCGTAAATCTACAATCATAAATTCATTTACCATCCCAAGTTCTGCACGCAACCGGAATTCATGATCTCCATACTCGCGATAGGCCAGAAATAATCCCGCGGTGCCACGAATTTATTCTCATTGCTAACAATCACCGGACCTTTGCCATGGTTATAGAAGTTTTGAGCGTCTTTACCCGTGACTACCCAACCATACAATTTGTCATTCAACTCCACGTGAGCTGTTTTCCAGCGACGCAAATTCCAGAAACGCATCCCCTCGAACGCAAATTCGATGTTCCACTCCTGGCGGATGATTTCACGTAAGCCTGATTTATCTTTCACTTTATTCTTATCCTTTGCCATTGCCCAAGACACCTCTACATCCGGAATTCCGGCACGCTTGCGGACCTCATTCAAGTACTTGTAAGCATTGGGCATATCGTCTATCTCGTTGTATGCCTCTGCCGCCAACAAATATAACTCCGCCACACGAATCAAGGGGAACGGTCTTTTACCCCGGGAATTTAGACTCGTTGCATAGTCATGAAGAGCGCAGGAAGAATATATCCATTTTTTCAAGAAATAACCGGTCAGATTTTGGCGCAACAAGGAATTGACACGATTCTCTTTTAGCCCGAAATCCTCACCCTGGTACACCTCCACCTTGTAACGATGGTCGGTAGTCGGTCCCAATTGCCAGTACGTGCGGTCTGCAGCGATATCGGCATAAAAACGCGGTTCTCGACGCGTATGCAGATAAGGAATCTCTTCCTCCAACATGATAACATCAGTATATTTCGGATCGGTCACTTTTATTAACTGGTAGGGGTTACCACCACCATAAGTGGGGTCTTGGTCAATGGGCAAACCATTGTCCGTGTAGAACATTTCCACCATCTTCATGCTGGGGCTAATACAAGCTCCTTGCAATTTGCTCTCTCCCGTCGGGGTACGAGGTAAAGTATAAGGGTAAAATTCTCCCGCCGCACCATTGGGTTTAATCATGAGTAAGGCTTCAGCGCTCTGGAAATTAAAGGTAGTGGTGGACATTTCGATATTTTTCATGTATCCCAATAATTCAGATGTCCCGGATTGCCCGTCGACCAATTTTTTCCCGCTCTCTAAACAAACCTCGATAGCCTCGACAGCAGCCTTAGCAGCTCGTCGCCATTTCTCCGGATCTTTCGTCGTGCTGAACAAGGGTTCCCCGTTTTTATTCGTGAAATCCCGGTAATCGGGGTTCCCGTTAAACAAATCGGAAGCTTGATACGCCAACGCACGGGCTTTCAGTGCCAAGGCCGCCTCTTTGCCGAAATAAGCCCGCCGACTGGCTTCCTTCTGCTCCAACGGGAAAAGTAACTTCGCCGCCTCATCACACAATTGAACAATTGCATTGAAACAAGTATCCACGTGACTGCGCGGCACTTTCATCGACTGCACGTCCACGTTCGGGTCGATATTCTCAGGAACCAGAATAATAGGCCCGTAACGACGCACCAATTCAAAATAGTAGTACGCCTTCAACGCCATCACCTCTCCTTTCCGTTCACGCTTCTCTGCATCGTCCCAATTATACACCTGATCAACCTTACTGATAAAATGATTACACATATTGATCGCCGTGTAGTAATCCGTTCTACCTACTAAATTCCCATTTATAGCTACTTTTTTCGACCAACGGTCACTATACGGGTCCAATGAAGTCTGCATCGCACTACCAATCATCAATCCGGCGAACACGGGACGTTGATTGCCGTCAATTATACTTCGCACGTAATCGCACGCCACAAACTCGTCAGCACCAAAGAATGCCTCGTTTTCCATAATCGATGGAACGGGCTCCTGCAAAAAGATGTAACAACTTCGTAACCATTCCTCTGCCTCATTCCGAGTCTCGAACTCCGTATCCAAGGTTGTCATATCTTCCTCCGGCACGATATCCAACCAACTATCGCAAGCGGAAAAAAGGAAGAACGGCATTAATAAAACTGATGATAATAATCGTTTCATATCGTCATACTTTTTAAATTAGAAACTAACACTCACACCCACGGCATAAGTTTTTTGTATCGGGTAATTGAACCCGTTCTCACCCAACTCTACATCCCACAACTTGAAGTTACTGAACATAAACGGATTGTTCGCCCTAGCAAAGAATTTCACGTTTTGCATGCGAAGTTTCGTGCGCAAATTCAAGGGTAGATTGTAAGCCACCTCTAACGACGTACAACGCAAGAAACGACATTCACGCATGAAATAGGTGGATTTACGCTCCCCGTTATTAATGTTATCCCAATCTTCCTGGGGGTTATTGACCGTGATACTCTGCGTGGAAAGGCGCGGCCAGAAAGGACGATCGCTTGCGTTCTTCTCCGTCCAATGGCTGTCGTATATCGCTTTCAACATGGCATGATCGTTCACGAAGGGAGAGAGTGCCCCCGGATTAAGGAAGAATCCCCGGTTACCGGATCCTTGAAACGAGAAATTGAATTCCCAGTTCTTATAGTTGACGAAACCGCTGAAACCATAGATGATACGCGGTGTTTCGGGGAACCCGATATGCACGGCATCTTCCACGTCAATCGTACCGTCGCCGTTGATATCGCGATAGCGAATATCTCCCGGCTCCGCCGTGGATTGAGTAGGAGAGTTATCAATTTCTGCCTGATCATGGAACAATCCCTCAGCAATATACCCGATCTGTTGCGAAATCTCGTGTCCCTTTTTCCATTGCCAACGAGGCTTGTCGGTAGCCTCTTCCAGTTCCTTGTAAACCGCTTTATTGTAAGTGAAGGTTCCATTCAAGATAATCCAGAAATCGGGCGAGAAAGCGTGTTGCACTTTTGCTGACAAATCCATACCGCGAGAACGCACTTTACCCATGTTGTCCAACGGGTACAATTCGATACCCATGTTGGCAGGAATCACCGTACGGTTAGCGATAATATTATGGCGAATCTCTTGGTAAATATCAACATTCAATTCCAATACATCTCTAAAGAAACGAGATTCCAATCCCAAATTTACCTGTTCGGAAATTTCCCATTTCACATCCGGATCCCCGTAATTTTGAATTTGTTTTCTTCTAAAAGCATCATCGTTACCAACCTCCGGATAAACACCTGCATTCACGTATTCAGACTTACCAATCTGTGGCATATACACGAAACGCGGAGTAGCGATAATCCCGTCATTACCGACCTTCCCGTAAGAACCTCGCAATTTCAAGAAAGAAACGATATTACTTGCACCTTGCAAGAAATTTTCTTTCGACACGATCCAAGCAGCTCCCGCGGAAGGGAAGAATCCCATGCGATTATTTTTCGTGAAACGCTCGGAACCATTGTAACCGAAACTGGCTTCTACAAAATAGCGATCCAAGAACCCGTAGCTGCCACGCATGGAAAAACTTAAATTACGGTTTTCAATACCATCATACAAATCTTTAGTCGGGGCATGACTTGCCTGACGAGCTTGAAAGACAGCAGTCAAAGAAGTTTGGTGCTCTCCCCATGCCGCCATGTGCAACAAACGTCCCTCGTATACCCATTGGGTGGAGATACTCCGACTAATTCCTGTTCCCAATTCTGGTTTTCCCAAGGTACGACGCCCATTGTTATTCACTGGAGTCAAAAAATGTTCGCCCGTTTCAAAATCATATCCCCCGTTCTCCGGATCACAAGCATAATAAAAAGGTTTGGTTTCATAAATTTCTTGGAAATAATTGGAATTCGAGTACGATACGCTGGCTCGTAACTCCAGACCTTTCAACAAGGTAGATAAATTGTGAATATACTCGAGCCGAGAGGTTAAGGAAAACCGTCCTCGCTCCGTGTAACCGGCTTGTATACTAGCATAAGGGTTAACTACATCATCTCGCCCTTTCACGTTCCCGAAACGAAGATGAGGCCATCCATTTTCCTTATCGCCCGGGTAAGTGGGGGCGAAATCCACCGGCGATGCGTTAAACGCCATAGCATAAGCCGTATGCACATCCGCTTTAGGTCCATGATATTTGTCCACGGAAAAAGAGGTATTTGCCAATAAACGAATCCCGGCATTCAGGTTCACGTTCAAGTTCAAACGAGAGGAAAGAGTGGAATTCTTGATATTCACGTCAAACTGATTCAATTTGTCGGTTTTCAACATACCTTCATCATTCACGTAATTCACAGAAGCATAGTATTGCACCAGTTCGGAGCCCCCACGCACGTTTACACCCACACGGTGGTTGATAGATACATCTTTAAACAAAATCTTGTACCAGTCATTAGCAGGATAAAGCCACGAGGGATACCTGGGATCTCCCGTGCGCTCGATTTTCGTCAACGAATAGGCGGGAGTGGCACTCGGGTTACGAGTAATCAACGCCTCGTTATACATCAACATATACGTTTTCGGGTCTACAACCTCGATTTTATCCGTCGGCATGGAAGCTACAGCCTCGTAACGCACAGAGGTATAAACGCTTCCCGCCTCTCCTTTCTTCGTGGTCACGAGGATTACACCGTTCGCCCCACGGGCTCCGTACATCGCCGTGGCGGAGGCATCTTTCAACACGGAGAAACTTTCAATGTCTTCCGGTGCCATACGGGCCAAATCCAAACGAGAGGATTCTACCCCGTCAATCAACACCAAAGGCTCGGAAACCCCGTTGGATGAACTGATACCGCGGATGTAAAATTTAGTATTCATCTCTTCCTCGGTCAATGCACCTGGCGCACCACCCGTTTGCCAACCAATGATACCGGCGATCTTTCCGGCAAAACTGGAAGTCAAATCACTACTTGATGATTTCAAATCCATCGGGCGAACGGTGGTGATAGAGGAAACCACACTTTCCTTTTTTTGCTCACCGAATGCCACAACGGTCACCTCCTCGAGGTTTTCCTCGGTGGGATTTAATGTAACATTTAACTTGCTTTTCCCTTTAACATCAACGGTCACGGTCTTGTACCCGATGAAAGAAACCCGCAATACATCGTCCGGCTTGGCGGCAATGGTATATTGCCCTTCCCCATCGGAAGCAACACCCTGCGTTGTCCCCACAATCATGACCGTAGCCCCTGCAACAGGATTTCCCTTTTCGTCCACTATACGACCACTGATTTTAAGCAAATTGGATTCCTGTTTCGGCCCGACAAGAATTTTACCGTTTGCTTGTTGTGAACAAGTTAATCCGGTTCCCTCCAAACAAGCCTTTACCGCCTCGAACACGGTGGTATTTTCCCGTTTTAAGGTAATCTTTTTCGCCTCTTTCATCACGACCTCTTCCCGGAAGGTGACCACGTTTCCTCCCAATCGATTGATCTCGTGCAGTGCCCGCAACACGCTGAAATCCTTGAAGTCAATTGAAATGGTTTTCTGATTTGCCTGCTGCGCTAAAAGCGAGGCAGACCCCAGCAACAGTGCCACGAAAAGTGAAAAAACACTAAACGATTTTCCGCACGTGCATAAAAGTCCTGAAAAGACTTTTGGTTTCGTCCTTTTTTTCATAGATTTGTGATATTAAATTTAACATTAGCCTTGTCGCTGAACAAGGTCGTCAAAGTGGAGCGCCCGCGAAGTTGCTCCATTTTGCTTTTTATTATGATTTACTTCTTACGTACACGACATTTCCCTCGATTTTAAATTCAGGTCCCCCCGTGAAGGTGAACGCCTCCAAGATAGACTTCAGCGTCTCGTCCTTGCTGAAGTAACCGTTGAACGTGTAATCCTTCTTTGCCCCGGTTTCATAAATAAATTTCACGCCATACCAACGCTCGATCTGCCGGGTCACAACCTCTATATTTTCTTTATTAAA
Source organism: Butyricimonas hominis (assembly GCF_014287455.1). NCBI lineage: Bacteria > Pseudomonadati > Bacteroidota > Bacteroidia > Bacteroidales > Odoribacteraceae > Butyricimonas > Butyricimonas hominis. Next base: position 211,593 of record NZ_JACOOH010000004.1, read on the forward strand.
CATGAACATTCCCTCTTTCCAAGCGATGACGTTATCCAGATTCGCCTCGGACACGCTCAATTTCCCGGTTTGTTGATTCCAGTCCGCCTGCTTGCCGGGTGAAAGCACCACCTTGCCAGTGGTATCCGCCAATGACGCCACGTCTACCTTCCCGGTGAAAAGTGTAGTAATCACATCAGCTTCATTCTTGTAAGCCTTGATATTAAAAGAGGTTCCCAACACCCTCGTGCGGATATCGTTGGTTCGCACGATAAAAGGCCGTGCGGCATCCGGGGTTACCTCGAAGAACGCTTCGCCTTCCAAGCGTACCACCCTTTCGCCCTTGCCGAAAAGAACGGGAAATTCCAATTCACTCTCGGAATTGAGCCAAACCCGGGTTCCGTCGCTTAATACCAAAGAATAGAAGCCCCCGGTTGTCGTGATAACCTTGTTCATCTCCAACTTATCCGGCATCACCGAGTCTGCTTGCATCCGGTCGGAATCGTAAACCAACTTGTCCTCCTGTCCCATGACCAACGCTGTCCCCACCCGAGTGGAATCCTGTTGTATCTTGGTCATCCCCACTTTTTCCCCGTCCGCCAAAACCAGAATTACCTTATCCTGTACTGTCGTCGCGGAAGGCAACACCTTGGCAACTTCCACTTTTTTGAGTTGTACCTTTTTCGGGGTATCTAGCACGTACTCGAAAAGGAGCATACTCCCCAGTATGAAGACTGCCGCGGCACTACCGCACCACAAGAGATAACGTTTTACCCGCTTTTGCCTGTTCCGCCTCGTCAAAGAGCGCAAAATATCGGACTGCAATTTCCCGTAGTCCGTTTGTAGATCGTATCCCGATTTCAAATTCAAATGTTCCTTCAAACTCCCGTCGGCAACAATCTTGTCATAAAGCGCCTGCCGCCCTTCGCTCCCTTTAATCCAGACCTCAAACACCCGCTTCTCCTCTTCGGTAGCGATGCCGTATCTTACGCGTAAGATGATCCGTGCGATTTGATGACTCTGAAATTCTTTCATTCTTTTACATTTTATCTAAAGACACCACTGATTATCGTTTGGTATTACACGAGAGGATAATTTTTTTGAAAATATTTTACAATCACAATCGTACTCCTTGATTTTTCAAGAAAGACAAAACCACGTATTGCAGGAATCATATAAAAATGTGTATATTTGTTGCACATTTATTCATCCAATATTGTAGTGGTGCTTCATTGGATTAGTAAAAGATTTCTATATGCGAAGTAATAAAAAGGTCACGGGCAATCATTTTGATCTGGGAGATTTTATCCGAGAGTACTTCGCATCTTTATGCGCCATCGCATTCAAAATAACCGGAGATTCGGATGCCGCACAGGATATAGCTCAAGAGGTGATCATCAAATTTTGGGAAAACAAAAAACAACACGAGAATCTGGAATCCATCGAAAATTACCTGTTTATCATGGTGCGCAACGAATCCTTGAATTATCTCCGGGGACTCGCCCGTGAAAAGAACCGTTACGAGCAGGTAACATTTATTAATGAACAGGAAGATTCCGTGTGGGACACGATTATCGAGCAAGAAACGAATCTACTGTTACTCGAAGCCATTGATGCCCTTCCTCCTCAATGCAAACGAATCGTGGACCTTTCCCTCGCCGGGAACAACACGAAAGAGATCGCAGAAGAATTGGGCATTGCCGTGAATACCGTCAAAGTATTGAAAAGCCGAGCAATTCATAAATTGAGGGAATATTTTTCAGAGAATGATATTTGGATAGAGTTTTAGGGTAAAATAGTTTCCAGTAGCGTTGGAAACTATTTTTCAGTGTCACTGGAAACTATTTTCTATTACAGCTGCATAGTTTCCTACTTTCCGGTTTTCTCCTTATCTTCGCGGTGGAAAACGACAACACATGGAAAAAACAAATATACGGGCATACACACAAAAGGAGTTGGCAGAAATCCTCGTGCAACACGGGGAGAAGGCATTTAGGGCAAAGCAAATATGGCAATGGCTTTGGCAAAAGGGAGTTACGAATTTTGATGACATGAGGAACCTGTCGAAAGAAACCCGGGAACGTCTTGCCTCACTATTCACTTTACAGACCGGTACACTTACTCATCGGCAAGAAAGCAGCGACGGTACTACAAAGTTAGGATTCACGTTGCCCGACGGTAATCTGATCGAGGCTGTTCTTATCCCCAGCCGGGATAAAGCGACAGCTTGCGTGTCCTCACAGGTGGGATGTAAACTGAAATGTAGTTTTTGTGCCACAGGAGGATTGGGATTCACCCGCAACCTGCTGCCGGAAGAGATATACGACCAAGTAGTTGCCGTCAAACGCCTGGCGGAAGAAAGAGGCACACCGCTTTCCAATATTGTATTCATGGGAATGGGAGAACCGTTATTGAACTACGACAACGTGCTGCAAGCGATAGACCGTATCACGGGAAACGACGGATTGGGCATGTCACCCTCGCGCCTCACGTTATCCACCTCGGGAATAGTGGAAGGTATCCGGCGCCTTGCCGATGACAACGTACGTTTCAATCTCGCCATTTCTCTACACTCCGCGATGAATGCCACACGGGATAAAATCATGCCGATTAACAAAGCATATCCGCTCCCGGAATTGGCAGAAGCAATAAAATACTTTGTCGACAAAACCGGAACTCGCCCCACTTTCGAGTATCTATTACTGAAAGGCGTAAATGACAGTCTTGAAGATGCCAAAGCACTGGCTATATTCTGTCGTCAATTCCCTGTGAAAATAAATATCATCGAATATAACGAAGTCGACAACGCCCCCTACCGCCACAGTCCCGACGCGAACAGGGACCAATTCGTCCGCTTCCTCAAAAGCAAAAACATCGTGGTCAACGTCCGCCGCAGCAAAGGTAAAGATATAGATGCGGCTTGCGGGCAATTGGCGAACAAGAATAAATGAGTTCATAAAGTAATAAACCCTAGCGGGCACTTTATTTATAACAGCACTAACGGACAATTAACACCCGTGACTCTATGGGCTTTACACCCTTACGAACTCGCTAAAGAATACTTTATAAACTTTATGAACTTTATAAACTTTATAAACTAACCTCACCTCCCTGCTTCACGTATTACGAGCAACTAAACACCTTACTGTCAACTCGTACTATGAAAACATTATTAGTAGCGATATTGCTTGTCGGATGCAATATCACGTCAGCAACAGCGCAATCCGACGGAACGATTAACAACCGGGCAATCGACTCACTCGACTTGAAAAAGTATGTCGGCCTATGGTATGAAATTGCACGTTTTGACCATCCTTTCGAGCGGGGGCTGGTCGGAGTAACAACCAACTATGTTGTCAAACCCGACGGCGACATAGAAGTCATCGGATGCGGCTATCGGGACAGTCTATCGGGAGAGAAAAAAGAGATTGTCGGGAGAGTACATATCCCGGACACCACTCGCCCCGGGGTGCTGAGAGTCACGTTTTTTCTGGTTTTCAACACGGACTACCACATTCTGGAGGTTGAAAAGGATTACAGTGCAGCCCTCATCGGCAGTTCACAATGCGACCACCTCTGGATCGTGAGCCGTACGCCGAAACTGCCTCCCCAAAAATTACAAGACCTTATACACAGGGCACAGAAACGGGGGTATGACACGACCGCACTGATTTTCGTTCCACACGAGCGGGAACAAATCCGACAGGAGTTCACCAAACTCTGAGTAATTTTCCATATTTTTGAACCGTTAAAGGCTCAGAAATATGGAATTATTCATGTATATCACCGGGGGAGCACTTTTACTCCTCAATATCATACTGCTCGTAATCTTGCTCCGCACCCGAAAGAGCACGGATGCCCGGGAATCTTTTGTTCAACTGGAACAGAGTATAGGCCGCGTGGAAAAAGCATTTCGGGAGGAATTCCGCTATAACCGGGAAGCGGACGAGAACCGCTCCCGACAGGATAGAGAAGAACTTGCCGCATCACTCAACAATTTTCGCACGGAGCACCGGGAAGCACTAAAAAATATCACGACACAAACAAATGCCGCCATAGAAGCGTTCCAGAAAAGTTTCACCGAAAGCATGAACGCCTCGAACCGCCTGCAACGGGAGAAACTGGGCGAGCTGAGTACCCGCCAACAGGAGCTTCTGCAAAACACGGAAAAACGGCTGGAAGAGATGCGTGCCACCGTGGACGAAAAACTACAAAAAACACTTCACGAGCGCATCGGTCAATCATTCGAACTCGTGAGCAAACAACTCGAAAGCGTGCAGAAAGGATTAGGAGAAATGCAGACCCTCGCCCAAGACGTGGGAGGACTAAAACGAGTACTCAGCAACGTGAAAATACGCGGAACAATAGGAGAAGTACAACTCTCCATGCTTCTTGAACAAATCCTCGCACCGGAACAATATGACACGAATGTCAAAACGAAGAGAGGCTCGGACAAACTGGTGGAGTTCGCCATAAAACTACCGGGAAAAGACAACGGCGAAGACTCCGTCTATCTCCCCGTGGATGCCAAATTCCCGAAAGATATCTACGAACAACTATTAGAAGCCCACGAGAGCGGTGACCCGAAACGTGTAGAAACCGCCTCCCGCAATATAGAGCAGACCATCCGGGGTATGGCAAAAGACATCCGGGAGAAATACCTCGACCCGCCCCACACGACCGATTTCGGTATCATGTTTCTTCCTTTCGAGAGCATTTACGGGGAAGTGATTCGCCGTTCCTCGCTGTTGGAGCAGTTACAACAGGAGTATCATGTCATCGTGACGGGACCAACCACGCTTGCCGCTATCCTCAACAGTCTGCAAATGGGATTCCGTAGCTTAGCCATCCAAAAACGAAGCAGCGAAGTATGGCGTATCTTGAGCGCCGTGAAAACCGAGTTTGACAAATTCGGCGGGATGCTCGAAAAAGCTCAAAAGAATCTCCAGACGGCAAACAACCAACTTGAAGAAGTCATGGGAAAACGCACCCGTGCCATACAACGCCACCTGCGTTCGGTGGAAGCATTGCCCACCCAAGATGCCCCGACTCAACTTCCGGAACCGGACATCACGGAGGAAGTATAAAAACAAATACATCTTGCTAGCTTCTTTCCCGACTTTTTATTAGTTTTGCCCTAACAAGAGATTATTCATAAGAAATTAAATATATTTATGGAAACAAAGAAAAACAAAACCACCCTGCTCATTATGGCAGCCGGTATGGGTTCCCGGTTCGGTAGTCTGAAACAACTCGCGTTGTTGGGACCGCACAAAAAAACATTATTGCACTACTCCATTTATGACGCCGTGCATGCCGGATTTGACAAGATCGTTTTCATCATCCGCCGCAGCTTTGAAGAAGAATTTAAAGAAGCCGTGGGGAAATATGCCGAAAGTCTGGTGGAAACCGTGTATTGCTTTCAGGAAATGGATCGGCTGCCCGGGAATATGCCTCCTATCGAACGGGAGAAACCGTGGGGTACGGCACACGCTATCTGGTCGGCAAAAGACAGTATCAACGAACCTTTTATCGCTATCAACGCCGATGACTTCTACGGTCGTGACGCTTTCGTGAAGATGCATGATTTCATCGCAAATAATCCGGACGAAAACTGTTTCAGCCTTGCCGGTTACCGGTTAGCAGCCACGCTGTCGGAAAACGGTACCGTATCGCGGGGAGTATGTACCGCGGACAAAGACAACTTCCTGACCAGCATCACGGAACGCACCAAAATCGGACGTGAAGGTACGGTTATCAAAGACATGGACTCCGGTGTTATCCTCCACGAGGACGATGTGGTATCCATGAATTTCTGGGGATTCACGCCTATGCTTTTCGGGGAAATCGAAAAACAGTTTGTCGACTTTTATCATGCCAACAGCAATAACCCGAAATCGGAGATATACATCCCGTTCGTGGTAGACGAACTGATCAAGCAGAAGACCGTGAAAGTGAAAGTACTGAACACCAGTGCAAAATGGTTTGGTGTCACTTACAAGGAAGACACGGAACTCGTGAACAATGCCCTACAAAAATTCGACGGGGAAGGGCTGTACACGGACATGGGGAAATAAAAAAAACAACGGGAAAAACATAAAAAACAACGCCATGGATAAACTAAAGAAGATATACGACACGTTCGTATCCAGCGGTCGATTCGTGTCGGCCACGCCTTACGGGTCCGGGCACATCAACGACACTTATCTCGTCAAGGTAGATGAGGATGTTGAATATATCCTTCAACGGCTCAATAGCAACGTATTCAAGGATATTCCAAAACTCGTGAAAAACAAGGAACTGGTATGCGGACACATTCGTAACCGTCTGCTCCGACACAAGGTGAGCGATATCACCCGTAAATACATCACGTATTTCTACACGGACAAAGGAAACGCGTATCACAAGGATTACGAAGGGAACTACTGGACTCTCTCCCTGTTTATCAAAGGCTCAAAGAGTTACGACGTCATTCCGGACTCCCAGATCGCTTATCAAGTGGGTATCGGGTTCGGCGAATTCGAAAACCGGATATCCGATTTTGACGCCAGATTATTGACGGAAACGATTCCTTTATTCCATAACGTTCCCAGACGCCAGCGAGAATTAAAAGAAGCACTGGCAAAAGCCAGCCCTGAAAGAATCGAGTCAAGTAAAGAATTGCTCGAATATTTAAAGAAATTCGACAAGCAAATGCTCGAATTACAGCAGCTGAAAGACGACGGGTTCCTTCCGCTTCGGGTGACACATAACGACACGAAAGCCAACAATCTTTTGTTCGACCACAACGATCGCCCGCTATGCGTGATTGATCTGGATACCGTGATGCCGGGAATCGTGCATTATGATTTCGGGGATGCCATCCGTTCCGCTTGTAACTCGGCCGGGGAAGAAACCCGCAACCTTGATGAAGTGGTATTCAACATGGCATTTTTTGAGGCGTTCACTGCCGGATTCATGGAAAAGGCAAAACACCTCTTTACCCTAAGAGAGAAAAAAACACTGGCACAAGGATGTATTCTGATGACCTATTTGCAAGCGGTACGTTTCCTGACGGATTACCTTGACGGTGATCATTACTACCCGATCACCTACCCGGAGCACAACCTGCAACGGACAAAAGTGCAAGTCCGCCTTCTACAAGACATGGAACGTCACTTCGAGAAAATGAATCAATTCATTCAGGAACAATAAAAAATAGGGTGGCTTTGCCACCCTATTTTAGTCTGTAAGGTCCATAAAGTCGAGCCTTCGGCTCCTAAAGTCCATAAAGTCCATTATTTCATAACGCAATGATATACACTATCATAATACATACATCACCCGTACATTTGGCCTTACGACATTATGGACTTTCAGACCTTACGGACGAGAAGGTGTGTTTCGACACACCTTCCTCTTATTTCTTTTTGCAGCAATCTTCTTTCTTTCCGGTTTTAGAGCAGCAATTGTCACCGCATTCTCCCTTGCACGTTTGATCTTTTTTGTGATGATCACATTTGCCTTCACATTCATGCTTTCCGCTCTTGTGGTCACATTGGCTGCAATCTCCTTTGCACTCTGCTTTTGCACCTTCTTTGCAACATTTGTGTCCTTTGTCGCATTTGATAACTTTACCGTCTTTGTCACACAAAGCAAGAACTTTCACGTCATGTCTTTCGATAGCCGCTTTCAATCCCGGCAAGGAGTTCTTATCCATACGATAGGTCACCAACACGGTAGAATCCTTCATATTCAACTTGTAATCCTTTATCCCTTTCTCGAAAGGCATATTCTTGTCTAACTTCGCTTTACAAGAAGGACAATGGATTCCCACCTTGAAAATAACAGTCGTATCTTTTTTTGCTTGCGCATTCACGGTTAAACCCATCATTACGAACACTACCAGCGTAAATAAAATCTTCATTGTTTTCATATTCAAATATTTATTTATTATCAATTTTTAGTCTTCAACTTTTATCTTTTAGTTTTTATCTCATCCTTTCCGGTCTAAAGCAAAACGCAAACCGATATAGAATTTACGTCCATGAAGAGGGCCCCAGACTTTCGACGAGTCGAACGTACTGCTCCAAGGATCGTGAGCGTTCACGATCGGATTTTTCTGCGTGAAATCGCCGATATTCTCGCATCCGGCATAAACACTCCACAAGCGGAAATATTTTGTCACCTGAGCGTTCATAATCTGGAATGCATCGAAACGAGGTGCAACCCGAAACTCATCAGCAATGCCTCCCTGTTCGGGTAAACGACCGGAACCGTTGAACTGCGTGGTGAAATCGAACTGCCACTTTTTCAGGTTCGTGAAATACGACAAGTTCACCATACCTTTGTAACGACTGGTAAACGGGGTACGTCTCAACTCTCCTTTAATCGTGGTCTTCACGTCATTATAACGATATGCCACCGTCGCTTCCAGACGAGGAATCAATTCGTATTTCACCTCTGCCTGATAGCAATTGGAATAGGACTTCCCTTCCAGATTATAGAAATTCACCTGATCGAATGTCGTTTCGTTATCCACTACCACTTGATCGTTGAACTTCGTGTGATAGTAATCAAGATTAACATTCAACGTGCGTCCGAACAAAGTAAACTTCCGGTTCACGTTTGCCCCGAAATTCCAAGAATCTTCCATCTTCAACTCGTCCAACAAGTGAGGATTCTTAGCCAATAACTTACCTTCCACGTAAAAATTAGCGGCAGAAGCCAAGAGGTAGCTATTCTCCGCGAGAATATTCGCCGTGCGTAATCCCCGCCCGAAAGTAGCTTTTATATTCGTGAACTCATCCGGCTTATACATGATATGAGCCCGGGGCGTCCAGATACTACCGAAAATATTGTGATAATCATAACGCAAACCCGCCATCACGACAAACCGCTCGTCCAAAAACTCTCCCGTGTACTGGAAGAAAGCCCCCGGAACACGCTCCTCGCGCTTGAAAGTAGCATCCACCCCCTCGAGTCCGTCCGCCACGACCAATTGATCGCGGAAATCCTCGTCATACTTGTCATAAGTAAAACTAATACCTGCCGAGTACATCTGTCCCGGATTATTCCCGAATATGGACTGATAAATATAATTAGCGAAGAAACTCTTTTGTCCCGCATTATATATTTTCTTCCCGTAATACGAATCCTGCGTGTGATCCGTGTAATTCAGCAGCAATGCCATACTCGTGTTCTCGTATTGAGGCATCAGATACCCTAACTTCAAGAATCCCTCGTAACGACGCGTATCGATACCTATCTTGTAAAGCCCGTAGGTCGGATTCGGCTCGGCATGTCCCCCGTGCGAGGTTTGTCCCCCCTCACGAGTTTCGTCGATAAACTTTCCGCCGAATTGAAGGAACCAAGAATCATCCTTGTACGCCCAACGATTCATCACGTTATACTGTGTCTTTTCGGGCATATCCAGAAAACCGTCCTTATTCCCGTCGTGCGGCTCCTCCATCCAGTCCCCGTGCAAAAGGAACATCGTGCTCCATTTATCATTAAAACGAATACTGAAATTAGAGTTAAACTCGTACATCCCCTCGCTACTGGTAAACACGTTTGCCGAAAACAATTCCGGATCACGGGGTTTCTTGTAATCCACGCTGATCTGGCCTGCCATCGACTCGTAGCCGTTGATAACCGAACCGGTACCTTTAGACACGGAAATAGCCGACATCCAAGGACCGGGAATATAAGTCAACCCGTACAGAGAAGCGAGTCCCCTGAAATTAGGCATATTCTCCGTCATCATCTGCACGTATTTTCCCGTCAGCCCGAGCAACTGAATCTGTTTCGCTCCCGTCACCGCATCCGCGTAAGAAACATCCACGGACGCATTGGTCTCGAAACTTTCGCCCAAGTTACAGCAAGCGGCTTTACACAATTCCTCCCCGGTAATCAATTGCTCGATCAACGGGCGATTGGTCGTCATCACCGTACTTTGCTTCCGGGCTTGCACGTTCACTTCATCCAACAACTCCCCAGATTGTAACGTACAAGTAACAAACTTATCCGTCGATTTTACTTGAATAGTATCCGACCGATAACCGATGAAGCTGATTACCAACTTTCCCACCTTCTCCCACTTCAACTTGAACTCTCCGTTACCGTCCGTCACGGCTCCTTTGCTCGTTCCGACCCAATACACGTTTGCCCCGGCAAGCGGTTCCTCGCCATCGGCTGTTTCCTCCATAACCCGGCCTTTAATTGTTTGCGCCTGCAATCCGAAAGACGCGAACAAACACACCATAATAAAAAGATTTCTCATACAATTACTTTCGCTCTTGATTTTAGTTTCAATTCACACATAATACTTCTCGGCCAAGCATACACGCACGACCAGTCTGAAAGGGACCCGCGGGGATTCCTTCTTCACGGAACAGAAATAAATCAACAACGGAATGTACACAGCAACTCCAATGGCGGAGAATTATCCGTGTACGTCAAGGCAGGATTAAATGATTTGACAATAGATGTAGCACGATCGGAAAAGACAGGGGCAGAATCCACCTCCATCACCATATCGCTGAACTGCACCTCGAAATGAGAAGCAGCCCACTCGCCGTAGACCTTATAATATGTATGCTGTTGTTTCGCGTTATCACAATTCTTTTTGTGCATATTATGGCACGAGTGACAACAAACACAACCGTGCGTACAAGGACACGGCGTATCAGCAGGAATGAATATCAAACGCGAATAAGTTTCCTGACAACGATGGCAGTACACCTTACTCACATTTACCCCGATTGTCCCTAAAAGGAAAACAACCAATAACAGAAGGGCGCGTATATTCATTTTTTGCTGTTTCATCGTTTGCAAAAATAAAACTTTATTTCAATCCACATACTCTAAAACAGAGCATTAACAATTTATTAACGTTTTTTTTATTCAAATTCTCTCTCTATTGATGTAAAAAATCGAAAAAAAGTATTACTTTCGAATTTCAATATAGATGTAGATTATTTATCATTCCAACAAACTATGAGAAAAATATTACTATTCGGGCTATTTGTAGTTCTTATCGCTTCTTGCAGCAAGAAAACGAATGTCGAGATCACCGGAGCCATCAAAGATGCGGACAACACGAAAGTATACTTGGAACAAATTGACGTGAGTTCCCGGAAAGTTATAGACTCAACAAAAATTAACAAGAAAGGAGAGTTTACTTTCAAGATTAATGTTGACCTACCGACCTTCTATGCGCTAAAATTCGCTAATAACGAGCAGGTTACAATCATCGCCACTCCGGAAGAAAAAATAGAAATAAGTGGAAAACTCGATGACATCAAGAACAACTATTGGGTAGATGGATCGGAAAATTCATTGTGGATCAAATTATTAAACTTCCAACTCGATCGCACGATCACGCTGACCGACTCCTTGAGAAAATCCTATCAGGCGCTGCCGCAGGAGCCTGCTTACGACAAACAAAGAGAAGAATACGCCAAAGCTTGGGAGGAGGCTATAAACAAACAGATCAACTTCACCCGGGATTTTATCATCAAACACGCAACCTCTCCGGCATCCTACTACGCCCTGTACCAGAAAATCGGAGGAAATCTCGGTATCATGGACGAGATAGAAGACCTTCATTATTTCAAGGTAGTGGCATCGTCATTAACCGCTTTGTACCCGGAATCGCAATACACGAAAGCGATCATGAACCATTTGAAAGAAATATCCCAAGCGATCCGCAACCAGCAATTGGCAGCCGTGATCAACAACTCGGAAAGTTCTCTGCCGGACATCACTCTTCCCAACACGGAGGGGAAACCGGTATCATTGCTCTCCCTGAAAGATAAATATATCGTGCTCGACTTCGGGCTAATCACCGCCAAAGAAAGTCAGGAATACATCAAGGAGATGAAAACGGTATATGACAAATTCAAGAAACAGGGCGTTGAAATCTACATGGTCTGTCTGGATAAAAACAGATTGCTGTGGGAAGAAATCATAAAACAGAACAAGATCAACTGGATTTGCGTATGGGATGAAGGTGGTTTGCAAAGCAGAGCTGCCGCAAGCTGGAACATCAAAAATATTCCGGCAAACTATATCATCAACCAGAAAAAAGAGATTGTCGGCAAGAACTTGTACGGCAGTCGTCTGGAAGATCGTTTGAACACTTTATTGAAGAAATAATAAAAACAGAACGAACATATCATCATGCAGGGTAAGAACGTTTATTTCCTCTCCGATGCACACTTGGGTGCCAAACTATTGAAAAATAACCGGGAAAGGGAATTGATGCTCGTGGATTTTTTGAAAAAGATAAAACCCGTTTGCTCGGAGCTCTACCTGTTGGGTGATATGTTCGATTTCTGGTTCGAATACAAACACGTGGTTCCCAAAGGACACGTGCGCTTTCTGGCAGAACTCGCCAATTTCACCGACAGCGGGATAAAAGTTCATTTTTTTACCGGAAATCATGACATCTGGGCGTTCGACTACTTGGCAAAGGAATGTGGGGTGATCCTGCATACCTCTATGTTCGAAATCGAAATGAACGGGAAATCCTTCCTTATCGGACACGGCGACGGACTCAACCCGAATGACAAAGGCTATCTTTTCCTCAGCAAAGCCTTCCACAATCGTTTCCTGCAAAGATGCTTCCGGCTGATTCATCCCGACTGGGGTATCGCTTTGGCAAACAGATGGTCATCACACTCCCGACTAAAAGGAAACGGGAAAATAGACGCAAGAGAATACTTGGGAGATGACAAAGAAGAGATCGTGCTGTATTGCAAGAAAGTATTGCAGGAACGGCACATCGATTACTTCATTTTCGGTCATCGCCACCTTCCCATCTTTATGCAACTGGCGGAATCCAGCTATTATATCAACACGGGAGACTGGATTACTCATTTCACGTATGCCAAATTCGACGGAGAAAAAGTTTCACTGGAAAAACTCGAAGAGAAAAAATAACCCTATCCATTTTGTTTCCGTGTAAAATAATCCTAACTTACCTGCCTGTATGTGAAATAAAGATCGACAGTTATGTTAGTCAAAATATTCGGCGGTGCCGTGTACGGCATCAATGCTATTACAATTACAATAGAAGTAAACATCCTCTGGGGTGCTAAATTCATCATCGTGGGATTACCGGATAATGCCGTGAAAGAAAGTCAACAACGCATCGATTCCGCCCTCCGGGAAATAGGACTTAAAATCCCGGGTAAAAGAGTTATTATCAATATGGCTCCCGCCGACGTGAAGAAGGAAGGCTCCGCTTACGATCTCCCGATAGGTATCGGTATTCTGGCTGCCAATGAACAACTTCCTGATGCCGACTTGGAACACTACGTCATCATGGGCGAATTGTCCCTTGACGGAAGCCTGCAAGCCGTAAAAGGCGTACTGCCCATTGCCATTCACGCGAAAAAAGAAGGATTCAAAGGAATCATCCTCCCCCATCAGAATGCCAATGAGGCCGCTGTTGTTCAAGATTTCGAGGTATATGGCTTCCGGCATATCAACGAGGTCATTGCTTTCTTGAAAAAAGAAAAATCATTCTCCCCCGCGGTGTTCGACCGGAAAATCATGGAACAGCACTCCGACAACGAATTATTGGATTTCAAAGACGTTAAGGGACAAGAGAACGTGAAAAGAGCCATGGAAATCGCCGCCGCGGGCGGACACAATATGATCATGATTGGCTCACCGGGCTCGGGAAAGACCATGCTCGCCCGAAGATTACCGACAATCCTGCCGCCCATGACCACGGAAGAAGCTCTCGAAACAACCAAGATACACTCCGTCGCGGGAAAAATACAAAACAACAATTCCCTGATCGTCAACCGTCCTTTCCGATCCCCCCACCACACGATCTCGAACGTGGCTCTTGTCGGTGGCGGCTCTTGGCCTCAACCCGGGGAGATTTCACTGGCACATAACGGAATATTATTCCTTGACGAACTACCCGAATTTCAGAGATCTGTACTGGAAGTTTTACGCCAACCGCTGGAAGACCGGATGATTTCCATCAGTCGTTCCAAATTCAGCGTGGAATACCCGGCAAATATCATGCTCATCGCTTCCATGAACCCCTGCCCCTGCGGTTACTACAATCACCCCACCAAAGAGTGCAACTGTCCGCCGGGAGCCGTGCATAAATACCTGTCCAAAATATCGGGTCCCCTGCTTGATCGCATTGACATACATATCGAAGTCGTCCCCGTCGAACTGGATAAAATGACCAGCAACACCGAAAGCGAACCCAGTGCCGCCATTCGCGAGCGGGTGATTGCCGCCAGAGAAATACAGACTGCCCGATTCCGCGAGCATCAAGGCATATATTGCAACGCCCAGATGACGTCACCTCTGTTGAAAAAATATTGTCTTTTGGATGATAGATGCACCGCCTTGCTGAAAATCGCTATGCAACGTTTCGGCCTATCAGCCAGAGCATACGACCGCATCATAAAACTATCCCGCACAATAGCGGACTTGGAACACAGTGAAAAAATAAAACCCGAATACATCGCCGAAGCCATACAGTATCGCAGCCTCGATCGCGAAGGGTGGGGAGGATAAAAAAATTCAGTGATTTTATGATTGACGATTAGGTGATTATAGAATCACGAAATCAATCAATCGACAATCACAGAATCAATTCACGTTTAAACCCGACTCAAGATATCCTCCAAGCCTTGGAAGTGATTTTTGTAGTCTTCCGCACTTCTACGAATCACCTCGTAGGCTTCTTCCTTATTATACACGTGGGTAATTTCCGTGCGGCGTTCTTCTCCCGGAAGATCCTTGTAGGTCAGGAAATAGTGTTTCAAACGATCGATCACCACGTGTGGCAACTCGGATATATCGTTATACACGCTATACGTGGCATCATGTTTCAACACGGCGATAATCTTATCGTCAGCCTCGTTCTTGTCCAACATACGGAATCCCCCGATCGGGCGAGCCTCTGCAATAATATCCCCGTGGGATATCGTTTTCTCTGTCAACACGCAAATATCCAACGGGTCGCCGTCACCGTGTATATCCGCCCGCTGGGTTTGCTCCATGCAATAGTCAGCAACCAGATCCCCGCAATAAGTCTGCGGCAAAAAACCGTACAACGCAGGAACCACGTTTGAATACTTCTGCGGACGGTCAATCTTGATATAACCGCTCACTTTATCCAACTCGTACTTCACCGTATCGGTAGGCACCATCTCGATAAATGCTGTCACCACTGCCGGAAAATCCGGCCCGATATCCAACCCATGCCACGGATGTGACTTGTACCTCAACCCCATCAATCGGGCGATAGGGTCATTAATTTTATTTCCCATAACTATTTCGTTTAAAAAAAATATGTGTCATACACCTTTATATCTATTCACCGAACAAATGCAACTCGATCTGTTCTATCAAGATGTGAATAATCTTGATATGAATCTCCTGTATCCGGTCGGAATAACCATTCCACGGGACACAAATATTCACATCGCATAAATTCTTCATCTTACCGCCGTCCTTACCTGTCAGCCCGATCACCAGCATTCCCCGATCATGCGCTGTATTCACGGCATTCACGACATTTGCCGAATTACCGGACGTGCTGATAGCCAGCAGGACATCTCCCGCTTTCCCGTGCGCCTCCACGTACCGGGAAAACACATAATCAAAACCGAAGTCATTCGCTACACACGTCAAATGCGTCGGGTCGGAAATCGCCACGGCAGGCAATGCCGGGCGGTCACCCCTGAAGCGTCCTGTAAGTTCTTCCGCGAAATGCATGGCGTCACTCATGGAACCGCCATTACCGCAGCTAATCACCTTACCGCCGCTTTTCAGAATCCGGGATAATATCTCGGCTGCCAACCCGACCTGTTTCAACTTCTCGTCATCCGCCACAAAATCAGCCAACACCTGCTGTGCCTCTAAAAAACTCTTCTTGATACTATCCATCTTCTTAGGGTATTACATTTATCTTATTTTTTCCATTCGACGATCCTCCCTCTTTCCTTCTTCAACATTCCCGGGGGGACCACCTGTTTGATATCCTCGCAAAGCAGGTCTATCAACTTCTGCTTCGTATAGTGGCGCGAATAAATGACGCTCACCTCCCGCAAAGGCTTATAGGTCGTGAACGAACGAACTTGCTTTTTTTTCTCCTCCGTCATATACAACAATGCCAGTTCCGGGATTAAAGTAAAACCGCCTTCCCTATCCACGATCTTCATCAATGTTTCCAACGAATTGC
This sequence comes from Butyricimonas hominis, assembly GCF_014287455.1. NCBI lineage: Bacteria > Pseudomonadati > Bacteroidota > Bacteroidia > Bacteroidales > Odoribacteraceae > Butyricimonas > Butyricimonas hominis. The sequence continues at coordinate 227,776 of NZ_JACOOH010000004.1, forward strand.
TCTCGAAATCAAAGGGCAGGTTCTTGTGCTGCGTGTCGTGCATATCGCACAAGTTCACCACTTGATCGCGAAAACAATGACCGTCACCCAGCATCCATATATCGGGAGTGGCGATATCCTGTATTTCTACGTCTTTCTTCTTCAAAAGTTCATGACCGGCGTGAGCGTAGATCATCATTTCTTCATAAAAGACGGGGCGTTCCACGATCTTCTCGTCATGGAAAGGCGTAACAAAAATGCCCGCGTCCAACGTGTCCCGTTTCAATCGCTTGATAATCTCTTCGGATACCAACTCCTCAACCTCGACCTTCACGGCTGGATAACGGCGGATATAATCCCCTATAAAAATAGGTAACAGGTAGGGGGCCAACGTGGGAATAATCCCGATCTTCAAAGAGCCTGCCACCTCCTGTTTTTCCTCGTTGATAATTTCTTTTATTCTTTGTGTCGCCGATAAAACCGTCCGTGCCTGAGCGATCAGTTTTGCCCCGATATCCGTGGGCACCACCGGTTGTCGGCTCCTGTCAAAAATGATTACACCGAGATCGTCTTCCAACTTTTTGATTTGCATACTCAGCGTCGGCTGTGTCACGAAGCAACTATCCGCTGCCGTGGCAAAATGCCGATGCTCGTCAACGGCTACAATATATTCCAGTTGTGTCAGTGTAATCATAAATTTGTTCTATTCAAAAAAATCCTTCATCTTGGAGAATATGCTTTTCTTGTCATTACTTCCGGGCTTGAATCCAGTCGTTTCTTTCATTTTCTCCACTAACTTTTTCTCGTCTTTCGACAAGTTCTTCGGAATCCACACGTTCACCTTCGCCAACAGGTCACCTTTCCCGTACCCGTTCACGTCCGGCAAACCTTTTCCGCGCAAGCGCAATATTTTACCCGGTTGAGTTCCTGCCTCTATTTTCACTTTCACCTTGCCCTCTATCGTCGGAATCTCTACCGTTTCTCCCAGAACCGCTTCGGGGTAACCGATAAACACGTTATACAACAAATCATTGCCGTCCCTTACCAGATCAGGATGCTCGTCTTCTTCCACCAGCACAATCAAATCTCCATTCACACCTCCGCGACGGGCAGCATTGCCTTTACCGCCCAATGACAGCTGCATCCCTTCAGCCACCCCTGCCGGAATATTAATCGTGATCACCTCTTCCGACAACAACACGCCCTCTCCGTTACAATAGGTACATTTCTCGTTAATAATCTTTCCTTCACCCTCGCAAGTGGGACAGGTGGAAGTCGTCTGCATGGCACCGAGAATTGTATTCTGCACTCGGGTAACCTGTCCCGAACCGTTACAGGTCGAGCAAGTAGTGAAAGACTTCCCGTCTTTCGCACCCGTGCCGCTACAATGCTGGCAAGCCACGTATTTTTTCACCTTAATTTTCTTTTCAACTCCGGTAGCTACTTCTTGCAGGTTCAATTTCACCTTCACCCGCAGATTCGTACCCCGGTTCACCCTACGGGCTGAACGTCCGCCCCCGCCGAAACCACTGAAGCCGCCAAAACCGCCCATCCCACTAAAGATATCCCCAAAATGAGAGAAGATATCATCCATGCTCATGCCTCCACCACCGAAACCACCGGCACCACCCATCCCGGCGTGTCCGAACTGGTCGTAACGGCGCCTTTTATCGTCATTGCTCAACACATCGTACGCCTCGGCAGCCTCCTTGAACTTCTCCTCTGCCTCCTTGTCACCCGGGTTCTTATCCGGATGATACTTCAATGCCAGTTTGCGATACGCTTTTTTTATTTCAGTAGCATCGGCATTTTTAGACACGCCCAACACTTCATAATAATCTCTCTTTTCCATTACCACGCAATCTTAATTTATTCGCCTACAACCACTTTCGCGAAACGCATCACCTTATCGTTCAAATAATATCCTTTCTCGATACAATCCAGCACTTTCCCCTTCAATTCGGGAGTCGGTGCGGGAATAGTGGTCACAGCCTCGTGAATATCCGTGTTGAAATCCACCCCGTCCGTCTCGATCTCCTTTACACCGTTTTGCGTTAGGAACGTCTTGAAATTAGCATAGATCAAATCCACCCCTTCTTTCAAGGCTGCCACATCCTTTGACACGCTCATACTCTTCAAGGCTCTCTCGAAGTTATCCACCACAGGCAGAATATTTGTCAATATCTGCTCCCCGGCACTCTTCGTCAATTCCATTTTCTCTTTCAAAGTACGTTTCCGGTAATTATCAAATTCCGCCGACAACCGCAGATATTTGTCATTCATCTCCGCCAGCTTTTGTCCCAACTCTTCCAATTTACTCTCTTCCTTTTTGCAAGATTTATCCTCTTTCTTCTTGTGAGACTTTTCTTCTACCTCATTCTCAACATTCTGTGACTCCTCCAGTTCTTCCTCGTGAGTCGCTCTCTTCTCTTCTGACATATCGTATATATTTTTTTATGAATAAACAAATTAAGCTACTTTTTTCAAGCAAAATCCCTGCCAACAAGTCAACATGCCACATTGACAAACAAAACGAGTGTCAATGTGGCACAATATGCTGCCACAAAGATATAACAATTAAGTGATTTACGCCCTCAATCTAAAATCTAAAATCATCAAATCTAAAATTCACAACATCCCATTATCCGCGAAACTATAATATCGATCGGGGCAAACGATAATATGATCAAGCAGAATGATATCCAACAACCTTCCCGCTTCCTGAATCTTTTTCGTCAGAGCAATATCCTGCGGACTCGGACGATTGTTACCGCTAGGGTGGTTGTGCGCGATAACGATAGAACACGCTTTGGCTTCCAACACTTTCCGGAACACCATCCGGATATCGATAATCGTGTTTTCCATACCTCCGGAGAACAAACGTTCACATGACTTTATCCGACAGGCACTCGAAAGGGTAACCACCCAGAACTCCTCGTGATCCAAATCCCCGATGAGCGGTTGCAGATAGTCATACAGATCCCGGCTTGTCGTCAGCACGGGCTCTTCTCGGGCGGCAGCCAACGCTCTGCGCCGCCCGATCTCCACCGCGGCGATAATCGAGGCTGCTTTTGCCATGCCCACTCCCCTGTAACGGTTCATGAAATCCGTCACGGACAAGCGCGCCAAAGTATTCAAGTCATTATTGCAATCCGCCAGCATACGCCGGGCAAGATCAAGAGCAGACTCCCCGCCGCTTCCCGAGCGCAACAGGATAGCGAGCAACTCATTTGTGGAAAGCGTGGCGACGCCGTTCGCCAACATCTTTTCCCGGGGCTTATCATCCTCCGCCCACGAGGAAATAGGAATATATTCTCCAGCCATAACCTTATCTTTACAGCCGGTAATGTAACCATTTTTTTCAAAATAAAAAAAAATCTTAAGAATAAATTCTCAAGATTACCCGACACATAAAAAATAAAGGTAACAAGCTCAAGACCTATTACCCTAATATCTTATGTCTATTGAAATTACAGCTTATTCACGTGCAAAGCCAACTTCGATTTCAAGTTTGCAGCTTTGTTTTTGTGGATAATATTCTTTTTCGCAAGCTTATCTAACATAGATGAAACTTTCGGTAACAAATCTGCTGCAGCCTCTTTCTCAGTCAACGCACGTAGTTTCCTAACGGCATTTCTAGCAGTTTTAGCGTAGTAACGATTATGTAATTTTCTCTTCTCGCTCTGCCGTATTCTTTTTTCTGATGATTGATGATTTGCCATCTCTACAAATTAATTTAATTCAACTTTGTAGTCCGTACGGGAATCGAACCCGTGTTACAAGAATGAAAATCTTGCGTCCTAACCCCTAGACGAACGGACCATTAAATATCCACTACCTTCTCGGTAGTCCGTACGGGAATCGAACCCGTGTTACAAGAATGAAAATCTTGCGTCCTAACCCCTAGACGAACGGACCATCGCTAAGCCGATTATTATCAGCTTTGTAGTCCGTACGGGAATCGAACCCGTGTTACAAGAATGAGAATCTTGCGTCCTAGCCCCTAGACGAACGGACCATATTTTGCTTTAGCGGTTGCAAATATACGGCAAATTTCATTCCAACCAAAGAAATCACTATTTTTTTTTCACTAACACACGCTTTTAGCGATATTTACGTCCCCAAATCTCTGTAAATCACCCCAAACACTCGGCGGGCATCTCCTCTCTAAAAGAGAAATATCGTCAAATTATGAATAAAATCATAGATATATTCCTACCTTTGCGGATATTAAATCGTTGAATCTTGAAACCTCACTTTCAATTTTCAACTTTCAATTTTCAAATTATATGGCAAAACTGTACCTTATCCCTACCCCCGTCGGCAACCTTGAAGACATCACGCTAAGAGCACTCCGTATATTAAAAGAAGTACCTCTCGTGCTTGCCGAGGACACCCGCACATCCGCGAAATTGCTCAAGCATTACGAGATCAACACCCCTCTGCTCTCGCACCACAAGTTCAACGAGCACCAGCAAGTGAGCCGCATCGCCGAACGCATCGCCCGCGGAGAGGACGTCGCCTTGATCAGTGACGCGGGCACACCCGGTATCTCCGATCCCGGCTTCCTGCTCGTCCGTACCTGTATAGAGCAAGGTATAGAAACCGAATGTCTGCCCGGGGCAACTGCCTTCGTGCCCGCCCTCGTCAATTCGGGGCTTCCCTGCGACCGTTTCTGCTTCGAGGGATTCCTGCCGCAAAAGAAAGGACGGCAAAAAAAACTCATCTCCCTCGCCGAGGAAGACCGCACGATGATTTTCTACGAATCCCCTTTCCGCCTTGTCAAAGCGTTAGAGCAAATGGCTGAATTTTTCGGGGAAAGCCGCCATGCCTGTGTTGCCCGCGAGATCAGCAAACTCTTCGAGGACTTCCAGCGGGGTACTCTCAAAGAACTGATCACACACTTCACCGAAAAAGGTGTAAAAGGCGAAATCGTCATCATCGTCGAGGGGAAACCCAAAAAGGAAACGGAGGAAGATTCCGAATAAATGTCACAGAAAATGTCACAGAAAATAGAAAATTCCATATCTTTGTTTTGTGAAAATCAAAAGTTGTGCTTTAGATTTTCATGATTTTCTAAAGTTGTACTTTAGATTTTCATGATTTTCTAAAGTTATACTTTAGATTTTCATGATTTTCTAAAGCACTATACAATGATAACAAGATACTTAAAACTAGACGATGCTAAAACAGAAAGCATTTTCCTATGGGGAGCACGACAAACGGGGAAAAGTACATTGCTAAATAGTTTATTTCCCGAAGCAAAATATTACGACCTGCTAAAAGCAGATGAATTCGAACGTTTACACCGTCGTCCGTCACTTTTACGGGAGGAACTTATGTTATCCGGAGAATCGGACTTAGTCATTATAGATGAAGTACAGAAAGTTCCGGAACTATTGGATGAAGTGCATTGGCTTATCACCAATCGGGGCATTCGTTTCATATTATGCGGGTCAAGTGCACGAAAACTAAAACGAAGCGGAGCAAATCTACTAGGGGGACGTGCCGTGCGAAACGTACTCTACCCCTTTGTTAGCGAGGAACTCCCCGACTTCAATCTGATACGCGCTGTCAACAACGGTATGCTTCCCAGACATTATTTAATAGAAAACCCGCATAAACGCCTACAAGCATACATTGGCGACTATTTACAAGAAGAGATACGAGCGGAAGCACTAACAAGAAACTTGAATTCATTCAGCCGTTTCCTTGAAATTGCAGCTCTTACAAACGGGGAAATTGTCAATTATAACAACATTGCCACCGATGCAGGTGTTAGCGCACCCACGATAAAAGAATATTTCTCCATTCTATCCGAAACCATGTTGGGATATATGATTCCGGCATACGCGAAAGCCATCAAAAGACGATTAATACAATCTCCAAAATTCTATTATTTCGACGTGGGGATTGTCAATTATCTAACAAAACGTCATGAACTAGCTCCCGGCTCCGTCGATTTCGGGCATGCTTTTGAACATCTCATCATTCAAGAACTCATCGCTTACCTCGGGTACACTGACAATACCAATACCCTATCTTATTGGCGCACGACATCCGGCTACGAGGTGGACGCGATACTGGGAGATGCCAAAATTGCTATTGAAATCAAATCCACGGAAGAAGTACAATCCCGCCACTTGAAAGGATTAAAAGCTTTTAGCGAGGAACATCCCGAGGCGCGCCTAATCGTCGTGTCACTCGATCGCACCCCACGCGTCATGAACGGTGTAGAAATTTTACCGGCAACCGATTTTTTGCATAAACTCTGGAAAAGACAAATTATTTAACCGCTTACACGAATTCCAAATAATTATCCCTGTTCACCACGTGATACTCCGCGTGAGGGTATGCTTCCCCGAAGGCTTTCGGCACAGGAGGCATTTTGTTTCCCCACTTGATCTCCAAGGCGGTAAGTTGCTCGGCGTGCACTTCTATTAAATCTATCTCTTGCTTGTCATAAGTGCGCCAAAAATAGAACTCTTTCCCTGTTCCGTCATTCAAACTCCTCTTTCGTCGTTCTCCTATCAAGTAATTTTCCCAAAGCGCACCGGCATCCTGCCGGATAGCCAAAGGCGAAAAATTCCCGATAATAGCATTCCGAATACCATTGTCATAAAAGTACCATTTCCCGGCTTTAGTCACTTCCTTGCGCAAATTGCGGGAATAGGCTCCCAAGCGATACACGACAAACACTTTTTCCAGCAGATCGAGATACTTCTCTACTGTAGTCTTGCTCATGCCAAGTTGTTTTCCCAGTTCTTCATAAGAAACTTCGCACCCAATTGAAAGGCAACGAGCCGGAGCAACTCTCTCATTTTATTAGAATTCTTCAAGCCGTCAATAGTTAGAATATCCTTCAACAGATAAGCACTGACGATATCACGCAGGTAATCTGTCTTGCATTCAAAACTACCAGCCATCACTACCTCCGGATACGAACCGTAGATCAAGCGTGCCTCCAGATTCCGGCGAGTATCCAGTGCCGTTTCCGTCTGCGCTATTTCACGCTGGGAAAAAGGCGTAAGCAAAAACTGTGTACCCCGACCGACCAATGGCTCCCCGGTCTTATTAAGCAAGTCAAATGATGATGACGCACTTGCCAACACACGGATACCATCGACTTCATCCACGATCAGTTTTAGTATATTGCCGATATAAGGAATGTTCTGTGCCTCATCAATAGCAAGCAATTCTACTCCTTCCAGCAAATGACGATAGTTCGCTATGGTACGATTTTCCAACAGAGCCAATGTGTCAAAATCCTCCCCGTTCAGCATCATCGCTCGTCCGGGATAATTGTCTACCAACTTACGCATGAGAATCGTCTTACCCACACGTCGAGCGCCAAAAATCAATATAGCCTTACCGGGCGTTATCCATTCTACAATCCGATCTTCAAGTATTCGTTTTATCGTTTCCATAATTGTATTCCATAATCATAAAAGATAGGTATTTTTTCCAAATGGCGATTTTTACATTAAAATCGTACTCCACACTGGCGATTTTTACAAAACACTCGTTTACAGCGTCCAAAATACTTCTCGCATAATAAAAGGCATAGGAAAACGACAACTTACTCTCCCCTAAAGTAAAGATTTACAAAAACATAGAGTACCAAAAACGAGATTAAAAATATATCAAAAATCGTTGAATTTATGATACAAAGGTATTGTTTTTTTTGTTAATGGACTAAATAAATTCAAAAAAACGCAAACCTTTGCGTGAGTTTGACATCTAACATTCTTGATATCAATTATATATCAACTCAATAATATTACATTAAATATATAAAATCATATATTACCTGTATAGCTATAATATGGTATTTTAGTACACTCTTTTTTATATTATTAAACGAACGTTTAATAATACGTGAAACAATCTTGAAAAGATGCGTGCAAGTGAGGATCGCAACATTGAATATCAAGACAGAACAGGAGGATTGTGTTTAACAGCAAACATTTATCCTAAAAGCTGTCGGATAGAAAAAAAGGCTTCAGATAAAAATCTTGTGATTATTATTCTGGACGGAGACGGTATAGTTTCTATACCCGGATTCGACCGTTGTCGGGCGGGGAAAGGTAAACTTGTTTTCATCCCGGCAAACACGGCATGGGAAGTGGAAATATTCAATCCGGGACAAACCTTGGAAATACAATTCGCCGACCTCAATAATTTCTATTGCGAATTGTATTTCCGTTCGCTACTCCCTCTCTGCAACGATATCACTCACACGCTGCAACCCTTGTACTCCTGCCCCGCTATTGACGAGTATGTCGAGCGCGTCGTCGAAATGCTATACAGGAAGAGAACCCGCGAACTGTCAAACGACTACGAGTTATTCACCATTTTTGGGGTGTACTATCCCAGATCAGTTATTGCTAACTTTCTCTATCCTTTTCTTAAAACCCTCGAACTATGAAAAAACACGCGTCCCATCATATCACGACATGGGTAGGTATCGGCTTACTGTTATTACTAACCGTCACCACGACACAGGCACAACGCCACGTGGCGATAAAAACCAATCTCCTGCATGCCGCCACCGCGACGCCAAACTTCGGTATCGAGTTCGCCGTCCATCCCCGCCTGACCGTGGATCTTTGGGGAGCCTACAACCTTGTAGATTTCAAGGGCAACACCTCCCTGCGCCATTACCTGTTCCAACCCGAACTACGCTATTGGTTCTGCCGCACTTTCGAGGGACACTTCGCCGGGGTACATGCTCTCGTCGGACGGTTCGATATCGGGGGCGTATCCTTTATCAAGAGCTTGAAAAACTATCACTACCGGGGACCTCTCTTCGGGGCGGGTGTCACTTACGGTTACCATTGGGTTGTCGGCAAACGGTGGGGCGTGGAGGCGGCATTCGGACTGGGCTACATTCGGCTGCGATACGACAAGTACCAATGTTCCGGTTGTGCCGATATCAAAGCTCGCTACAAACGCGACTACTTCGGTCCCACGAAAGCCGCCGTGACACTCATGTTTTTTATCAACTAAACACGAGAAAATGAAAATAATACCTTATATTATATTATTCTTATTCCTCGCGAACGTTACCGAAACCGCCACCGCGAACACCACCGTGCCGGACACCGCATTCTTCCACCCGCGGGTAAGCGTGACTCTCGAACGGGTATCGCTCGCCGACGACAGCGTCACGGTACAACTGTCGGTAACTACCCGCAGTCTTCAATTGTCGAGGAAAGCATCCGTCACCATTATACCCCTGCTCGCGAGCAAGGGCAAGGAAAATCCCCTTCCCGCCGTCATCATCGCCGGCAAGCGCAGGGCAAAGCTCGACGCCCGGGAAACAGCACTCACTCGGCTTCCCGACAAAATTTACCGGGAACTACGCTTCCGTCGGGGACATGACATCACCCTGCAATATACCGTCACAGTACCCTATAGCCCGTGGATGCGCGATGCAGCTCTCGGCATTCGCTACCTTACCAGCGAATGTCTCGCCGACGAAATTCTAGGCGTACAGACAGTCATACCCGACGTGTCGCTCACCGACGAGTACACCGTGTTGCGCGATGACCACGCGGCACTATCCGACAGCCTGCGGCAAGCTCGCGAAACCATCCGGCAATTCGTCGTGCTGAAAGAAAGATTACTCGATTCCCTCGACGCACTAGCCGACCATTCTTGCCGGGGAATCATGTATCTCGCCTATCCCGTCGGGAGGACACCCCTCCTGCCCGATTTCGGCGACAATCGACAGGAATTGTCCCGCATCGACAGCGTACTGCGTCCTTTGTTGGCGGATACCACTGTCACCATCCGTTCCGTCACGCTCACGGGTTACGCTTCCCCCGAGGGAAAATACGACCACAACGCGCACCTCGCCGCCCTGCGGGTGGCAAACGTGCTCAAGCACCTCTGCCGGGCATACCCCGCGATAGACCAAACCTTATTCCGTGCCTACTCCGTCGCCGAAGACTGGGAGGGTACAGTCCGGCTTCTGCGCGAATCCGACAAACCCTACAAGGAAGAAGTACTCCAAATCATCCGCGAATGCAACATCTTCGACGGCAGGGAAGCACGCCTCATCCGCCTCCGCAACGGCGACCCTTACCGCGATATGCTCAAAGATATATTCCCCCGCCTGCGACGCACGGAGTTCGTGGTGGAGTGGGAGAAAACAATTAACAATTGAAAATTGAAAGTTGAAAGTTGAAAATGAGAAAGATTTAGAATAATAGAGATGAAAAGTTTACCGAAGACGAAAGAGTATTCCAGCTCTCCCTCTGTTTATAGAGGGAGCACCCCGGAAGGGGGAGGGAGTTGTGGCACTACCGCCTCAACAAACTCCTCCGTCAGCTCCGCTGCCACCTCCTCTATAAACAGAGGAGGAGCTGGAATACCGTCCCCAACACCGGTAAAACAACCTGCAACTTGCCGCGGGCAAATGCAACTTGCAACCTGTAACTCGCCGAAGGCGACTCTAAATCATAAATCTAAAATCAATCGGTTTTTTAATCTTAAATCGTCAATCATAAATCTAAAATTAATTTTTTTCCTCACCAGCTGCACCCTCGACCCCGAACTGTCTGTCTGTCCCTACAACGTGTGGGTGGACTACACTTGCAGTGACGGGCAATCCATCACCTCGGGAGAATTTCCCGCGGCGGGCATCCGGCAATTCGTTTACGACTCCATCGGCTTGCTGGTGGGCGAATTTCCGGGTGACTCATGCCGTGCCGGGGTGGGAACGTTCCGCCTTCCGCCGGGTAAATACAACCTCATTACATGGACAAACACCTTGCCCGACGGTTGCACCTTCCGGAACGTTACCCCCGACACGAGCCACCTGCCCGAGAGTCACCTGCATCCCCGACCGCGGGACAACGCCTCCCGCCACGGCGGCGACGACATCCCGCACCACCTCTGCGTCGGGCGGCTCTACCACGGGAACACCTCGTTCACCGTGCCCCGCCACGGCGTCACCCGCCTCCGGGTGGGGCTGATGCACGCCCACGCCCGGCTGAACCTCACCGTCGAGTGGGCGGACGGGGTGCTGCCCGCCATTGCCCGCAGCGACGGCGCTCCCGTCATGTGCGTCGAGGGCATACCCCTCGGCTACCGCTTCACGGGAGGCTCCCCGTGGGGCGACTATACCCTTCCCTGTCATGACGACGAGGCAGGCAAAGGCACGTACACCGTGCAGGCGGGCTTCGCCGGCGGCAAGGTCAAGGCGAACTTCACCACCTTGCGGCTCACCGACGAATGTCACCCCACCGTCCACCTCACCCGTGACGGCACGCCACTCATCACCCCCGTCGACCTCAGCACCTATTTCCGGACAATGGGTATACGGCTCACCGACAACATACGACAAGAATTCGACCTCACCATACAAATCGGCAAAGACCAAACCCTCATCTTCCAAACCAACACCTCCGGGTGGGAAGAGGGAGGAAACATCGGAGCCAATTAACAATTGAAAATTGAAAGTTGAAAATTGAAAATGAAAAGAATGAAAGATATAGAAACTAAAATAAATAAACAACAATGAAAGCACACCCTACCATACCCGCGCCCCCCGACAACCTGCAACTTGCCGAAGGCAAATGCAACCTGCAACCTGTAACTCGCCACAGGCGAATGAATCGCAGGCGAACCCTTTGGCGAACCCCTCATTTTCAATTTTCAATTTTCAATTTTCAATTGCTTCTCGTGCTAATAGCCGTAGCTTGCACCGACGAAAAGCCGTTCGACACGACCGATCCCACCCTGCCCGTCCGCCTGAACCCCGGCGAGCAGGCGGTCACCCTCACTCTCGGCGGCATGGGTAAAGCGGCGACAGCCAAAAGCGAGGCGGGTATTCTCTCCCGGGCAGACAATAAAATAATTGAAACCGAAGCCGTTGTCAACACGCTCGACATCTACTGCTTCGTCAACCTCGCGCAGGACGGCAACGATGCCACCGCCAAGGCGGACTATACCCTCGAACGCATGTACAAGTACGCCCCCGGCGGTAATGGCAACGACTTCACGCTCGTTCCCGATGCCGACGGCTACCGTGCCGCCATCGGCATTCCCAAGGACGACCGCCTCCGCCGTTTCCTCGCCGTGGCAAACGACAACAATACGGCAAGGACATACACGGCAATCCCCGTCGGCAGCGACCGGACAAGCGCCACCCCGTACGCGGACATAGCGGCATGGACAGGCGCAAACACAGGTATCGATACCTACCTCCCCGCCACCGGCACCGTCCCCAAACGCCTCGCCATGAACGACGGAAGCTATACAGAGGTGGACGAACCCTTCTCCGCCGAGTACCTCGCCGAGGGGCTTCCCATCACCCTCTACCGCCTCGTCGCGCGTCTTGACATCAGCAACCCCGCCACCACGGGATTCACGATTACCCAAATCAACGGAAGTTACAAAAGCAACATCATGTTTTTCCCTCCCTACACGTTAGAGAAACGAGGTATGCAAATAGGAACGTCTTCCGATATCAGCAACGCCGAATACATCGCGGGTGCTCTCTACCTCTACCCTTATTCCGGCGAGGAGAAAAACAAAATCACCATCACCGGCACTCTCAACGGCACGTTACAAACCATCACCGTCGAAGCAACGCTCAAGCCCAACACCCACTACCTCCTCCGCGTGCGCAACGACGGGAACAACGTCAGTGCCACCATCGAGGTGGCGCCGTGGAACGAGGGCAGCGACATCGACACCCCGCTCCCCGGCGAGTACAACACGGCATACACGCTCGCACCCGCCGTTAGTGGCGGTCTCGTGAACAGAGCCATCGTCAATCGGGGCAAATACGCCGCCGACATCGAACAATCCGCCCGCGTTATTCGGGTATATTCGGGTACGGACGCATCGTCCTTCCTTACCGTCACGGGAGCCGACGGCAACTCCGCCCCCGTGGGCATCGTCATCCCACCCGAATTTGCAGACAAGATTAAAATCGGGACAAGCACCACCACCCCGTCCGGGGCATGGCAAACCACCCTTGGTGAAGTCCAAAGCGACGATAGCGGAGGAGGAGTGCCTCCCATCCTCCAAAGCGTGAGTTTAACGCCCGGGGACACCCCCGCAAGCGGTAGCGGCATATCCGGGAGAGCAGGGACAGGCAGCGTCAGTACGCAAAAGCTATGCCCTGAAAGCTGCGCTCTCACCTTTATCATCCGCTCCGCCGACGGTTCGTACAAATACGACGAATGGACTCTCGTGCTCGATATTTTAAATAATAACGACACCCCGGTATCCGATTTTCCCGCGGTAAAAGTATTCGATAACGGCACGACCACGGACATCACCGAACCGGACATGACGCTCAACACCGCCGTCTACCTGCCGCCATTCGCATCCGCCAACGACGCCAACACCGTAATCCCGACAGGAAAATATATTTGTGTATCCTCCACCGAGGGTAACAGGAAAACATTATCGGCATACTCCACCGAAGACTGGCTCTACGTTTCATCCTCCGATATCGAATTAATGGATGGTATCCCCCCGCTTTACGTCTATGCCGTCGGCGACAACCTCACCAGCAAAGAACGGCAAGCACAACTTGTCACCCGCCGGGCTCTCGTCGTCAACGACGATATGGGCTCTCCTACCGACACCATCATAGAAGAACGCCGCTATACCGTCATACAGCAACCCGTCACCGCCGAAGACGAGGCACGAATGGCATCATCCGCCGCCATACGCCTCGAAAGCGGGCACAAAACCGACGAGTTGTACATCAAGGACAACACCATCCACGTGCCTCCGTTAAACTCGAACATGAGCAGTGGCGGCGGCATACGCCCCTCGGCAACAAGAATCTCAACATTATCGGACAACCTCTCGCCATTCTCCATCCTTACCCCGGGAGGCAAACCGGTAATCATCAACCTGCCGGACGTGGACTGGATAACACTCGAGACTTCATTCTACCCGTCCCGGCATATCCCTTCGGACGGAATGATTTCCCAAAACGAAAAAACACCTCCCGGCTTCTTCCGGCAATTCCTACTCCAGCTGAACACCACGGGGGCTGACCGCCAAGCATACTTCGACATCATCACCCTCGTCGACGGCAAACAGGTAACCACCACCTACTGCGTCATACAGCACCCCGAACCCGAAAGAGATACGGATGTCGGAGAAGAAATGTAAAAGAAATTTAGAATGAAAAGATTTAAAAACATAAAGATGAAAAGACCTAATATAGAAACGGGAACTACCCCCTCCAACTCCCCCTTACACAGGGGGAGAGGCACAACGCGAGGAACAACCAAGCGGTTTCATTTTCAATTTTCAATTTTCAATTTTCAATTGCTTCTCGCGCTCGCGCTAATAGCCTGCACTTCAGAGAAAATCATCGACGACAACGGCATTGACCTCCGCGAGGGCGAGCAGCTCGTATCCATTCGTCTCGACGGCATGGGCAACACCGCCGTACCCGTCGGACGCGCAGGCGACGACACACCGGCTACCCCTGCCGAGAACGCCATCGAGGAACTCACCATATACAGCTTCATCGGCATCAATCCCGAGGGCGGTACCTACGACCCCGCGGCAGCGGAAAGCGGTCGATTATATACATTCGATTTCACCCTCGAGCGGGTGTACCGCTACAAAGCGGGCAGCGATAACAACGATATGCTCCTCTCCGCCGACGGCAACGGCTACTCCGTCGCCATTCCCGTGCAAAAGGACTCGTACTATCGCCGCTTCTACATCAAGGCGAACGCCAGGAATGCCCCCGCCTCGGCAGTTGCCGTCCCGGTATACCAAACGGGAACCACCCTCGCCGACCGGACAAACGCTACCGTAGACCGATGCAACGAGATGAGTCACACGCACTCTAATCTGTTAACAAATACCGACAAACTGATCCTCCCCACCACCGACTCGGCAGACGCCATACGCCCGCCCCTTCCCGCCAGCGGCATAGCCTTCTGGAAAGAAGAACTCACGGGCGGCTACTTCAAGGAGCACGATATATTCTCCGCCAACGACCTTGCCCAAGGACTGACCGTTACCCTCTCCCGGCGAGTGGCGCGCTTCGACATCAGTAACCCCGCCGCGACAGGATTTACCATCAACAGCATCCACGCCGCCAACGTCGACTACAGGAACTGTTTCCTGTTCGGGAGCTCTACGGAGAATGGGGACAGGACGTATCTCAACAAGCACCCTCTAGCCAACGCCACTTTCATCCCGGCGGCACTGTATCTTCCCTACGGCTATTACAGCAGCAGCAATCCGCTCTTCATTTTCATTAACGGCACCTTTCACGGCGTCGACATCGAACTGACCGCGACAACAGGATGGATAAATGCCAACACCCGCTACGTCATCAACATCGTCAACTCCGGCACCAACGTCTCCGCCAACATCACCCTTGCCGACTGGACGGACGCCAACAGCAACATCGACAGCGACGACCTCTACGGCAGGCTCAACCCGGAAGCCAACATCACCATCCCGCAAAAGGGATACGACAGTTATATCAGTAAAAAAGACAACGTGATTACCATATTGTATGATGCTACCTCATACGAGAACCCATTCCCGGGCATTAACATCAGCGGTGCAGCGGGCAACACGCGTCCCGTGGGCATCATCATTCCCGACGACGTGAAATGGCTTGTCACAGACAAAGCGAGCGAGAACACCAACGGGGGAAGCTACGCTGTCACGGTCACCGCGGTTGCCGAAGATCCTGAACGCGAAAGCGAAGTATACGGTGCAAGCACATACGATAAAGCCACCCCACCCTATACCCCGCCCCGGGAAACCACCCTTACCCTTGTCACTAACGCCGACGGGAAAAACATACATCACGAGTACCGGGTGGTACAGGATTGGATATTCCCCAATGTATTCACGCTAAGCACGCAACTCGCCCGGGGAACCTTCGCGGTACCCGCGGGATGCACCTTCGACCAAAGCACCCGGACGATTACCCTCCCGCCCTTCCAGAAAGGATATCTTTACTATACCGGAGACCCGGTAGCCGGAATACTGAAAGACCAATCTTGGCTCCACCCCCAACGAGAAAATCTCAGGGTAAACCTCAACGCCGACGATAACTTCCAAAGTTCCTCCCCCCGCTCCGTCACGCTGACCATACGGGTATGGGACGATGCCACCTCCGGAATCATCACCGAGGACTACACGATTACCCAATCCGCCGGGAACTTCGATCCCGCCCTCCTCACGACCGGAGTAACGGTGAACAGCACCACGCTCAGCGGCATTACCGTGACCGACGATGCCGTCATGATCCCGGACAACTACAACTCCGGCACAACCAATCCCTCATACGCCGATGCCCTGCTGCTTGTCGGCAAGGACGAGAAAGGCTTCATCGCCACCGTCCCCCCGGAACAAGACTGGCTCTGGCTGGAAGTACCCCTATATGAAACGATGCAATACTACCCGGCACACGACGGAAAATACGTCCGTCGCATCCGTGTGGACACCAACACAGGAGGGGCGGAACGCTCTGCCGACATCAACATTCTTTACCGGGATGCCGGCGGCAATATCGCCCGCAAAACCATCCGCATCACGCAAGGCGCCGGCGGGGGAACGATATAACAATTGAAAGTTGAAAATTGAAAATGAGAAGATTCCCGAAGCCAAAAACTATTCCAGCTCCTCCTCTGTTTATAGAGGAGGTGGCACGGAGTGCCGGAGGAGTTCTTATCACGATATACAAAAACTCCCTCCCGGCTTCGCCGTACTCCCTCTATAAACAGAGGGAGAGCTGGATTACAGTCACTAACGCGAGGGAAGCAACCTGCAACTCGCCGCAGGCGACTCTAAACAGAGGGAGAGCAGAAATAGCCTTCCGCTTCGAGAAGTCATTCAATCTAAAATCATCAAACTAAATTAATAAGCAAACCATGAAACAACACCCTACCATACCCGCCGCCCCCCGCAACCTGCAACGTGCCGAAGGCAAATGCAACCTGCAACTTGCAACTCGCCGCAGGCGAACCCTTTGGCGAACCCCTCATTTTCAACTTTCAATTTTCAATTTTCAATTGCTATTAGCGCTCGCGCTAATAGCCTGCTCCGACGAAACCGTTGACCAACCCGACACGCCGCACCTTGCCGCCAACGAACGGCTCGTGGAAATCGCCCTGCCGGGACTTTCCTCCGGGGGCAGCACAGCGGCAAACGCCGCCACGGACATCTCCCGTGCCGATATCGACAACATCGCGTCGGCTGGCGAGAATGTGATCAAACAACTCACCGTCCTCTGCTTCGTCAACCTCACCGCGAGCGGCACCGACGCCGCCACGCTCGATGACTACACCCTCGAACGCAAGTACACCTACGCCAGCGGCGGCGACGCCAACGACATCACCCTCGTCGCCGACGCCGACGGCTACCGTGCCGCCATCGGCGTCCCCAAGGACGACACCCGCCGGCGCACCTTCCTGCTCAAAGCCAATCAAATCGCCGCGGGTAGTGTCACCTACACCGCCGTCCCCGTCAGCGGTGCCGACCGCACTTCGGCAACCACCTACGCCGCCGCCCTCAACGAAACCTCGGCAACTCTCCCCGGCAACACGAACCTAGCCTGCCCGCTCCTCATGAGCGCACGGGTTACCCGCACCGTCATCACCGGGGCGGGTGAATACATCGACGACCCCGTCTTCACGCAAGAAGACCTTGCCAAAGGCATCTCCGCCCGCATGATACGCCGCGTGGCACGCATCGACATCAGCAACCCCGTCACCACCGGGTTCACCGTCACGGGCATAAAAGCCGCAGGCAACCCGTCCGTACCCCTGTTCATCGATGATTTCAGCGGTTATATGCAACAAGACTACCCGGAAATAACACTTTCTAACGCCGCCGCAATACCCGCCGCCATATATCTCTACCCGGTATCCGGCGATAGTGACAACGCCGAGATTACCCTCTCCGGCACCTACGCGGGCAACCCCGTCACTCTCGGCATCACAACTAAAATACTCCCCAATACCCGCTACACTATTGCCGTGCGCAACGACGGCAGCAACCTGCACCTTAACATCACCGTCGCCCCGTGGAACGACGGCGGCACCATCGACACCCCCGACATCGCCGGCACGCTCAACAGCGAGCATCACCTCGCCACAACCTCCACCCTCTACGCGGGGCAGATACCCCACGGGGACTCTACCACCATCGACGGCAACCGCATCACCTACGCCACCACGGATTTGTTCACCTCCGGCGGCGGATTCCTCGAAATCCGGGGCGCCGCGGGTGACGCGAACCCCGTCGGCATCATCATCCCCGACGACTGCACGTGGATATACATCGCCGACAAGCAAACCGATGCCGACAACACCTACACCTGCCTGCTCGGGCTGTACGCCCCTGACGATATAGCCCCCGCATCGCGGGCTATAGGCAGACCCCAAACAAACTACCTAAAACGTCCCCGCGAGGCAGTCATCACCATCGTCACACGGGATGCCGGCGGCTACAACAAATACACGGAATACACCGTCTACCAAGAATACTACAACCCGACTCACGCCGCCGCAGCATTTATCATCAATATACAACCGTTTGCCGCCCTCGCAAGCGTGGACAACGCGAACCGCGTAATCCATCTGCCGCCCCTGCCTTACATTAACCTCGAATTTCTACCGGACAACAATATATCATTCGCATTTCCCCAAACCTACCCGGAGGAGGACTACCCGTGGATAGACATCAATAATAACGGCTTAAACGTCCCTTACCTCATGTACACCACCAATTCTGACAACAACGGGGAAGAACGCACGGCATACCTCCGTGTCCGCACCCGCAAGAACGGCGACCCGGCAAGCCCCGTCATCACCAATCGCTGGACCGTCATACAGGACGCCATGCCCAACGACGCCCTCCTCGCCACCGGGCACGCATTGCAACTACGCCTGCTCCCCGAGAAAGAACTACGCCTCGAGGGCGACACCATCTACATAAATCACGGGAATTACCATTCAGAATATTATAACATATATCTCCAATATCTCGCGAATCCCGATAACGAGGCACTAAAAAAAAGACTGGAACATGCTTTAAACTCATACCTCGACAACCTAGACATCGAGGATAACAATACCTGCCTCTCCGTCGTCGGGACGAACGGCATCCCCGCCTTCGTCACCTCGAACGACGACTGGGTACGCGTAACATACACGAGTGATGACCAAATCATCGTGTTTCCCCAAGCATACCTCCCACCCGCCATCGACCAAAAAATCCCCGACCGCATCGGCTCGTTCACCGTCCACATGCAGGGAGGTAAAACGAAGACATATTACATGAAACAAACACAAACCAAAATAACAGAATAATTGAAAATTGAAAATTAACAACGCCTCCCGGCAACAAGCAGAGCAACAACTTGCAACTTGCAAACCTGTAACCTGTAACCTGCAACTTGCCGAAGGCAATTTAAAACAAATAACTATGAATATCAAACAATTTTTTCGATTGGCTGTAGTAGCGCTCGCGTTGAGTGCGACAGCATGTAGTGACGAAATCGCGTCACAAGAAGACAATCAAGACTTAATCTTGAAAGACGGCGAAACCGCCGTGCAGATGAACATCGCCGGGGTAAACGGCAAAAGCATCGCCCGCGCGGCAAGTAACGTCACCCTTCCCGGCGAGGTAAAAATTGACAAACTCGACATCTATTGCTTCGTCGACCTCGACGCCCAAAACACGTCGGCAGCGGTAACGGGAGTCGACAACTACACCCTCGAACGCGTGTACCGTTACGTGGCACAAGGCAACACGAACGACATCGTGCTCACTCCCGACGGCGACGGCTACAAGGCATCGTTCGGCGTGGTGAAAAATGCCGACCGCAAACGAGCCTTTATCCTCGTGGCAAATGACGGCGAAACCCGCACCGTGGTTGCAAACACGGACATCACCGTAGGCAGCGACCGGAGCACGAGTGGCGGCGCCACCGCGTTCAGCGCCGTGAAGGCATGGAACGTCCTCGAGGCAGACCTCGCCGCATCCGCCGCGAACCTCGCCACCCCGCTCGTGATGCAATCCACGGCACCATGGTCGACATACAACACGGACGGAACGCTCAAGACCAGCAACGAGTATGACGCCGCCAAGCTCGCCGAGGGCATCAGCGTCGAACTCACCCGCCGCGTGGCACGTATCGACATCAGCAACCCGGTAGCCACGGGCTTCACCGTCACCGACGTCACCCTCACGGGCGCGAAGAACGCTACCCTGTTCGGTAACATCGCCGCAGCCGGTGCCAACCAAACCGTTGCCTTCGCGGAGAAAACCGTGACGAACGCCGAAGTCATCAACGCCGCCCTCTACGCCCTGCCGATGAACGCCAACGACGCCGACGGGGAATACCCCTCCGTGGCTATCAAGGGAAAACTCGGTACCACCGAACTCACCCTCACCGCTAAATTCGCCGGCGACCCGATGACCGCCACCACCAAAGGGATGCAACCCAACACCCGCTACGTGGTGAACATCATCAACACCGAGGGTAACCTCACCGCGTACATCACCATCGCCGACTGGGCATACGGCGAAACCGTCGATACCGACGACATCGCGGCGCGACTCAACTCCGGTGCTAGCTTCACGGCAGAAAGGGGCAACGGAATCGGATTCATAGACGACAACAACAAAACCCTTTACATCGGCAACCTCTCCTGCGCCGAGGGTACACCTTTCGCCACCATCACCGGAACGGACAACGACAAGCCCATCGGCATCGTGCTGCCGGACGATTGCAACTGGCTGAAAGTGGTGAACACCGCCACCACCCCCATGACCTACCAGCTTCAAGCTACCGACAAAACCGCCGACGAAAGAACACGTCCCCTCACGGTAAACTTGTCAATCATCACGTACGATGCCGCGAACAAAAAACAGGTTATCAACGAGTACCTCGTGTACAAGGAATATACCGACATGGCACACATGAACAAGTCCCTCTTAGGTAGCATATGGGACATGAATATCACAAGCGAGTCGCCTGTATTCCACCTGCCCCCGTTCGGTATTGACCTTGCAATAATGCGCGCATCAGACCTCATTATCCCGGAAGGATGCACGTGGCTCTTCAATAAAAAAGTAGAAGACCTCCACGGCACCAGTATCACCGACAACATAGGGAAACCCGAGCGCCAAGTAGTCGTGACGCAAAGATGGATACCGGGGGGAAGTGGACTCGCAACCAGAGAAGTCACCATTATCCAAAGCGGAACCGTTGACAAAACAATCCTCAGCCCCACTCACGAGATAGTGCTGAACAACGACCTCGTGAACCAAGGAAAGATAAAGTTCGACGAAACCCTAAGCACCATCATTATCGCGGGTAGCGGTCTGACTGCCGACGATATTATCTTCAATATCCGCGGTATTGCAGCTAGCGCAAGCGGCACACCGGAGCCCATCAAACCCATTATCGTGCAATTCGGAGAAAATTGCGACTGGTGGTCAAAACCACTCTCCGGAAGTTTATATTTATTGGAAAGCTCTTGGGGACACGAGTATAAAATACCCTTCCCGGTTTACTCGTCTGGCAAGAGCGGTCCGCGCGAAACGGAATTCACCGTCACCACGTACAACGGTAAACCGATAGAAAAAACCTATCGCCTTATCCAATTGGGAAGAAACACGTCAACGGTGAATTAACCACCCGCGACAAATTACAAGCGGAAAACGAAACTGTCCCGAAATTCCGGGTATTTACCCCGGGGTGGGGACAGTTTCCTCTCCAACTTGTAACCTGTAACTTGCCGAAGGCAAATGCAACCTGCAACTTACCGAAGGTAAACAATATCCACGTATCACCCGCAACGGCGCCCCGCGGGGCACGGCGTACCTTTATCCCGACAAAACCACCGGACAGAAGCCGGGGAAATAAAGGAGAGAAAAAGGGGTGATAAGCGATTAACTTCGATTCACCGCCTTGTTGCAAACGTGACACGACCACCCGCCAACGCGGGGAACACGGACGGACACCGGGGATACAGCGGGGTTGCCCCTCGCGTTCCGGTCTTTCTCCCGCCTATTTCCACGCTAACTGACGGATTAATATTCATTTAAAATCACGAACTATGGCAACATTCGAATCGAGTTTACTAGAAACCCTACGGGGAAAAATCGGAAATTTTATCATCTACAAAGTGAAACAACAGTACCGCATCCGCACGGCACCTACCGAATACCGCGACGCCAACACGCCGGAGCAACAAGCCAACCGGAACCGGCTCACCGCCTGCGTGCGCTTCTACCAACGCCTGCGGGAAACCCCGCTACGGGACGCATGGCGAACCGCCGCCGACAAAGCCGCCGCGTCATCCGGCTACTCGCTCTACTTGAAAACCAACATGGGCGTATTCCTGCCCGACGGCACAATCAGCGACTTCTCGCGCCTCACGCTCTGCCCGGCGAGCGGACTCAAGACTGCCGACAACATAATTGCCACCCGCAACACCGACGGCACGGTCACCCTCACGTGGAAAAACCACGCCGGAAAACAATCGCCGCGGAACACCGACCGCCTCGCGGTGGCATACCTGAACGAGAACCGGTCGTTCACCATC
This sequence comes from Butyricimonas hominis, assembly GCF_014287455.1. Taxonomy (NCBI): domain Bacteria; kingdom Pseudomonadati; phylum Bacteroidota; class Bacteroidia; order Bacteroidales; family Odoribacteraceae; genus Butyricimonas; species Butyricimonas hominis. The sequence continues at coordinate 250,332 of NZ_JACOOH010000004.1, forward strand.
CGGTTCGTCAATCCGCTACCCGTGTGCCGCGACGACGAGCGAGCCACCTTCACCACGGAAAACACTCCCGGCATCGCGACACATCTCTACTGTTATTTCATTTCACGCGAGGGCGACGCTTACACCCCGGACACCTACATCAAATTGAACGATTAATATCAAAACAAAATACGAACACCCATGAACGAAGAAGAATACATCACCGACTATATCACCACTCTCGCGACCGCCGACATCGAACTATCGGGAAACACCCCCGCGGAACTCCGTTTCAACGGCACCACATCGCCGGGAGAACTCTACAAGCTATTGCTGAAGAAAGAAGCCATCGTAACCCGCGCCATCTGCCAAACCGTGCTCGCCGCCGCCAACAACAAGATGATACTCTCCATGGTACAGCAACACCTGCTCGACATGAAAGGCACCATCACCTTCCGCAACGGGCATTACACCCACCGTTTCCTGCGCGTGACGAAAGACGGTGTTCCCCTGCCCCCGGAACAACTGGACACTCCCACCCGCTTCCGCGCGGACGACTACCTGCGGGTGGTACAGGATGCCTACCTCCGTTTACACGGGTGGACGAACGGGCTGCCTCCCGTCCCTCCCTCGCCGCTATGCCTAAACGTCACCGAATCGGAAGCTGCCGAGATGCTATCATTCCTCTTCGACACGGGCATCGCCGGATGCACGCGTGAAGAATGGCGAAAGAAAGACTTCATCCACTACTTCTGCCGCGCATGGAACCTCCCCCCAAACAAAGACTACGACACCCTCATGAGTCACGTCAAAAGTCGACCGAACCCAACCACCTTTCTGGACAAAATAAAACGAATATACCTCGACCATATCGAACAAAAAGATTGCAACCGACAATAACACCCGATGTTCCACCCCTTTCATGTCCGCCCTCCCCCGGGAATGGCGGACTTTTTTGTCCTTCACCCCACACATCCCCTTCCGAAAAATACCAAAATCCACGTACCGCCCGTGAACCTTCACTAGTGGCAACGGACTATTTTTATAATAACAAAAAAATAAATATCATGAAAAACATCAATTTAATCGAAGCCATCGTCGCTCTCGTCAAAGCAGTATCGCTCCTGACTGCCAAAATCGCCAAACTCATCCTCACCATCGAGAAAATCCCCGCCCGGCTACACTCCGAATGGGTGGACTCGACGGAAGTGTGCAAAATACTGAACATCCAACCCAACACCCTCTACAAACACGTCAAAAAATACAACATCCCCACCCGGAAAGTAGGCAAAAAATCCTACTACCGGTTGAAAGATATCGAAAGACTGTTAGTGGAATAAATTTTAAGGGCATCGAATTCGATGCCTTTAGTATGATAATCTACACTGTCCATATCCCCCAACATCCACATATCGCCCGTAACGGGAAAGGAAAATCATGGCTATATCTTTGTCCCGACAAAAAAACAAAGATATGATGAAACCTTTAACAACACTTATCAACGCAATTGGCGAAACAGTAGACCGCCTGACTCTCCCCGCGAGAGAAAAAAGACAACTGGAAGCGGAACTGACTGAAAAACTCCGGACACACGTCGAAAAACTGGCAGAAGAACAAAGTTCGGTACTCCGGGAAGAAGCCCGGGGCAATTGGTTGCAACGCTCGTGGCGCCCCTTGGTGATGCTGACATTCGCGACCATCATCCTCACGGGCACATTCGTCAGCCTGCCTATCCTCGCTGACACCTCCCGTTTCTGGGACTTGCTCGAAATCGGTCTTGGCGGTTATGTCATCGGACGCGGCGGAGAAAAAATTTTACAAACCATCACCCGGAAACGACGCCGGTTTTAATTTATGATTTACGATTGAGGTTACACCAACAACGTTCCCTTGCAATCACAAAATCATTGAATCGACAATCACAGAATAATTCATTTTAAATTCTAAATTTCTACCGTGGACATACTAAACCATCGTCTTGTAGACTGCCATGCAGTTCACTTGACTTGCTCGAAAAATACCAGATTGCTGAAAGACCCGGACACCATCGTCTTACACTACACGGCAGGCAGAAACGCCCTATCATCAGCACTTTATCTTTGCCGCCCCGACGTGGGAGCATCCGCCCACCTCGTGATCGCCCGTGACGGGGAGCTCATCCAACTCGTGCCCTTCAACGTGGAGGCATGGCACGCCGGGCGCAGCTACTACCGGGGACGTGCCGAATTCAATCATTTCTCTATCGGCATTGAACTCGACAACCTCGGAAAACTGCAAAGAAAAGGCGAACGTTTTTTCGCCGAATGTGGGGTGGAAGTAATGCCTTCCGAGGTCTACGCGGACTACGCGAACGACAAACTCACGTACTGGCACAAATACACCGACGCACAAGTTGAAACCCTGCGCCAAGTATGTCGCCTGCTAATCTCCGCGTACCCCATCTACCACATCCTGCACCACTCGGACATCACCTCCCGTAAACTCGATCCGGGTCCCGCACTCCCGGAGATCACGTTGGAGAGTTTGTTACTCGGCAGGAGCGAGTAACAAGTTACAGGTTCAATATTAAAAAATTTGCATCCGATGTATCGGATCCATGCAAAGGGTGCAAAATTCATTTTCAATTTTCAATTTTCAACTTTCAATTATTAAGTTATGGCAAAATTCAATTCCTATTTACTCGGAAAAATCAGAAACTCAGTAGGTAACGTAACCACATGTTACGTGAACAAACAAAACATTGCAAAGGCGAAAATCTTCGCCCGCAAAGATGTCAAAACCCCGGAAATACTGGCACAGCGAGCCCGAATGAAAGCCTTAACGGCAATCGTCCGGAGAGCGCTGCCCGTCATCCGGAAAGGATTCGCGGGAATCGGCAAAGGCTCACCCTCGAATGCCTTCACCGCCGCCAACATGGGCGCTATCGTGGTTGACGAAAAGTATAACACCACGATCGACTACGAGCATTTATTGCTGGGAAACGGTATGCTCTACCCTCCCAAAGTAAGCGCGGAGTACACCGAAGAGACGAAAAAGTATTCGTTCATGCAAGAAACACAAGAAAGCGAAGACGGTTTTGCCCTCCCGAATGACAAAGTGTACGCCGTCTTGCTCGAGGAAACCATGAACCGCACCAAACTGGTCGCACTCCGTGACCGGGGAGAAAGCGGCAGCACCAGCTACGCCCTCCCGGAAGACTGGGATGCCTCAAAAGTCCATGTCTATTGCTTCGCCACCACGAAAAACGGTAGAAGCGCTTCCGACAGCTTATTGATTCAGTGATTTACGATTTTAGATTTCAGATTCCGGCCGCACAGGCATTGCTCTCGGGCGGCCGGAATTTTTCATTTTCAATTTTCAACTTTCAATTTTCAATTTTCAATTGTATGAATTATTTTCTTACCGGCATGTTCTTCACCCTCAGCATCAACACCTTTCTCTCGCAAATAGCAGACAGTCTGATCGCGGGAACGGTCAGCCTGTTGGGCGGTGTACTAAGTTCCATCATCGTCGCTTGGCTTAAACGACAATGGGACAGGAGAAACTGATTTAGGGTTATACCCCTAAAAAGTATCTAAAAAAGAAAAGTTTTTAGGGTTATAGCCCTAAAAACTTTTCGTATCAAATCACATATTGATCTTATTTACATTTCTGGCACTCGAAATATTTCCATACCCCGGCAGCGCAAACAGCACCCAAGAAAGGAGCCACGATAAACAGCCACAATTGGCTCAACGCCTTACCACCCTCGAACAACGCCGGAGCGATACTTCTTGCCGGATTCACGGATGTTCCCGTCACGGGGATACAAACAATATGAATCAACACCAACGCGAGACCGATAGCCAGCCCGGCAAACCCGGCAGGTGCATTGGCACTGGTAGACCCCAGTACAACCAGAATAAAGATAAAGGTAAAGACAAATTCCGCCACGAAAGCAGGCACCGCGTTACCTTCCCCGTACATGTTCGCACCTGTTCCTTCCAATCCCATTCCGGAAGAAATCACGTAAAGAATCGCCGAACCGATAAGGGCACCGATGACTTGAAACAACATATACATACCGGCATCTTTGCCACTCATTCGTCCCGCCAAGAGCACACCCAACGTAATCGCCGGATTGATATGGCAACCGGAAATACTACCAATCGTGTAAACCATTGCCAACACGGACAAACCAAATGCAAACGCAATACCCAAGAAACCGATCTCACTTCCGGCAATCACCGCACTCCCACATCCCATAAGCACCAAAACCATCGTTCCGATCATTTCAGCTAAATACTTTTTCATAATTCTTGCTATTTAGATTGATAATCATTACAATAACACACGATTATTGCAACACACTTGTACATTTAAACAACAAGTTTAAGAAAAATATCTTTCCATTATTCACATCTGCCATTATTTTTCACCATCTCCAATGGCAAGTTACACGATAAAAATAGTGAAAGTGCCCTTCATCAGGACACTTTCACTATTTTATAAAATTCGTAATCTACTTAGAAAACTTACGACCGTGGAATTGAGCGCTATCACCCAATTCTTCCTCGATACGAAGCAATTGATTGTATTTTGCCATACGATCGGAACGGCTCAATGAACCTGTCTTGATCTGACCGGAGTTCGTGGCAACAGCGATGTCGGCAATCGTGGCATCCTCCGTCTCCCCGGAACGATGTGAAGTCACCGAAGTGTAACCTGCGCGATGAGCCATCTCGATAGCATCCAACGTTTCGGTCAAAGTACCGATCTGGTTTACCTTAATCAAGATAGAATTGGCGCACCCCATATCAATACCTTTCTTCAAGTATTGCACGTTGGTCACGAACAGGTCATCACCTACCAATTGGCAACGGTCACCGATACGTTTTGTCAGCAATTGCCAGCCATCCCAGTCATTCTCGCTCATTCCGTCCTCGATAGAATCGATCGGATAACGGGATATCAACTCTTCCAGATAATCCACTTGTTGCGCGGAAGTACGTTTGGCACCCGTGGCCCCCTCGAACTTGGAATAGTCATAAATACCATCCTTGTAGAACTCGGAAGAAGCGCAATCCAAACCAATCATTACATCCTCGCCCGCCTTGTACCCGGCAGCCTCGATAGCCTTTATAATAGATTCCAACGCATCCTCTGTCCCTTTCAACGCGGGAGCGAAACCACCCTCGTCGCCGACAGCCGTACTCAATCCTCTATCGTGAAGTACTTTTTTCAAACTATGGAAAACCTCGGCGCCCATACGCAAAGCCTCACGGAAAGATTCCGCCCCCACGGGACGAATCATAAACTCCTGAAAAGCAATCGGAGCGTCGGAATGAGACCCCCCGTTAATAATATTCATCATCGGAACCGGTAAAACTTTAGCATTTACCCCACCGATATAACGGTACAACGGCATCTCCAAAGCATTGGCAGCAGCCTTGGCACAAGCCAAAGATACGCCCAACAAAGCATTGGCGCCCAAATTACTCTTGGTCGGGGTTCCGTCAAGTTCAAGCAACGTCCGGTCAATACCGACTTGATCCGTCACTTCCATTCCCAACAACGCATCGGCAATCACCGTGTTTACATTATTCACGGCTTTGGTCACACCCTTACCGCCATATCTTTTTTTATCACCATCACGCAATTCCAATGCTTCATGTTCTCCGGTGGATGCCCCGGACGGCACAGCAGCACGTCCCATCACTCCACATTCCAAAAGAACATCTACTTCTACTGTCGGGTTCCCTCTGGAATCCAACACTTCTCTTCCTATAACTTCAGTAATGTACATTCTTCTTTACTTTAAAAAGTTGGTAAATAAATTGTTGTGACTAAGGTACGTAAAACAAACGAAAAAGTCACCCGAAATAGTTTATAAAGTTTTTAAAGTTTATAAAATGCATAAAGTCAAGAATCTATCGAGAACATCACTTCTGAATAAAACCACTACCACAACCTCCACTATAAACAGTTCCTCTCTATATACCTCTTTTTCCACGTTCAAGACTGTATTCCAGCACCTCCTCTGTTTATAGAGGAGGTGGATGCGAAGCAGACGGAGAGCTAGTCACTATCTTCACTTTGGGAAATTTTTTATTTTAATAATCTCTTCTAACGTAAAAAAAGAAAGGTATAGAGTAAACTTCAAGGACATTATAAACCTTTTCCGATTAAATTTGTCTTATTGTCACGGAGGAAGATCAAGGATACAAGCGATTTGAAATTTAGAATTTAAAATCTAAAATTGACTTGTCTTTCTCCGAGGAATGTTCAAAATTGTGTATAAAGTGTATGAGTAAAATGAAAGATGTCGTCTTGACTATCTTCCTTGTCTTATTGGGCACTGCCGTGTTCTCGCAAACCGGACAAACGGGAAGTATCAAGGGGAAGATTATCGACGCGAAGACAAAAGAAGCCCTAGAGTTTGTAAACGTAAGTATCCGGACAAAAGATTCCGGCAAAACGTTAGTCACGGGAACAGTGACCGACTCCACCGGAGTGTTCCACTTGAGTAGAATTAAAAACGGTACTTATATTCTCTCCGCATCCTATATCGGGTATCGGACGCTGGAAAAGGAGTTCACGATCTCCTCGAAAGAGAGAAATATCAACCTGCGCAACCTCCTTCTGGAGGAAGATGCCCAAGCAATCAGCGAAGTTCAAGTAGTCGCGCAACGCGCTCAAATGAGGTTCGAGATTGATAAAAAGGTTTTTGACGTGGCCTCTAACATCTCTCAAGCGGGAGGATCGGCAAGTGATATTCTCGGCAATATTCCCTCCGTGGAAGTGGACAACGAGGGGGAAATCTCCCTGCGGGGTAATTCCAGCGTGACGATCTGGATTAACGGGAAAGCATCCGGCTTGACCGCGGATAACCAAGCACAGATACTTGAGCAGATTCCGGCGGAAAGTATCGAACGGATAGAACTAATCACCAATCCCTCGGCAAAATTCAGCCCGGAAGGGACATCAGGCATTATCAATATTATCCTAAAAAAAGACCGGAAAGCAGGCTATTACGGAAGCATACAAACCGGAGCCGATACACAGGGCGGCTATAATGCCAGCGCCAATATAAACTACAATAGCGGCAAAGTGGAAACCTACCTGAACGCCGGATACCGGCAAAGGAAATCGGAGGGGGAAGACAATACCAACCGCACGAACACGGACGAAGCAGGTAACCCCGTTTCCTACTTGAACCAGAAAGGAAAAAGTGACCGGAACGGTAGCTCGGTATTCGTCCGCGCGGGAATTACCTATAACTTTACCCCCAAGGATCACTTGAGTCTGGAAGCATTCGCGCACTTCGGGGATCGGAAATCGGACAATATGATCCGTTACGAGAGCAACGTGCCAGGATCTTTCACCACGAGCGAACGACTGACGCATTCCAAGAATTCGTCGAACGGCAATAATATCAATCTGGACTATAAACACGAATTCAATAAAAACAGCAACATCACCGCCCGCGCTTCATGGGACTTGTGGAAATCGGACGGTACGGACACGTACAAGCAACACTCGTTTTACCCGGAAGGAAAAGAAACCGCTTCATGGCAACAACAGGAAAGCGACAACCGCAGCCAATCATGGGAATTTCAAGTGGACTATGTAAATAAATTCAGCGAAGACAGTAAAGTGGAAGCCGGGTACAAAGGCTCGCTCAGCAACCGGAAAAGTCCCGTGGAAACCTATTCCGGGGCAACGGAAGCATCTGCCGTGCTAGACGAACTATTGTTCAACAAATACATATACGACCAGAATATACAGGCTCTATATGCCACGTATTCGACCAAATTAAACCAATTCGGGGTACAAGTCGGGTTACGGGGAGAATACACGGATACCGAAACGAAATCATTGGGTTACGGGGAACACCGGAGCGAGGTGAAACCTTACAAAAATGACTACTTCAGTCTGTTCCCCAGTGTATTTCTTTCGTACAGCCTGCCGAAAGACAACGAAGTACAAATAAATTACACCCGTCGCATTTCCCGTCCCCGCGGATGGCAGCTAAACCCGTTCGTGAACATGACTGACTCGCTCAATATCTCGTATGGCAACCCGTACCTCGATCCGGAGTTCTCCAACTCCTTCGAGGTAAACTACATTAAGAACTGGGAAAAACACACGCTTTCACTTTCCGCGTACTATCGGAACACGGATGATGTCATCCAACGTATCCGCTACCGCGAGGGAGACGTGATGAAAAGCACTTCCGCCAATATCACGCGATCGTCGTCCACCGGAGCCGAAATCGTGGCAAAGAACAAGTTTTTCAGCTTTCTGGATATAACGACCACCATGAATCTCTATTACAACAAGCTGGACGGCTTCTCGTACACGCCGGAAGGAACCGACACCCCGGTAACAGGGGAAAAAGATGATAATTTCTCGTGGAATGCCAAAATGATCGCCAATGCCATGCTTCCCTACGCTATTTCCCTACAGGCAACGGGGAATTATAATTCGAGACGGATCATTGCCCAAGGACACCGGAAATCCAATTACAGCATAGATCTCGGTGCCCGGAAATCGTTCTTCAACCGGAAAGTTACTTTCAGCGTAAACGTACAGGATATCCTTAATTCCCGCAACTGGCATAGTGTCACCTCCGGCAACGGCTTCCGTCAAGATAGCGATAGCTGGAGAAAAGGGCAAGTATTCCGCTTCACCCTAAGCTACAATTTCGGCAACATGAAAGCCACCCCCAAAAAACAACAACGCCAACAGAATGAAATGAATGGCATAGAAGAGGAATTTTAGTTTGTAACAAACAAACAAACCCCGGACTCACGTCCGGGGTTTCTTTATATCTGAATTTCAAATTATTCAGCCTTGGGAGCTTCCTCCTCTGTCTTCGGAGCTTCTTCAACCGGAGTTTCAGCAGCAGCCTCAGCAACAGGAGCGGCTTCTTTCTTGGCAGAAGTAGATCTCTTACGACGAGTCGTTTTCTTCACTTCTTCTTTCTTCACTTCCGTGTAAGTCGTGTTGTAATCAACCAATTCGATCATACACATTTCCGCGTTATCACCCAAACGGTTACCCAATTTCAAAATACGGGTGTAACCTCCCGGACGGTTAGCAATCTTCTCCGCGATGTCACTAAACATTTCAGCAACAACTTCTTTACGACGAAGATAAGAGAACACGGTTCTTCTAGAGTGAGTCGTGTCGTTTTTGGCCTTAGTCAAAAGCGGCTCAACATAGACCTTCAAAGCCTTAGCCTTAGCAACTGTCGTTCGGATTCTCTTGTGAAGAATCAAAGAACAAGCCATGTTAGAAAGCATCGCGTGTCTGTGCGAGCTAGTTCTACCCAAATGGTTAACTTTCTTATTATGTCTCATCTTACTTACTCTTTGTCTAATTTATACTTGGCAACATCCATACCGAATTCAAGGTTGTTGTTCTCCAGAAGGGCTTCCAACTCGGTCAAGGACTTCTTACCGAAGTTTCTGAACTTCAACAAGTCGTTCTTGTTAAATTGAACAAGCTCCCCTAAAGTTTCTACCTCAGCCGACTTCAAGCAGTTAAGTGCACGAACGGAAAGATCCATGTCCACCAATTTTGTTTTCAGCAACTGACGCATGTGCAATACCTCTTCATCGAACTCTTCGTTTCCATATTTATCCTCTGTTTCGAGAGTAATCTTTTCATCAGAGAATAACATGAAGTGATGGATCAAAATTTTAGCCGCCTCTTTCAACGCATCCGTCGGGTTGATAGAACCGTCGGTTTCGATCTCGAACACCAAACGTTCGTAGTCGGTCTTACCCTCCACGCGGTAGTTCTCGATTTCGTATTGCACGTTCTTGATCGGCGTGTAAATAGCATCGATAGGAATTACCCCGATTTCAGCGTCTGCAGGCATGTTCTCTGAAGCAGGAACATAACCGCGTCCTTTCTGAATGGTTAATTCTATCTCAAGGCTCGTGGCTGTATCCATGTTACAGATCACCAATTCCGGATTCAAAACTTCAAAGCTTTTCAGGAACTGGTTCATAGCACCGGCAGCAAACGTCTCTTGTCCGGAAACAGTAACGGTTAGCTTTTCAAACTCCACGTCCTCCACTTTTCTTTTCAACCGAACCTGTTTCAAGTTCAAGATAATCTCGGTCACATCTTCGATGACACCGGGGATCGTCGCGAACTCATGATCTACACCTTGAATTTTAATACCGGTAATCGCAAAGCCTTCCAAAGAAGACAACAAAATTCTGCGTAGTGGATTACCAATAGTGATGCCGTAACCTGGCTCCAACGGGCGGAATTCGAATTTACCGAATCTTTCCGTTGATTCAAGCATGATTACTTTGTCCGGTTTCTGGAAAGCTAATATTGCCATATATATTTTTATTTTACTACTTAGAATATAACTCTACGATTAACTGCTCTTTAATGTTCTCCGGGATATCTGATCTTTCCGGTACATTAAGTAGTTTCCCACTCATAGCGGCAGCATCCCACTCTAACCAAGAGTATCTGCTACTTCTATTTCCTCTCAGTGAATCATTGATCACCTCCAAAGATTTGGATTTTTCTCTGACAGCTACAACATCGCCCGGGCGAATGCGACATGACGGGATGTTGCATACTTTACCGTTCACGGTGATATGTCTGTGAGATACATACTGACGAGCAGCAGCACGCGTAGGAGCTACTCCTAAACGGTAAACGATATTATCCAGACGGCACTCCAACAATTGGAGCAATACCTCACCGGTAACACCTTTACTACTCTCGGCTTTCTCAAACAAGATACGGAATTGTCTTTCCAACAAACCGTAAGTATATTTGGCTTTTTGTTTCTCTTTCAATTGAGTTCCGTACTCGGAAATCTTCTTTCTACGGTGAGCTATTCCGTGTTGTCCAGGAGGATAGTTACGACGTTCTAACGCTTTATCCGGTCCAAAAATGGGCTCACCAAACTTTCTTGCTATTTTAGACTTAGGTCCTGTATATCTAGCCATTTCTATTTGATTTTTAAAATTACACCCAATATATTAATTACACTCTTCTCCGTTTCGGAGGACGACATCCATTGTGCGGAAGCGGCGTAACGTCAATGATCTCGGCAACCTCGATACCGCAAGCGTGGATCGCACGAATTGCAGACTCTCTACCGTTACCCGGTCCTTTAACATATACCTTAACTTTTCTCATACCCAAGTCGAAAGCAACTTTACCGCAATCGGTAGCTGCCGTCTGGGCTGCATAAGGGGTGTTTTTCTTTGATCCTCTAAATCCCATCTTACCTGCCGATGACCAAGAGATAACTTGTCCGTTAGCGTTCGTCATAGAGATAATGATGTTATTAAAAGATGAATGAACGTGTGCTTGTCCCACGGCCTCTACTTTAACTAGCCGTTTCTTGTTAGATGTAGACTTCTTTGCCATAATTCAATCTCTTATCAATTATTTAGTTGCTTTCTTCTTGTTAGCAACAGTTTTCTTCTTACCCTTTCTCGTGCGGGCATTGTTCTTCGTGCTCTGTCCTCTTACGGGAAGACCGATACGATGTCTGATTCCTCTGTAACAACCGATATCCATCAGTCGTTTGATGTTCATCTGAACCGATGTTCTCAACTCTCCTTCTACTTTGTACCCATCATTGATGACCTTACGTACAGCAGCTAGTTGATCGTCATTCCAGTCCTTTACCTTAGTGTCAAAATCGATGCCGGCCTTTTCTAATATGGTCCTGGCACTACTTCTACCTATACCGAAGATATAGGTTAGAGCTATTTCCCCTCTTTTGTTTGAGGGCAAATCTACACCAACGATTCTTGCCATAAAACTCTTTTACGTTTTTACTTAATTAATAATCAACCCTGACGTTGTTTAAATTTCGGGTTCTTCTTGCAAATGACGAATAAAACGCCCTTTCTTCTTACAATCTTGCAATCAGCACTACGCTTCTTGACAGATGCTCTTACTTTCATTGCTCTACAATTTAATTTTTATATCTGAATGTTATCCTACCTTTCGTGAGATCGTAAGGGGACATATCCACTCTCACTTTATCTCCCGGAAGTATTTTTATATAGTGCATCCGCATCTTTCCTGAAATATGAGCCGTAATGATATGCCCGTTTTCCAGTTCGACACGAAACATAGCATTCGACAATGCTTCCGTTATCACTCCATCTTGCTCTATTGAAGGCTGTTTCGCCATAATTCAATTTTAGATTTTAGATTTTAGATTTTAAATTAACCCTTCATTTCCCAATTTACAATCTAAAATTTGCAATTTACAATTTCCTAATCTTCTATATATTCAAATGTTGACAAAATATCAGCTTCTCCTTTTCCGATAGCTATCGTGTGCTCGAAATGGGCTGCCGGCAAATGATCTCTTGTCTTGATCGTCCACCCGTCCGCCATCTGAAACACGTTACGCGCTCCCATGTTTATCATAGGCTCAATGGCTATCACCATCCCTACCTTCAACTTACAACCTTGTCCCCGGCGACCGTAATTCGGAACCTGAGGTTCTTCATGCAAATTCTTCCCTACCCCGTGTCCTACCAATTCTCTCACGACGGAAAAACCGTTCGCTTCGGCGTATGATTGTACGGCATAACCGATATCTCCTGTCCGCATTCCCGCTACTGCCTGTCCAATCCCTTTGTACAAGCTGTCTTTCGTCACTTGTAAAAGTTTTTTCACTTCATCGCTAATCTCCCCGACAGCAAACGTATAGGCGCTATCCCCGTAAAAGCCATTCTTCACAACCCCACAATCAACGGATACGACATCACCTTCTTCTAAACAACGAGAGGACGGTATCCCATGAACCACTTCATCATTCACTGAAATGCAAAGCGTGTTCGGAAAACCTCCATACCCGAGAAATCCGGGAATGCCACCGTTGGAACGGATAAAATCTTCCGCTATCTTGTCCAACTCTAAAGTCGAAATACCCGGGCGAACGTGTTTGGACACCTCACCCAGAGTCTTTCCTACTAATCGGTTGCTTTCCCGCAATAACTCAATCTCCTCCTGTGTCTTTAAAAAAATCATGCCGCAAAAGTACAATATTTTTCTTTAATACGCAGCAGGTCCGCCAGGATTTTTACCTTTGATTCGTCCCGACTTCATCAACCCGTCGTAGTGACGCATCAACAAGTGAGACTCGATTTGCTGTAATGTATCTAAAACTACACCCACCAAAATCAACAAAGATGTACCTCCATAAAATTGGGCAAACTGATGGTTCACGCCCGATATTTGAGCGAAAGCCGGAAGAATAGCCACAATTCCCAAGAAGATAGAGCCCGGAAGAGTGATTCTCGACATAATCGTATCAAGGAACTCCATGGTTTTTCTTCCCGGTTTTACTCCCGGAATAAATCCGCCGTTCTTCTTCATATCCTCTGACATCTGCATCGGATTTACCGTGATCGCCGTGTAGAAATAAGTAAACGCGACAATCAATACAAAGAACGTGAAATTATACCAGAACCCGGTGAAGTCAGAGAATGCCGCTGCAAACCCGGACAATCCCTCCGCGTTGGAGAAATTAATCAAGGATACCGGCAACAACATAATAGCTTGAGCGAAAATGATAGGCATAACCCCGGCAGCGTTGATCTTCAACGGAATGTATTGACGAACACCACCGTATTGTTTGTTACCCACGATTCTCTTGGCATACTGTACAGGCACTTTACGCGTTCCCTGTACAAGTAGAATGGAACCGCAGAACACGAGAAACAATATTATCAATTCGATCAGGAAAGCTACTAATCCTCCTCCCTGCTGAGTCACTCTGGAAGTTACTTCTGCAACGAAAGCAAATGGCAAACGAGCGATGATACCAATCATGATGATGATCGAAACACCGTTCCCGATTCCCTTATCCGTGATTCTCTCTCCCAGCCACAGGACAAACATGGAGCCTGCCGCCATAATCACGATAGAGGGAAGTTGGAATTGCCAAAAACCGGTAGACACGAAAGCCTCTACAGGCACCTGAGCTTTTAAGTTTGTAAGATACGCCGAACCTTGTAATACGAGGATAACCAAAGTAAGGTACCGCGTGATTTGGTTAATCTTACGTCTTCCACTCTCTCCTTCTTTCTGCAAGCGCTGGAAATAAGGAACTGCAATTCCCAATAACTGCACCACGATGGAGGCGGAAATGTAAGGCATAATACCCAAAGCAAATACTGACGCGTTCGAGAACGCTCCCCCCGAGAACATGTCCAACAAGCCTAAAACGCCGCTGGAAGTTTGATCTTTCAAGGCCTGCAAGCCATGAGGGTCGATACCGGGCAGTACGATCTCTGTTCCTAACCTGTAAACGAGAATAAGCCCAAGCGTAGTTAAAATCCTAGTCTTGAGCTCCTCTATTTTCCAAATGTTCTTTAATGTATCAAATAACTTCATAAGTTCTTTCTTTTAAGGCATTGATCTGGGTTTTGTTAAAGTTGCTTCAAAAATAGTAATTCTATTTTAAAAACAACTTTAAACGCCCAAATTTTTAATCTTACAATTTAACTACCGTTCCGCCCGCAGCCTCAATAGCTGCTATAGCCTTAGCGGAGAAAGCATTAGCTTTCACTTCCAGCTTAGTAGTTAACGCTCCATCACCTAATACCTTAAGAAGATCGTTCTTAGACATTAATCCGGCTTGAATCAAAACGTCTTTTTCAATTACTGTAAGATTTTCTCTCTCGGCCAAATCCTGAAGCATCCCTACATTAATAGCTTTATACTCTACTCTATTTATATTTTTAAAGCCAAATTTCGGTACACGTCTCTGCAAAGGCATCTGTCCTCCCTCAAAACCGATCTTGGATTTATAACCCGATCTTGATTTCGCACCTTTATGTCCTCTTGTAGAAGTACCTCCTTTTCCGGAACCCTGACCGCGACCAATTCTTTTCTCTCTGTGAGTTGATCCGGCAGCCGGTGTTAAGCTACTTAAATCCATTGTATACTATCTTTAAAATAGGTTCGACAATTACTTTACTTCCTCAACGCGAACCAAGTGTTTAACCTTGGCTACCATACCCATGATCTGGGGTGAGGTTTCGTGTTCAACACTACTGTTTACTCTTCCGAGGCCTAACGCGTTCAAAGTACCAAGCTGACGCTTATCGCTACCGCTTCTACTTTTTACCAGTGTAATTTTAATCTTTGCCATCGTTCATTCAGTTTTATCCGTTAAACACTTTGTCAAGACTAATGCCTCTCTGCTGAGCAATCATTCGGGGATCTCTCAATAACTTCAAAGCCGCAAAAGTAGCTTTTACCAAGTTGTGAGGGTTGGATGATCCTTTCGATTTTGCCAACACGTCTTTAATCCCGGCACTCTCCAATACGGCACGCATAGCACCTCCGGCTACCAGCCCGGTACCTGAAGAAGCGGGACGCATAAATACGGTTGCTCCGCTATATTTAGCTTCTTGCTCGTGAGGAAGAGTTCCTTTCAATACAGGCACTTTTATCAAATTTTTCTTCGCGGCTTCAACACCTTTTGAAATAGCGGTTGTTACCTCGTTAGCTTTACCTAACCCGTAACCTACCGTACCATTCTCGTCGCCTACCACCACGATTGCAGAGAAACTGAAGGTTCTACCTCCCTTGGTAACCTTAGTTACGCGGTTGATAGCCACCAATCTGTCTTTCAATTCCAAGTCTGCACTATTAATCTTCTGTTCCATGCTCGCCTACTTTTAAAAATTAAGACCACCGTTACGAGCTGCATCTGCTAATGCTTTCACTCTTCCGTGATACAAATACCCGTTTCTGTCAAACACAACAGCTTCGATACCGGCTGCCTTTGCTTTTTCAGCAATCATTGCACCCAACAATTGTGCCTGTTCTGTCTTGTTGCCTTTCTTTTCAGCAATCTCTTTGCAGAGTGAAGTTGCTGAAACCAATGTCTTTCCGGCATTATCATCAATCAACTGAGCAGAGATTTGTTTGTTTGAACGGAACACCGTCAAACGAGGTCTCTCAGCAGTTCCGAAGACTACTTTACGTATTCTTCTTTTTATTCTTATTCTTCTTTCTACCTTAGTTAAAGCCATAACATTACTTTTTTACAGGTGATTAAACTTTAGCTGATTTACCAGCCTTACGACGAAGAACTTCACCCACAAATTTGATACCTTTACCCTTGTAAGGCTCCGGTTTACGGAATGAACGGATCTTGGCCGCTACCTGACCGATAAGTTGCTTATCGCAACTTTCCAGCGTAATAATCGGGTTAGCACGTTTTTCATTGAGTACGCTCACCTTCACTTCATTCGGTAACACCAAGAAGATCCCGTGTGAATAACCTAACCCTAATTCAAGAACCTGACCTTCAGCATTCGCTCTGTAACCTACTCCGACCAACTCTTGTTTGATCGTGTAACCTTCAGAAACACCTACAACCATGTTATGAATCAAAGCACGATATAAACCATGCATGGCTTTATGAGCTTTATCTTCTGACGGACGCTCAACAACAAGTTGAGTTCCTTCCACCTTCACGATCATATCTCCGTGTACGTCCTGAGAAAGTTCTCCCTTCGGACCCTTTACCACGACCGTGTTGTTAGGATTTACAGTTACTGTAACCCCTTGTGGTATATCTATTGGTAATTTTCCTATTCGTGACATTTTCCGCCCTTTTTATTAATAAACATAGCACAATACTTCACCGCCAACATTCTTTTGGCGAGCTTCTTTATCAGACATTACGCCCAATGACGTTGACAAAATCGCGATACCCAATCCGTTCAGCACGCGAGGCATGTCCTCTACATTCGTGTAACGTCTCAGACCCGGTTTTGAAACACGTGTCAATGTTCTAATGGCGGGCATTTTCGTCTCGGGATGATACTTCAAAGCGATTTTGATATTGCTTCTGATACCATCTTGCTCAAACTTGTAATTCAGGATATATCCTTTTTCCTTTAAGATCTTGGTCATTTCCCGTTTCATCTTTGATCCCGGGATATCCACTACTTTATGACCTGCCTTCACTGCATTTCTGATGCGTGTAAGGAAATCTGCTATTGGATCTGTCATCTCTTCAAATTTTTAAATATTACCAACTAGCCTTCTTAACTCCGGGTATAAGCCCCGCAGAAGCCATCTCGCGGAATTGAATTCTGCTTATACCAAACTGTCTCATGTACCCTCTCGGTCTTCCTGTCAGCTTGCATCTGTTGTGCAAACGAACGCGACTGGAGTTTTTCGGTAGAAGGCTCAATCCAATGTAGTCTCCTTCCTCTTTTAATTTAGCTCGTTTCGCGGCGTACTTTTCTACCAATTTTGCACGCTTAACCTCACGGGCCTTCATTGATTCTTTTGCCATTTCGCTTTTTTTTAGTTCTTTTTAAATGGTAATCCAAATTCTCGTAGAAGAGCAAAAGCCTCTTCGTCGGTATTAGCCGAAGTTACAAAAGTGATGTTCATACCCATGATCTTGTGAACACTGTCCAACACGATTTCCGGGAATATGATTTGCTCCTCTATTCCTAAAGTGTAATTTCCTCTTCCGTCAAGCTTATTGTTGATTCCTTTGAAATCACGGATACGCGGAAGCGCGGAAACAATAAGTCTTTCTAAAAATTCATACATACGTTCTTTACGCAAAGTCACTCTTACGCCGATCGGCATGCCCTTACGTAATTTAAAGTTAGAAACGTCCTTGGTTGATTTACAAGTTACGGGCTTCTGACCGGTGATGGTCGCGATCTCGTTCACTGAAAACTCAAGGATCTTCTTATCCTGAATGGATGATCCCACACCCTGATTGATTACTATCTTCTCCAATTTGGGCGCCTGCATAACTGACTTGTATCCGAACTCCTTCATTAAAGTCGGTACAATTTCTTCGCTATACTTCTTTTTGTAATTTGGTACGTATTTCATTTATAATATTTGTTATAATGCCTCACGGCATATCATTTTCATTTTGCGGCTGCAAAACTACAAATTAAAATCATAAATTGCAAGTTGCTCTATAACAACCTGCAATTTTATTTATTCTTACTTCAACTCCTGACCGGATCTCTTAGCGTATCTCACTAATTTTCCTTCTGCGTTCCGGCGGCGTCCGATTTTGGTCGGCTTTCCGGTTTGCGGGTCAACAACGTTCAAGTTGGAGATGTGGATTGGAGCTTCTTTCTTAATGATTCCTCCTTGCGGGTGAGCGGCGTTGGGTTTGGTATGTTTACTTACCAGATTGATACCCTCAACAATAGCTCTTTGCTTTTCCGGAATCATTTCAAGTACCTTTCCTTGTTTCCCTCTGTCTTCTCCTGCATTTACTTGAACTAAGTCACCTTTCTTTATATGAAACTTCTTGCTCATCGTATAAATTATTTATGATTTATGATTTACGATTTATGATTTCAAGACTTCCGATCATTATTTCAATCTAAAATCTAAAATCATAAATCTAAAATCTTAAAGTACTTCGGGGGCTAAAGATACAATCTTGGTATAACCCTCACGAACTTCTCTGGCAACAGGTCCGAAGATACGAGTTCCTCTCATTTCTCCCGCGTTGTTCAACAACACGCAAGCGTTATCATCAAAGCGGATATAAGATCCGTCCGGACGTCTGTACTCTTTGCTTACACGAACTACCACTGCCTTACTAACGGTTCCCTTCTTAATATCACCGTTCGGGATGGCGTTCTTCACGGTAACAACGATTTTATCGCCTACGCGTGCGTATCTTTTCTTGGTACCACCAAGAACACGGATACAAAGCACTTCTCTGGCGCCGCTGTTATCGGCTACGGTCAATCTACTCTCTTGTTGTATCATGATTACTTAGCTCTTTCAATGATTTCAACTAATCTCCATCTCTTGGTCTTGCTCAAGGGACGGGTTTCCATAATTCTCACGGTATCCCCGATGTTACATTCGTTCTTCTCATCGTGGGCGGTGAACTTTTTGGTCTTGCTGACGAACTTCCCGTAAATCGGGTGCTTCTCCTTAAAGTGAACAGCAACCGTGATAGACTTGTCCATCTTGTTGCTTACCACAAGACCGGTACGCTCTTTTCTAAGATTTCTTTCCATTTTCTACTACTTGTTTAATTCACGCTTGCGTAACTCCGTCATCAATCTAGCGATGTTTCTTCTTGTAGCCCGTATCAACATCGGGTTCTCAAGAGGAGAAACAGCATGGTTCATCTTCAACTTCGTCAAGGCCGATTGCTCTGTAGCGATCTTCTCCTTTATCTCTTCTGTGGTTAATTCACAAATTTCTGATTGTTTCATTTCTCTTACATTTTTTCGTTTCGAAATTCAAATAGTCAACGACTACTCGGAATAATCACGTCTAACCACAAACTTCGTAGCGATGGGCAACTTTTGAGCCGCTAAACGCAATGCTTCTTTAGCGATTGCATAAGGTACTCCATCTGCTTCGAAAAGAATACGTCCCGGTGTAACCGGAGCAACGAACCCTTCCGGAGATCCCTTACCCTTACCCATACGAACCTCAGCGGGTTTTTTAGTAATAGGTTTATCTGGAAATATACGAATCCATATCTGACCCTGTCTTTGCATGTAACGAGTTACCGCAACACGGGCTGCTTCAATCTGGCGTTGTTCGATCCACATGTTCTCCAACGCCTTGATCCCGAAAGATCCGAATGCCAGTTCATGTCCTCTTTGGGCATTCCCTCTCATTCTCCCTTTCTGCGACCTTCTGTATTTAGTCCTCTTTGGCTGTAACATAGCTCTTGATCTGTTTAAAAGTTAAAAGACTATTTTTTTCTCTTTTTAAACCCGCCTTTTTTGCCGGCATTATTCGGACGGTTGTTCTCTCTCGGAGCACTTACCAGCGCGTTCGGAACCAGTTCGCGTTTACCGTAAACCTCTCCTTTGCAAATCCAAACTTTAATACCCAGCTGACCGTAGGTAGTCAAAGCCTCGGCCTGAGCGTAGTCTATATCAGCGCGGAACGTGTGCAACGGAATTCTACCTTCCTTGTAGATTTCGGCTCTCGCCATTTCCGCACCGTTCAAACGACCGGAGATCAAAATTTTGATACCTTCCGCTCCCATTCTCATGGTTGAAGCGATAGCCATCTTGATAGCTCTACGGTAAGCTACGCGGCCTTCCAACTGACGAGCTATGTTATTGCCCACGATCACGGCATCCAATTCCGGACGCTTGATCTCGAAGATATTAATTTGAACTTCCTTATCGGTGATCTTCTTCAACTCCTCTTTCAACTTGTCAACTTCCTGACCTCCTTTACCGATGATAATACCCGGACGAGCGGTGTTGATCGTGATAGTGATGAGTTTCAAAGTTCTCTCGATAACAATTTTAGCGATTCCTGCTTTAGCGAGACGGGCGTTCAGATACTTTCTGATCTTGTAATCTTCCACCAATTTATCGCCATAGTTTTTACCGCCAAACCAGTTAGAATCCCATCCTTTGATGATTCCTAATCTATTGCTTATTGGATTAACTTTCTGTCCCATGTAACTATTCTTTAGTAATGTTTTCTACAGCTGTCTTGCTTCCCAGCACGATCGTCACG
This sequence comes from Butyricimonas hominis, assembly GCF_014287455.1. Taxonomy (NCBI): domain Bacteria; kingdom Pseudomonadati; phylum Bacteroidota; class Bacteroidia; order Bacteroidales; family Odoribacteraceae; genus Butyricimonas; species Butyricimonas hominis. The sequence continues at coordinate 270,822 of NZ_JACOOH010000004.1, forward strand.
TGATTTGAACGTTTACGAATCCGGTGTGCTCTTCCTTGCGGGGCCGGTCTAAGTCTTTTCAACATACCTGCACCGTCAACGAAAATCTCTTTCACGAACAGGGCAGCTTCGTCAACACGCTTCCCTTCGTTCTTCTGTTCCCAGTTTGCAATCGCTGAAAGCAACAGCTTTTCAACCTTACGAGCAGCTTCTTTAGGACAAAACTTAAGCATATCCAAAGCTTTCTGTACATCTACTCCGCGAACCAAGTCTGCCACCAATCTCATTTTTTGAGGAGATGTAGGACAATCGCGAAGAATTGCAAAAGCCTTCTCTTTTTTGGCTTCTTTATTCTGATTTGCTCTTAATCTTTTTCTTGCACCCATTTTAATACATCTTCTTTAGTTCAACCTTACCATGCATTATTTTTTCTTCTTATCAGCATGGCCTCTAAATGTACGCGTCGGCGCAAATTCTCCCAATTTATGACCTACCATATTTTCAGTCACGAATACCGGGATAAATTTATTACCGTTGTGTACAGCGATAGTGTGCCCTACGAAGTCCGGAGAAATCATGGAATGACGAGCCCAGGTTTTAACAACCGATTTCTTATTGGACTCATTCATCACCAATACTTTTTTCTCTAGCTTGAAATCTATAAAAGGGCCTTTTTTTAACGAACGACTCATAACATCAATAATTAATCAGTTATTTTTTCCTTCTTTCTATGATATACTTGCTAGAGTGCTTCTTCGGAGCTCTAGTCTTGTATCCTTTAGCCAACAAGCCTTTTCTTGAGCGAGGATGTCCTCCTGAAGCGCGGCCTTCACCACCACCCATCGGGTGATCAACCGGGTTCATCACGACACCTCTCACGCGAGGTCTGCGACCTAACCAGCGCGTACGACCGGCTTTACCTGAACGTTCCAAAGCGTGGTCGGAGTTAGACACCGTACCTACTGTGGCGCGACAAGCTGCCAACACCATACGAACCTCACCGGAAGGTAACTTGATAGAAACGTATTTACCGTCTCTCGCCACTAACTGAGCGTATGAACCGGCACTACGAGCCATCACGGCTCCCTGCTGCGGTCTCAACTCGATGTTATGAATGATTGTACCTAGTGGGATTTCAGATAAGAACAAAGAATTACCTACTTCCGGAGCAACACCTGCACCACTCATCACGGTTTGATCAATTTGCAACCCGTCCGGTGCCACGATGTAACGTTTTTCTCCGTCTGCATACACTAATAGAGCAATTCTCGCCGTACGATTGGGATCGTACTCGATCGTTGCAACACGAGCCGGAACATTATCCTTATCGCGTTTGAAATCTATTATTCTGTATCTTTGTTTATGACCACCACCTATATATCTCATTGTCATTTTACCGGAATGGTTACGTCCACCGGTTCTTTTCTTCGGTCCTAACAATGATTTCTCAGGTCTATCTGTAGTCAACTGATCAAAGGTAATCGCTACCTTATGTCTCTGACCAGGAGTTACAGGGTTTAATTTTCTTACAGCCATCTTAATTAAATATTGCTAAAAAAATCAATACTATCACCTTCTGCTAAGGTCACAATTGCTTTCTTGAATGAAGCGGTTCTTCCGGAGATAACACCTGCTTTCGTGTAACGGGATTTTGCATCTCCCTGGTACACCATCGTGTTTACATTCTTCACGGTCACGCTGTACATTGCTTCAACTGCTCTCTTAATCTCTAATTTATTCGCTGCTTTGTTTACAACAAACGCTACTCTGTTCTGCTTGTCAGTCAATGCTGTCATTTTCTCTGACAAAATGGGCTTAAATATCACTTGCATGTCTTACTCTTCATTAAGATTGAACATTTCATTCAGGCCCTGCACTGAACTTTCAACGAACACGAGATTCTTAGCTCTCATGATATTGTAAGTTGCAAGATCGCAAACTCTCATCACATCCAAGTATTGCAAGTTACGAGCGGATAACAGAACGTTATCGTTCATCTCGTTCGTCACCAACAGGATGTTCCGATCACCTAATTTCAGGTTATTCAACAGCTGTACCATCTGTTTTGTCTTCGGTGCCTCGAAGTTGAGATCCTCAACAATAGTAACTGCATTTTCAGCAACTTTCACAGATAACGCTGATTTACGGGCCAATCTTTTCAGCTTCTTGTTTAATTTGAAGCTATAATCTCTTGGTACGGGTCCAAACACTCTACCACCACCCCTGAACAGAGGGCTCTTGATACCACCAGCACGGGCACCACCGGTACCTTTTTGCTTTTTCAGCTTGCGGGTACTACCGGAAATCTCGTTTCTTTGTTTTGACTTGTGGGTTCCTTGGCGGTTGTTCGCTAAAAACTGCTTTACATCAAGATAGATAGCGTGTTCGTTAGGCTGAATCCCGAAGATAGCGTCATTTAACTCTACCTTCCTGCCTGTTTCTTGTCCGGCAATGTTTAATACACTTAACTCCATTACTTCTCGATAATTACGTATGAACCTTTAGCTCCGGGAATAGAACCCTTCACCAATAACAAATTATTCTCGGGTATCACCTTCAACACTTCCAGATTCTGAACCGTTATTCTATCACCACCTGTTTGTCCACCCATGCGCATTCCTTTGAAAACGCGTGACGGTGTAGAACAAGCACCGATAGATCCCGGCTTTCTCTGACGGTTGTGCTGACCGTGAGTAGCCTCTCCAACTCCAGCAAAACCGTGGCGTTTCACAACACCTTGGAATCCTTTTCCCTTGCTGGTTCCTACAACATCAACGTATTCTGTTCCCTCGAACAGTTTCACGTCAATTACATCTCCTAACTTGTACTCGACATCATACCCTGAAAACTCAACGAGCTTTCTTTTCGGAGTTGTGCCTGCCTTCTTAAAATGTCCACTTAGCGGCTTCGTTGTGTGTTTTTCTTTTTTGTCATCAAAACCCAACTGAAGTGCTGTGTAACCGTCTTTCTCTACAGTTTTTACCTGAGTTACAACACATGGACCGGCCTCAATCACAGTGCATGGAACACTTTTTCCCTCGGCACTGAATACGGAAGTCATTCCGACTTTTTTTCCAATTAAACCTGGCATCTCTTTTTTTCTCTTTTTAAAAATAGGTTTTCAATCTCTCTAATAACGACATAGGTTTTCGCCGTTATCATACTTTAATCTCTACTTCAACACCGCTCGGTAACTCTAGTTTCATCAAAGCGTCGATCGTACCTGCAGTAGAACTGTAGATGTCGATCAATCTTTTGAACGTGCATACCAAGAATTGTTCACGGCTCTTTTTGTTCACGAACGTAGAGCGGTTTACAGTAAAAATACCCTTGTGAGTCGGAAGCGGAATCGGTCCGCTTACCACTGCGCCGGTAGCCTTTACTGTCTTTACAATCTTCTCTGCAGACTTGTCAACCAAGTTGTGATCGTAAGATTTCAACTTAATTCTGATTTTTTGGCTCATATTATTATTAATTGTAGATTGTAGATTTTAAATTTTAAATTAAAAGATTAATCTAAAATCTAAAATCTAAAATTTAAAATCTTTATAGTAGTTCTACTCTACCGTTATTCTTCTCTACGACTTCCTTGGCAATGCCCTTCGGTACCTCAGCGTAATGCGAGAACTCCATGGATGAACTTGCACGACCGGAAGACAAAGTTCTCAAAACGGTCACGTAACCGAATTGCTCTGCAAGCGGCACTTTGGCCTCGATCACGCGAGCTCCGGCTCTTGACTCCATTCCTTCAACTTGTCCGCGACGACGGTTCAAGTCACCGATAATATCTCCCATGTACTCCTCCGGGGTTACCACCTCGAGTTTCATGATCGGCTCCAACAACACCGGTTTCGCTTTCTGTGCTGCTTCCTTGTAACCGATCTTAGCGGCCATTTCGAAAGACAAAGCATCAGAGTCAACCGGGTGGAACGAACCGTCAAGCAAAGTAATCTTCAAACTTACCAACTCGTATCCGGCCAAAACACCGTTTACCATGGCATCCTTGAATCCTTTCTCTACAGACGGGATAAACTCCTTCGGGATATTACCACCTTTCACCTCGTTCACGAAAGTCAAACCTTCTTTTCCTTCTTCTGCCGGTTCCATTCTGAAGATGATATCAGCGAATTTACCGCGACCTCCAGTTTGTTTCTTGAACACGTGACGGTGTTCAACCGTTCCGTTGATAGCCTCTTTGTAAGCAACCTGAGGAGCACCTTGGTTACATTCAACCTTAAACTCGCGTCTCAGACGGTCAAGGATAATATCCAAGTGAAGCTCACCCATACCACTAATCACGGTTTGCCCTGAATCCTCGTCAGTCTTCACGCGGAAAGTCGGGTCTTCTTCAGCCAATTTAGCCAAAGCCATACCTAACTTATCCGTATCTTTCTGCGTAAGCGGCTCAACAGCAATACCGATCACCGGTTCCGGGAATGTCATACTTTCCAATACGATTTGATTTTCCTCAGAACACAAGGTATCACCGGTACGAATATCTTTAAATCCAACGCAAGCACAAATATCACCAGCCTCGATCACATCCTTAGGCTGTTGTTTATTGGAGTGCATCTGGAACAAACGAGAAATACGCTCTTTCTTCTCTGTACGCGGGTTGTAAACGTATGAACCAGCCTCGATTTTACCGGAGTAAACACGTGTATAGCACAAACGTCCCACGAACGGGTCAGTCGCGATCTTGAATGCCAACGCGGAAAGCGGAGCATCAGGATCAATCTCGAAAGTCACGGATTCTTCTGTTCCCGGTCTTTTACCTGCAGCAGCCGGAATATCCAGCGGGTGCGGCAAATAAGCGATAACGGCATCCAACAAATTCTGAACACCTTTGTTCTTGAACGAAGAACCGCACATCACCGGACAGAAATCCATAGCGATAACGGCTTTACGAACCACGGCTTTCAATTCTTCAACCGTGATAGAATCAGGATCCTCGAAGAAACGTTCCATCAAAGCCTCATCCTGAACAGCGGCAGCCTCAACCAACTTCTCTCTCCATTCTTGAGCTTCCGCTAATAAATTAGCCGGAACTTCTTTAATTGTAGCATCCTTCGATCCATTCTCCCACACGTAAGCCTTCATCTCGATCAAATCGATTACTCCCTCGAAATTCTCTTCAGCACCGATAGGCAACTCCAGAGGAATCGGGTTAGCTTTCAATTTCTCGCGAATCTCACGTACTGCCTTGAAGAAGTCAGCACCTGAACGGTCCATTTTGTTCACGAAAGCGATTCTCGGAACCCCGTACTTGTTTGCCTGACGCCAAACGGTCTCCGATTGTGCTTCCACTCCACCCACGGCACAGAACAATGCAACAGCACCGTCCAACACACGCAATGAACGCTCTACCTCAACGGTAAAGTCAACGTGTCCCGGGGTATCAATAATATTGATTTTATATTGCTGGTCCTGATAATTCCAGAAACAAGTGGTAGCGGCAGAAGTAATGGTGATACCCCTCTCCTGCTCCTGCACCATCCAGTCCATGGTAGCCGTACCATCGTGAGTTTCACCAATCTTGTGGTTCACCCCCGTGAAATACAGGATACGCTCAGTCGTTGTGGTTTTTCCGGCATCAATGTGAGCCATGATACCGATGTTTCTTGTAAAATGTAAATCTCTTTTTGCCATCTTCTTTCTATCCCTTCAATTAAAATCTGAAATGTGCAAAAGCTCTGTTGGCTTCAGCCATACGGTGAATATCCTCTTTCTTCTTGTAAGCCGCTCCTTCTTCCTTGTATGCAGCCATGATTTCAGCAGCTAGTTTTTCTGCCATGTTTCTACCGCTTCTTTTGCGAGAGAACAGAATCATATTTTTCACGGAGAGAGCTCTTTTTCTCATCGGGTTGATTTCCGTCGGCACTTGGAACGTAGCACCACCTACACGACGACTCTTCACCTCAACTTGCGGAGTGATATTCTCCAAAGCTTGTTTCCAGATTTCCAACGCAGGCTTTTCTTCTTTTTTACCTATTTTTTCTTCCACGATATCAATAGCATCGTAGAAAATTCTAAACGCGATAGACTTCTTTCCATCTACCATCAAATCATTAACGAACCGAGTTACTAATACATCGTTAAACTTCGGGTCCGGTAACAGGATTCTCTTTTTTGGTTTACTCTTTCTCATCTCTTCTAGTTTACGAATTTGTTCGTTCGCTGCCCTTTCCGGTCTTCAACGGTCTCACGACCATTTACTCAACTTTTCGGGAACAACCCATAAACAACTCCTGTTAATTCTTACTTTTTCTTACCTTTAGCGGGAGCGGCCGGAGCAGCACCTTTTTTCGGTCTCTTGGCACCATACTTGGAACGACTCTGTAAACGACCGTTAACACCGGCAGCATCCAATGTACCGCGAACCAAGTGATAACGAACTCCCGGAAGGTCTTTCACACGACCACCTCTAATCAAAACGATAGAGTGCTCTTGCAAGTTGTGTCCTTCTCCCGGAATGTAAGCATTTACCTCTTTTCCGTTGGTTAATCTAACTCTGGCAACCTTTCTCATCGCTGAGTTCGGTTTCTTCGGGGTTGTCGTGTACACACGAACACAAACCCCGCGTCTTTGCGGACAACCATCCAAAGCCGGAGCCTTGCTTTTGTCCTGGATTTTTGTTCTTCCTTTTCTTACTAACTGTTGAATAGTTGGCATACAAGTACTTTTAAATTAGTTACTTTTATTCAATTTGGCTCGCGAATGTACGAACTTTATATTTCACCACCAAACAATTCTATCTTTTTTTTCAAAAAAAGGGCAAGACAGTGAGAAGGTTAGCCGTACTTATAAACAAATAAACTCACATTTTCCTTTCCCCTTCTCATCAAACTCTTTTCAAAAACCTTCCCGAACGAGTTTGAAAGGAGTTTGAAAGGAGTTTAAAAGGAATTTGTTCCCTGTCTTCACCGGGATTACACCCCGTCTTCACGGGATATTCATCGGATTTCCCCAACCTCGTGTATCGTGTTAACACCTGAAACATATTCACCGGAGCCCGTCGATAAATTTATCCACGAGACCGGTGAATATTAAATTACACGATTACTCCTCGTTCCCCGTTTTCGGGTTTTCCCGGGAAGTATCCAGTATATTGAAACAAGCCAACACGCTTTTCCGGTAATAGTCCCCCAGCGGGAACCATCTCTCCCCAACCCGCAAGGAGTTGCCCGCCCACGTGTCGACATAACGCAGGTTCAGGATAAAACCACGGTGTACACGAACAAGATAGGCGTCCAGTAGCTGCCACTCCACGCTACCCAAACGGCACGCCACGGTAATCCGGGAGTTATCTTTAAAATGAAAATAGCAATAATTACCCGATGCCTCTATCCAAACGATTTCGGCATAAAAATATTTCTTGTAATACTCGTCCTGACGGATAAGCAAGCCATCTGCCACCAGCGGTGACACAATCAAAGGTGCACTTACACCCGATAAATCTGTTTTCATTGACAATTAAATTTATGCCTCATGAAAAAATCACCGACGGGCGTAAAACAATAAACAAAAAGGGAGGAGCCATTTCTCTTGACTCCCCCCCCTAGCACGCACCAATTATGAAAACACGATTACTTCCTCTTGCTCTTTTTCAACAATTTCGCTACCGTATCACGAAGGGCATCCCCGCGGAGGCCTTTCGCCACGATACGGTTCTCCGCGTCAACGAGGAATGTTGCCGGGAGTTCGTGTACCATGTAAAGACGGGCGATCGGGGAGGCGAAGCCTTGCAAGTCCGAGCCGTTCGTCCACACCATGCCGTCCAGACCGATGGCGTTGCGCCACTCACCACGGTTCTCGTCAAGCGAGATGCTGACGATTTCCAGACCCAGCGGGCGGTATTGCAGGTAAAGTTTCACGAGGTCGGTGTTGTCCTGACGACAGAGAGGGTTCGTTGAAACCCAAAAGTACACCAGCTTCAACTTGGCGGGAAGGTCATGCAACGAGAAGGTGTTCCCGTCGGGCTTCTCCGTGGTGAAATTAGGAGCCACCTCACCAACGGCTAGTTTCTCGTACTGCTCGAGGGCAGCGGCGATTCGCTTGCCGGGAACGGTGGCTCGGGCAGCTTCCCCGAGAAGGTCATACTTCGAGCGCAAGCCCTCTTCCGTTTCACCGCTGATACCAAGGGCTATCACGTGCGCCGTGGCGTACTCGTCGGGGTTCGCCTTGATTAACTCGATAGTGGCGTTCACCGATGCCTCGTAGGCCTTATTCACTCGGTCTTGCAAGGCTTGGACGTTCGCCCCGGGCTGTTGTGCCTCTGCCGCTACCTTGGCTTGTTCTGCCAAGAAAGCTTGACTGATACGGGTGAAACGGGTCAATAATTCTTGTTGTTTGCCGCCTTGTATCATCGCGCCCCTGCCACTCACGTTCACCATGAAATTGGCGTTCTCGAGAATCAACGGTATCATGCCGTTCCCGTCAGAAGGAGCGAGGTAAGCCGCCACGGGAGCGTTCACCTTGCCAGTGAAGACAAAAACGCCGTTTTTAACCGTCACGGAACCCAGCGTATCGGGCTTCTCCCGTTCGTTAGCGATTAACAGAAGAGGCCCGTCTGTCATCCCGCTCACCTTGCCACTGATTCGGTAGCTATCCTGCGCTTTACAAGCGAATGCGGAAAGCATCGCCAAACCGATTAAAAATAAAATTTTTCTCATAATTCTATTAAAATACAACTCTCTTTTATTCTATTCTCGTCAAGAAAAGAAACTCCCCGCCAACACGGGAAACACATCTTGTTTCAACGTGTAGTAAACATCACCTCTCCCGCCTGCCACAAGCAGGAGAGGATAGAATATTAAAAATTCAATTTAGAAAGCGGAATAAATTTACCAAGACGCAAATTATAGGCTCCCTGATCATCCACCTTATGAGTACTCATGGTCAAGCGGATATAACGCACGGGTTCTCTACACAAGTCTTCAGGTACGACAATATAGGTCTCCTCGGCGGGAGAGTTACCAATAATAGCACTACCGTCCGTATAAGTGGCTTTTGTCCAAGAGTAACCATCATTAGAAAATTCTATCATCAAAGATGACAACAAGTATTTCGAGTCATCTTTCTGATTCCGTTCAGGCTGTTTCACCTTGAAACCTCTCACTATTTGTGATTTATCTCTTCCCATATCGTAGGTCACGGTAACAATACTGGCTCCCAACGTCCACCTTGGTTCAAAATAAACCTCCTCGTCCCATTCATCCCAATCGTCCTCGAAGTGAAGTTTGGCATCATAAAGCAACCAAGCCGCACCATTATCAGCGTAACCATTGCAAAGAGTATCAGAGCAAGTCACTTTCCACCCCGTGGTATCACACGACTCGTAGGTCGGTTTTGCATTCAAGTTAGTCGTTCCCAACTCGTTTACCATAATCTTTCCGAGTTCTTTAAATTTATCAACACTGTTATAAGCCTCGTAATCAGCAGAAACAAAATAATGATTATTGTAATGTTCCACAGAAAACCCAGGGCGCATAGCCTGCAAAAACGCCAACGTTACACAAGCCACATATTTATCCGTCGTGCTCGTGAACGAACGCACGAAAGAGGGTTGCATATAACGGTTTTTACCCAAAATAACTTTTTTCAGATTCGGGAGATACAACAAGTCTAGAAAAGAAGTAAAATCATAATCCAATTCCACGATTTCTACCTCATTCATCTTTTCTTCCCAACCATTACCGTAAAGTTTCAACATCAATTGAGCAAACTCCGTAGACCACAATCTCTCCTCGAAATTCAAATTCATCGGCTCGAATTTAATCGTATCCACGCAACCGCTCAACAATCCTCTTCGCTCAATGAATAACGGCTTCGTGAAATCAATTTTTTCTCCCGCCCCCACAGGCAAAAGAAACATATTATCGGGTTCCTCAATCAGTTCCCATCCACCCCTCACGTACGATAACGTATCATCCATGTGTTCCTTGATGTTCCATCTGCACACTTCATCTTTTCCTTCAACGTGATAGCACAATTCCAACTCCCTGATATTCTCGTTATCTCGATCAAGCACGATTGCCAATTTGTCTCCCAAACGGCTAAAGAATGAAATCCCCCGCGTGAAAGTTCCCAAATCCTCGTGAGCAAACGTGTAAGGACGCCCGTACTTTTCCTCAATCAACGACTCGGAATCGTCGGCAACCACATTACACACCCGTACCGTGTACATAGAATTACCCAATCCCTCAAGGTAAATGGTATCCATCAAATCTCCCTCGTGATTCAGCTCCGCACGCTCGATATAACGCACCTCGGGAGTCGTTTCGTTTTCTGACTGCCAAGTAACTTTCACCCGTTCAATTCCAGCATCAGCATGATTTTTCCAAATCACTTGTAAACGCTCCCAGCCGGCCTTCACCTGCACGTTCGAACATCTACCCACATAACGAATCATTCCTCCCTTGGTAAATTCGTCATATGTATCTTCCAAACTCTCGTTACAACTCCCGGTAAAAAATGCAAACAGCATACCGAGCGCATAAATTGCGTATTTTCTCATAATTATTACTCCCTTTCTGTTTTAGCTTGTACCACTACATCGATCTCGTCAAATGTGACATACTCCTTTGTATTTTCGTTCCAATCAGCATTATAACGATTCGAACGATAAGTATCCTCCACCACGAGTATTACATACTGGAATTCCTCTTTAGTGTAGTTGCACATCAACCTTAGCACGATGGGATCCTTGGCAGCATACTCCGCATCTGTCAAGGCATCACAACGTTCACCGCTCCCGTAAGTGTTATCCGTATTCTTACACCAAGAATAATTTCTCCAGTAATTGAATGTATTATTCTCCTTGAAATCGCAGAGCAACGTGCAAGCACTCAAATCAACCGTATTCGGGTTTTCGCCCGCTTTCACGCCATATACCCTTGCTTTACTCGGCAGACGACTTTGGTAGTTACCACACCACAACTCTCCAAGTACACCACTTCCCGGTTGGGGGTAATAATTACCTAAATTCAAGAAAGCGTAAACATAAAGGGCTGCTGGCACTTGCGGCGTACCAAAATCAAAAATAAAGCGTTCACTATAGGCATAAGGTCCCGCCATAAACGTATCATACACTCGGCTTTCTCCTTTCAAAATATGCGAACGATACCCCTCACCTTTTTTCTTACCGTCAAAAAGATACTTTTCACTAAAGCCATACTGCTCATTCTCCACGATGTTTCCCGTGAATTTAAACTTAAAATCTCCATCCTTGTAAGACAACGTGTCCATCAAAAGGTTAGGCACATCCTCTTTAACAACTAGTTTCACGCGATGTCCCTCGTAATCATCCGTTCTTACCACCACATCCAAACGATCAACTTTTTGTTTTAATTCAAAATTCAACGTATCTCCACCTTCCACGATAGGATAACTTCCCATCAATATAGAATCCAATTGCCTCGTGGTAGGATTCATTCCAATGTAAAACACGTGAATCGTGCCATCCACTGTTTCGGGACTCTGGTAGGTCACGTTAAAACCTCCCCAGAAAGGATTGACTTCCAATTTATCGAAAATCGCCACGGTAGCAGCCGGTTTCGTGCTGAAAGTCTTCTCGATAGAAGTCGTTTCCACCATCTTGCGATTAAAGAAACACAACTGAACAGGCACTTCCGACCGTGCTTCAGTGAAACCTCCCAATAATAGGGAATCAGTAAGATAAGAACCATCTTTATATAACTCTTTTCCAAAAGCATCATTATAACGCACCCTCACCCCGAATACATCCAAGTTCGAGGGTAATTTATAACGCATAATAGCTCCACCCGGCACCGGCTCGAAAGTCAGATACTGAAAATCCACCGGTACATCGAACGCAGCGTCATCGTCATTACAGGCGATAAAACCACACATCAATAGTACTATCAATAATATATTTCTCATAATTTTAAATTCATTATTCTATAATCCATATTACCATCCCAGGTTTTGCACGCATCCCGCTCTTTGTACCTCTTCACTCCGGATAGGCCAGAAATAATCACGAGGAGCCACAAATTTGTTTCCCGAATAAACGACCATCGGTCTGCCATTATTATAGAAAGTATTGGCATTATTACCCAACACGTTCCAACCAAACGCTTGCTCGTTCAACTCTACATTGGCAATTTTCCAACGGCGAACATTCCAAAAACGATAACCCTCGAAAGCAAACTCAATATTCCACTCCCGACGAATAATCTCACGTAAACCGCTCCGGTCTTGCACCAATCCCGGGTTCCGGGCATTTCTCCATGCCACCTCCACGTCCGGAATACCAGCACGTTTCCGAACCACGTTCAGGTATTTATAAACTTCCGCAAATGGAGCATCACACTCATTCAACGCTTCTGCCGCTGCCAAATACACCTCGGCTAACCGGAACACCGGATAAGGTGTCGCCCCGAAGCTCTGCAATTCTCCCTCGTGAACAGCCAAATTTCCTCTCGAATCACACCACTTTTTCATCCAATAACCGGTAATATTCTGAGGTTCTAGTGCGTTTAAACGCTTTGCCTGCAAACCGAAATCTTCCCCTTGATAAGCTTTCACCAGATGTAAGTTCTCGTCCGCAGAACCCAATCGCCAATAACAACGATCAGCAACAATGTTGGCATAGAAACGAGGTTCGCGACGACGATGCAAATTCAGTACCGGTTCGTCAAAAGAAACTACATCCGTGTATTTAGGATCGCTTTCTTTATCAAGAGCATAAGGATTACCTGCCCCCACCCATCTCAAATCCTGATCGATAGGCAAACCATTCTCTGTATAGAACATTTCTACCATCTTCAACGTGGGAGCGAAACAAGCCCCCTGCAAAGAATGACTCGAAGCATCGTCATAAGCAGGCAGGGCATACCCCAACAACGAGCTACCCATGATAGGATACTTCACCATCCACAAAACCTCGTCATTCATAAAATTATACGTATGTACAGAGTTTTCTATATCGAGCATCTTGGATTGCAAACTCGTGTTTGCCACACTTCCCTCGACTAATGAAACCCCACCAACTTCATCCACCAAAGCTAGTAACTCCTTGGCAGCATTGGCAGCCCGTTCCCATTTCGCTTTTTCAACTGTTGCGGAGAACAAGAGCTCTCCATTTTTATTCACGAAATTCGCGTAATCTGTATTACCGTTAAATAACGGGGAAGCCGCGTAAAGCAAAGTCCGTACTTTAAGAGCCATTGCGGCTTCTTTGTTAAAATAAGCTCGACGGTCGCTTGCCTTCATGCTGCCTGGGGGCAAAACTTTAGCTGCTTCATCGCAAAGGCGAACGATATAATTGAAACAAGTATCTACGTGACTACGCGGGTATTTCAATGATTCTACGTCTGCATTTGGGTCAAGGTTTTCCGGCACAATAATAACAGGACCGTAACGGCGTACTAATTCAAAATAGTAATACGCTTTCAACGCTTTCACCTCGGCTTTCCATAACTCTTTATCGTTATCCGACAAATTATACACGTTATCCACGCGAGTGATGAAATGATTACACATCACTATTGCCGTGTAATAATCAAACCGATAGGAGGTACTACCAGAAAATTTCTTATCATACCATTTATCATCAAGAGGAGCAAGAACACTTTGCACCCCTTTCAGAATATCAATACCATCCGGATGATTGGTCGAGTTTCTGAAATAGTTATCCGCCACCATTTCGTCTGTCGCCCAAAAAGCAACATTATTGTACGGGTTCATGGGGTCCTGCAAAAACAAATAGCAGCTTTTCAACCAATCATCGGCACCCGCATACGTTTCAAAATCGGTGTCAATAGTTGCGATATCGTTTTCTGGTACCACGTCTAACCAACTATCACAGGACGCAAGAAAGAAAAGCGGGAGTGCCCAATAAAGTAATATTCGTCTTTTCATTTTATTCTTATTATCAAATATTAGAAACTAAAATTCAATCCGATGGCATAAGTTTTTTGAATCGGATAGTTGAAACCATTCTCTCCCAATTCCACATCCCAAGTTTTAAAATTGGAAATCAAAAACGGATTATTCACCCGGGCAAAAAATTTCATATTCTGCAAACGTAATTTCTTGTTTAAATCCCCGGGTAAATTATAAGCCAATTCTAAAGAAGTACAACGCAAGAAACGACATTCTCGCATAAAATAAGTAGACTTACGTACATCCGTTTCATTCGCGTACCAATCTTCCTGCTTATTGTAATCCACGATATTAGTCACTGAAAGACGAGGCCAAAACGGGTAATTATCTGTCGTTTTTTCCGTCCAGTGACTCTCGTAAATATCCTTCAGCATGGCATGATTGCTCACGAACGGAGACAACGCTTTCGGGTTTATGAAGAACCCTCGTTTACCGGATCCTTGAAAAGCGAAGTTAAACTCAAAATTCTTGTAATTGATGAAACCACTGAACCCGTACACCAAGCGCGGAGTTTCCGGGAAACCGATACGCACGGCATCCTCAATATCAATAACACCATCTCGGTTGACATCACGATACCGAATATCCCCGGGCATCACCCCGGTACTTGCTTGAGGCGAAGCATCTATTTCCGCTTGATCTCGGAACAATCCCTCGGCGATATATCCCACCGGTTGGGAAATCTCGTGCCCATTCTTCAATTGATACCACGGTCTATCTACCGGTTCTTCCAAATCCTTGTAAACAGCTTTACTGTACGTTAAGGTTCCATTCAAAATAACCCAAAGATCTTTGGAGAAAGCATGTTGAACTTTAGCAGACAAATCTATACCACGAGAGCGCACTTTCCCGATATTATCCAACGGGTTAACCTCTACTCCTGCCTGAGCGGGTATTGTCACCCTGCTCTCGATAATATTATGGCGCACTTCCTGATAAAAATCAGCATTAATTTCCAAAACATCCTTGAAAAAACGGGTTTCCAAACCAAGATTAATTTGCTCAGCTATTTCCCATTTCACATCCGGATCGCCATAATTCTCAACTTTCTTACGCTCAAAGGACTCATCTTTCCCGGGACGAGGATCTTTATTACCTAATTGTGCCGTTTTAATTTCCGGCATATAAACGAAGCGCGGTGTTTTAATAATACCGTCATTTCCCACTTTTCCCCATGAAACACGAAACTTCATAAAAGAGAACCAATTACTAATATTTTGCATGAAATTCTCCTTCGACACAACCCACGCACCTCCCACTGCCGGGAAAAAGCCCATTCGATTGTTCTTGGTGAAACGCTCTGAACCATTGTAACCAAAACTAGCTTCCACGAAATAACGATCCAAATAACCGTAAGAACCACGCATCGAGAAACTCAAATTACGTGTCTCGAAACTATCAAAAAGTTCGTACGCAGGCATCGAATTTCCTTGTTGTGCCTGGAATACTGCGGTCAGTGAAGTTTGGTGATCACCCCATGCTGCAGTGTGCAGCAATCTTCCCTCGTAAACCCACTGTGTCGAGGATGACATACCTTGATTGTTACCACTCGCCGGCTTCCGCAATGTCCGGTTACCCTCCGTGGGATTCAATGCCGTTAAGGTATGCACGTCTTTTTCAAAATCATACCCGCCATTTTCCAAGTCCAAGTAATAATAAAAAGGGTTATTTGCAAATATATTATACTCGTAACCGGACTTTGAGAAAGAAACACTCGCCCGCAACTCCAATCCCTTCACGAGTGAAGAGAGGTTATGGATATATTCCATGCGACTGGTTAAACTAAAACGACTACGGTCGTTATAACCACTTTGTATGGATGCATAAGGATTATTAGCAAGATTGCCATTCTGACGCATACTACCAAAAAGCAAGTGAGGCCAGTTATGGCCCTCGTCAGCAGGATAAGTCACCGCAAAATCCACGGGTGAAGCATTAAACGCCAACTGATACGCCGAGGTCATGTCTTGCATGGGACCATGGTACTTGTCGTACGTGTACGACGTATTTACCAGCAAACGAATACCGGCACTCAAGTCCACGTTCAAATTAAGGCGGGAAGAAAGAGTGGAATTCTTGATATTCACATCAAACTGGTTCAATTTATCAGTATTTAACATACCTTGATCGTTCACGTAGTTAATAGACGCATAGTATTGCATCACTTCCGAACCTCCACGTACATTAATACCAGCACGATGATTAATCGAGAAATTCTTGAACAGAATGTCATACCAATCGTTGGCGGGATACACATACGACGGATAACGAGGATCCCCCGTGCGCTCAATTTTCATCAAGGAATAAGCAGGCGTTGCACCCGGATTACGAGCTAACAAAGCCTCGTTATACATACGCATATAGGTCTTTGCATCAACTACTTCAATTTCATCCGTCGGTTGAGACATTACCGCCTCGTAACGTACTGAAGTGTAAACACTCCCCGCTTCACCTTTTTTCGTGGTTACCAAGATCACACCGTTCGCACCCCGGGCACCATACATCGCCGTTGCTGAAGCATCTTTCAACACGGAAAAGCTCTCGATATCTTCTGGCACCATACGAGCCAAATCCAAACGGGAAGATTCTACCCCATCTATCAATACTAAAGGCTCGGACACCCCATTGGAAGAACTAACTCCACGAATGTAGAATTTCGTGTTCATTTCCTCCTCAGTCAAAGCACCCGGGAGTCCCCCAGTCTGCCAACCAATGATTCCAGAAATTTTACCGGTTAAAGCAGTTGTTAAGTCGCTACTAGATGATTTCAAATCCATCGGACGCACTGTCGTGATTGCCGAAACCACACTCTCTTTTTTCTGTGTACCAAAAGCAACTACTTGAACTTCCTCAAGGTTCTCCTCTGTGGGAACCAAACGAATATTCAATTTTTCCTTCCCCTTGATTTCAACAACTTTTGTTTCATACCCGATGAAGGAAACCCTCAATACATCGTCTGGCTTGGCGGCAATGATATATTGACCTTCAGCATCAGAAGCAACCCCCTGTGTCGTTCCCACGATCACAACGGTAGCCCCGGCTACTGGATTTCCCTTTTCATCCACAATACGACCGCTGACTTGTAGCATCTTTACTTCCGATTGAGTCTTCGCTTGTTTCTTTATAACCACCGTCTGCCCCGTGATACTATACGCCAAGCCTTTCCCTTGCAACAACGAATCCATCGCTGTCCGTAACGAAACATCTTTCAACGAAAGCGACACATCCTTCACGTGCTCCACATCCGGAGCGTTAAACACGAACTCGTATCCCGTCTGTTGACGCAAACTCTCGATAACTTTCACGAATGTTGCATGTTTCAGATCAAGGCTGACTTTGGGCACAGCCTGCCCCCATACACGGGTATTGCCACCGCATAACAACCCGCCGATTAGAAAAATAGTTTGCAATAGCAAAATAAATTTTCTGTTTGGGCTCGTCCCAAACCATTTTCGTCGATTTTTTTGCATAACTTTGTACTTGAATTTATTTAATGAATAATTCAGCCTTAAAAGCGAGAGATGTGTGCGCATCTTTTGCTTTTTTTATTGCTGTCCTACAATCACTTTCTTTCCATGTATTTTGTATTTTATTTTTCCGGTCAAAACCACTTTATCCAATACCTCCTCCAGTGTCTTGCTCCGCTCCACGTATATATAATAACGATCGGTTTTCAAATGCTCCGATTCGTACTCCACTTCCATATCATACCAACGGGAAAGCTCATTCATCATATCTTCCAAGGTCACATCCTTGAACACGAATTCCCCGTTCTTCCATGCCAGCACTGACACCAAATCAGCCTCTCGTACAGTCAGAGCACCGCCACCCGCCACACACTGCTGACCGGGATTCAATATCAAAGAATCCGAGCCCGCCGCCACGCTCACTCGCCCTGTAACCAATGTCGTTGAAACATCATCTCCCCGGTAAGCATTCACGTTGAATTCCGTTCCCAACACTTTTACCGTTACCGCTGCCGCCTCCACCAGAAAAGGACAGTTTTCGTCACGAGCAACTTGAAAATACGCCTCACCCTGCAAATATACCCTACGTTCGTCTGGTTGGAATTCATCGGGGAAACGAATTCTGGATTCCGAATTTAATATCACCCGCGTACCGTCTGCCAGAGTCAACTGGTATTCCGCTCCCCGGGGAACAATCACTTCACTATAGGTTATCTCTTTCTTATCAGACTCTAGCACCTGCTTTTGTTCCAACTGCTTCAATCCATTGTTCTTCACCTCGAAACCCGGCACCTTCAAGGTAATATTTTCACCCGTCTTCACGACATGAGTTGTACCATCAGACAACACCAAGCGAACCCCCTCTGTCTTAGTCATCTTAACCATTGGTGATACTTTCGGTTCTCCATCCATCATCAAACGGACACCGAAAAATACCCCGACAACAACAGCTGCCCCGGCAATCCATCCCATCACACGGCGAGATATAAACCGACGCTTCCGTGTCCGCTGCCTCACTGCAAGCCAAGCCCTTTCAATTTCCTCCCGGGACGGGTCATTCACCTCCTGCCCTTCCCGGTAGAAAGCCTCGGCATCTTTGCAAAATCGTTCTCGTTCTTTGTCCCCCTCTTGCCATTCCGACACTTCCTGCTTTTCCCGCTCGGAAGATTCATCGAGAGCCATTCGCTTTATTTTTTCCCACTCGATTTCCATGATTCATCATTTGCTTTACATGTATAAGACGACACACTTTGAAACCGGGGGACAAAATTCACCAACTTTTTTTTCAAATTAATTTCAAAAGCTACAAGCAGAGCAAAAAATTTTGGCTAAAAAAATAAAACTACCTCCCAATGCCCTGACTTATTAGAGCCGATACGCCTAATGAGACCTTTCTCTTTTAACGTCGCCATAATGCGCTCACCTTGTCGTAAAGAAACCGAGAGCGCTCCTGCAACTTCTTTCGCAGTTATTCGACTATTAATTCGAATAAGCTCTAATGCACGTTGTTCATTTATACCGACATTTATACCGACATTTATACCGACATCGGAACGAGATTCTATGCCTTCGTTCTCTATTGAACCCTGATAATTACGAATTGTTTGTTCAAGATTGTGGATATGTTCATCAAACATAAAGTTACGGAACAATTCAATATTATCATTCTCACGCGTAGCAATAAGAGCTTCAATGTATTCAGCTTTACGCTCTTTATTGATATTTGTCGGGATAATCTCAAATTCAAACTGTAACTGATTCATTAATAAACGAGACATCCTGCCATTACCGTCAGCCCACGGATGAATAGTTACCAAATCAAAGTGAGCATCAAAGCTCAATTTGTAGCACTCAATAACATTCGCCTTTGATAGAGTTTTTCGTCTCTGATTTATACTTTCACAAAGTTCCGCAAGCTTTGTAGGCACCTTTGAATAATTCATATAGGAATACCCCCCGGCTCCTGCCGTAACATTCAGTAAACGCAGCTCTCCATTGGCTGACGAAAATTCACCTAAAGCAGTTTGATAAGTTGTCCCTGTATTTTTCAAAACGATAGAAGATAGCTTCTTAAGCATCGCAACCGTAATATCGCTATGGCTCTTTGCAAAGTCTATCGATTGCTCGTATGCCGCTTTGAGGTCTAAATTCATCAATAACTCAGCCATTGAGCGACCTTTGGCACTAATACCTTCGTCAAATAGAAGTTGGTTTTCAATCTCAGTGACCGTTGAACCTTCAATAGCCGTCGAATGGGTAATAAGAGAATACAGATAGAATTTATTGTAATCTATCTGTTTATCGATACCCAACTCCTTAAATTGAGCCAATAAGGATAATAATTCTTGTTCTCTGGTCATGATACACCCCCTTTCTGTGCAAACTCTTCACGTGAATATCCAAGTGCTTTGTTCTCACATATTCATTTATCGGTAGATTATCTATATTCGATGCCTTTTCGGGTACGAATATAGTGAATATTTTTAAAATAACACCCCAAAAAATAGCATTTGGAAAAATAAGCATCAACAGAAAAGAATCATCAAAACTTTATAAGGCACGGATTCGCGCAAATATTTGTACGCTCTTTTAATATAGGTATGAACGGATTCTTCCGTAATATCCAGTTCCTGCGCTATTTCCTTGTAATTCATTTTTTGGAAAACCTTCAATTCCAACACTTTTCTCTGCTGTTCCGGCAATCCTTGCATACATTGTTTTACCTTGTCCAGTAATTCTTGATTATCCTCGTACTCCACCGTACCGGAAAAAATCAAAGCCTCAGCCAATTTCTCCTTGTTGGCATCAATCACTTGCAGATGTTTTATATAATCAAGGCAGCCATGTTTCACGGATGAATAGAGATAGCTTTTCAAACGGGTATCCATGGGCAATGAGGGTGCGGCAGACCAAAGGGACACGAAAGTGTCCTGCACCATATCCTCTGCTAAATTCTTACTCATCAAATAGGCATAAGCCAACCTATAGAGGCTGGGATAATAGGTTTTAAAGATTACCTCGAAGACCTCATGCGATTGATTTCTCAACCCGTTGACCAAATATTCATTCACGTCTCCAATTTCACGCACGGCACAATAGCTTAATATTGGTCAAATGTAAATAAAATATTGATTTTTCATCTATTCTTGGAATACTTTTAACACGAATTTTTCGGCAAGGTAAACCAAAATGTAGAACCTTCGCCTTCTACCGAGTTCACCCCGATTTCCCCACCCAGTCTTACCACGATACTCTCGCAAATGGAAAGTCCCAATCCCGTACCTTGCTGGAAGGGATTCAACTTGACGAAACGCCCGAACACTTCTCGCGTTTTATCAGCAGGAATCCCACAGCCGGTATCGGAAACAAAGAAATAGATTTTCTCATCGTCCAACATTCTATACCCAAAACGGATATATCCTTTTTTGGTAAACTTTATCGCGTTCGTGATCAAATTATTCATAACCTGCATCAATCTGTTGGCATCCGAATAAATCGTACATTCCGGCAGGCGTTCCGTGAATTCAACGGACACCGCATCATTCTTCAGACGTAACCGGGCTGTTTGTTCCATTTCTACCAGTAACAGGTTAAGATTTACCTTAGAATAAACGAACTCGAATACCCCCGCCTCTATCTTTGACAAATCGAGAATATCCCCAATCAATTGCAATAACAAGGTATTATTACTCTCGATAATCTGTATATATTCTTTTTTCTCTTCTTCGTCCACGGTTTCCGCCAACACGTTCGAGAACCCGACGATAGCATTCAACGGAGTACGAATCTCGTGACTCATATTAGCCAAAAAGGCCGATTTTAAATGGTTCGAGATTTCTGCCTGTTCTTTCGCCTTCACGAGATCCATTTCCAATTTCTTGCGGTCATCAATGATTATAGAACCTCCCACTAACATGCTCGGTCGACCGGATTCATCCCGTTCCCCCACGATAACAAAACTCTCGAACCAATAATAAACCGGGTCCTTGATGGAAAATGAAGCCCGATACTCTTCTTTTATCACATCCACCCGTCCCTCTAGCAAATCGTCATACGCCTTCTGAATCAGTTCTCGATCATCCGGATACACTCGCGACTGGCTATCCGCTTCCGACATTATTTTCTGATCGCTCCCCTCTTCAATATATTGATTTGAAATATAGGCAATATTGTATTCCACCGTGTGTTTCCGAAGATCCCAAGTCCAAGGTATCAATCCGGTTGCATCCAGTACCAGAGCATATTGCCGGTTCAATCTTTCCAACGACCGCTGATGTTCCCGGGAAGCCAATGAAGCAAAATATTCATCCGTCCGATCAATGAAAAATACATCCCATACCCCTTTTTCAGTACTGGGGAAAGTCAATTTATCAAAATATCGCGTTTCATTGCCTTCCCCGGGGAAAACAAAAGAAGCCAACCGTCCGGATTCCTTATCCATCATGTAATCCAGCAACTGATTATCCACGTCAGCTTCCGATAACCGTTTACCCACGACCTGCTCCCGTGTCGTTTTGAACACGTTCTCAAAAGTAGAATTCACGTCCAAGAAAATGAAATCAGAAATATGTCCTTCCTTATCTGTCAATAACTGTTTTCTCACGTAAATCACAGGCATATTATCCACGAGACAGCGATATTGTGAAAGTAATTGATACTCGCGGGTCTTTTGTTTCTGTCGCTGCAACAAAAGATGAAAACGCATTAAAATCAGAGCCCCGAACAGGATAATTACAGCAATAGCTATCACGAAATAGATCTTATAGCGCTGGAAAAAATCCAATGGCATCTGGTAATATACCGCATCTTGGGGAAATAAATCCGGCTTTACCCCGTGATGCTCCAAATGATGATAATTCAGATACGCACGAGGTTCTCCCCCGTTCTGAACCGGTATATCACGGGCAGCTTTACCACTCAATATTTCCTTAACCGCGGCAACCACTGTTTGCCCGAATTCCGAAGAAGAAATAAAATAACCACCCGCGAAGGTTCCCGTATTCATATCCATCTCGGACAAAGTAAAAACAGGTGACTTCGAGAAACCATAAATTATCCTCTGGAGATTATCTCCCAAGTACCGATTATCCCCTTGCTGACGTCCCATGAACCAAGAATAATATATAACTCCTACCCGTTCATCATAGAGCATCAATGAATCCAACAGACTCTCTGTCGTGATTTCTTGAGAGGAAAGCAAATCCAATTGCAGATAAGGGAAACTCTCGTTTATTACTTGACGCACCTCTTTACGTATCATCGAGCTAATATACCTCCCGTCTGAAATAAATGCGACCTTATTCATACCCGGCAATAACCCTTGCATCAACTCCACCATCTCTTTTATAAAAGAAGGCTGCTTCAAAATTGTCACGTTATACGAACGGATCATCTCCTCCGTCGGCACAAATTCCACCTCATTATTCAAATCACCCAAAAGCAAATCCTCTAATCGAGAAGGCATCGAATCCCTAGAAAAACAAATAACAGTAGGCACATCCTTCCACTCCCGGTCAAACAGAGAACGACACAACAGCCACGCGGGATCCCCTATACACACGACAGCCTTGGGCGGCTTCGTGTATTTCCGCGATAAATCCGCCTTCTTCAAATCCGCCTCTTCCAGCGTTTTTATCATTGGTATCAACAACTCCTCCGCCCGAACCTCTATCTTTTCCGAAGAAACATCAGCCAGCACTTCTTGATACAAATTATTTGCCCATGCCTCGTTAAAATTTATCGAGTTCAAAATAAGTATATAATCTTTCTCTCGTGTATCTCCCGCGAATACATTAATACACGAACAAAAAAAGATAAACAATGCCGATATTCTCCTCTTCATAGCTAAATAATCCTACACTAAGCCTCAAAGCTACGAAATAATCATTTACCTATGATAAAGCGAGGAGAATATTTTCAGTTTTTCTACCGATGTGAAAAATATTATATCCCTTTCAATCCCTCCAAAATCTTCTCAAACTCCGGACTCGAAGGTTTCGGTAATTTCAAATTCATCACCCGCCCCTTTTTATCCAATAAAATCAACCGGGGAATCGCCCCTACCCGGAAAGCAATCATCGACGACTCGTCCCCCGCTATCCACCATTGATGACCGCTCATCTTCCCCCACCACAACTCGTTTAGCCAACGCTGTTTCTCTGTATCACAGGAAAGACTCACGAACTCTATTTTCTTATCCTTATATTTCTCGGCTAACCCCTTCAAGGTTGGATATTCCTGCTTACAAGGATAACACCACGATGCCCACACGTCAATCACCACGTATTTCCCCTTGAACTGTTTCAAGGTCATTTTCCGGTTCGCCGTATCCCGGAAAACAAACACGGGAACACGATCCCCAACTTTCAATTCCACTGTATCATGCACCGGCACTGATTCCACTCTTACCTGCGCCCATCCCATTACGGGGCACAACAAACTAAAAATTATCAACCATGTCTTCATCATCAAAATTATTAACAAAACCAAGATTCTTATCTGCAAAAACTCGTTCGTTACAACCGGGCAACCGCAGTCTTGAAATTACGCAAGGACGCTTTAAGAGTCGACATTTCCACCTGTTCCGCTAATTGTTCGGTCAACGTTTCCAATTCCTCTTTCTGCTTCTCGTTCCATTTTCCTTTCAAACTCAGAATCGGCATAAAATACAGGTAAGCAATCTTTTCGTCCGCCATTTTCGGAAACACCTTTTTACACATTTCCAACACCTTATCCGTGTTTCCCGTTTTCATCCCTTTAATCAACTCGATATACTCGTACAAATAATCCTGTCCGGTCAACTTGTAAGCATCCAATGTTTTTTGGATACCCTCAACATCAGCCAAAGTGGCGGTTGCATTCTTTCCACGGATAATCTCCTCCAGTTGCAAATCAAATAAAGAAGCTAATTTCTTATCCACCTTCTCGATACCAACACCTTCACGAAATTGCTCCGTGTGTTTCAAGAAATAATTCATATTCCCGGAGCCGATCGGTGACAAACTTACATCCTCGTAAATAAACCAGTAAGGCTCCGTGTATTTCTGGCTATCTTCCAAAGAACCAATGATATCCTGCGCCACTGCTTTCGCTTTATCCAAATCACAAGCCGTAATCAAAGCTTTCGTGTATTTCAACAAGAAATCCATCTCACGATTCCCCGCGGCGTATTCGGCTTCCAAATTAGCTGCCGAATTTTCATCAAAAGCGGCATCCACTTTCTGAATAAACTCTTTCCCGTCCAACGTGCCACCCACGACACGCTGCATCAGACTGCCATCTGCCTGCAATACCAGGAAAGTCGGGTAAGCCGTAACCTTATATTTCCGGGCGAGATCCGGTCCTTCCCCTTTCTCCATGTCTACTTTGATACACACGAAACGTTCGTTCATATACTCGCCCACCTCTTTCAAGGGAAGCACCTTCTCCGCCATCATCTTACACGGTCCGCACCATGACGTGTAACAATCCACGAAAACTTTCTTATTCTCGCCCTTCGCTTTCTCCAACGCTTTCTCCAGCGTCAACTCTTGAAAATTAGTCTGAGCGAACACAGACGCCATCATCAACATACCAATAAACAACAATACAAACTTTTTCATATCCTATAATTTAAAATCTTTTCAACAACATGTGTCAATAATCTTCCTCACGGTCAATGAAAACATCGACCGTGAAGGAAATTATAACAATATCAATTAATAACGATTAATTACTTTGAGTAAATTGCACGAAAGCATGAGTACGTGCCGGATTAGCACTAAGATTAGAATTAGTCGCCATTATTTCAAAATCCTCTGAATCCACAAGTTTGAAGGCGAACATAAAACCTTTATAACTCCCCGCTATTGCCGGATCATAAGTAACAATGATCGGGATATTCACACTCACGGAATCAGCGGGAACCACACAACATTTCTCCATCTCCGGATCATCAAAAGCCACGTAATTCACTCCCGCTATCGCTTCCTCTCTACCATTCGTCAAGAAACTATACGGTTCTATATTTATCTTACGATCCACACTTCTTGCCACACCGGCAACCTGCACCCTGAAAAAGAACGTATCCCGTTGTCGTGACGAATTCACGCTAACCGAAGAAGAATTGTAATACAGATACACACTATCCGCAACATTCATTGCCGCCCCCAATCTCGACGACTCGTACTGGAAATAAATGTAATCACGTTCCAAAGAATACACCCCTACTTTCTCTTCCGAACAGGCATACCCGATCAACCCGATCACCAATGCTATAAATAACTTTTTCATAACCATCTGTTTTTTTATTATCTTTTCTTGTATTCACTCGGGGGCAATGGCAACACATACTGCTCCTCGCCACAATCTGCCGCTTCAATATCCTGCCACAACATCCGTTTCACGGCAAAACGCTTATACGTGAAGAAATTTTGTCCCTCGGCTGCAAATTCCCGTATATATTCCCACAATACCCTCTCCTGCCTATCCGATTCCGACATCGGAGTATACGTGAGATTACGAGCCGCACTATACTCCTCGTAAGCAACATTCGCCTCACTCAAACTTCCAGCTTCCATAATAATAAGATACATCTCAGCCAAACGCACCACCGGCATATTTCGTTTTGCCGTAGAACTGGGATACATCTCATTATATTTCTTCGTAACACGAACATTTTGCATCATTTGATTTCTAGTCCAACTCCAATGACTCTTGTATCTCAAATCGTTCGTGTTGCCCTCGAATAAATCAGTCACGAATGAATTATAATTGGAATTATAATATCCAAGCGTAGTCATACCCGGGTTAAAACCACTCTGCTGATAATCAAACTTATCCTGATTCACGCCACACAAATGTTCCGGATAAAAAAGATTATTACCGATATTCCCTTCCACCGCCAAAGTAAACTTCGGCGTCCCGTCCTCGTTCTTCGCATCTTTCACCATCGCAGCATAACGCACGGCACCCTCCTTATCCCCCATCCACAAACGGGCACGAGCCTGCAATCCTAACACGCCGTAATAATTAAAATGACTCTTCCGGTCTGTCCAAAATCCAGAGTATTCCGTGCTGCCATCAGACGGGTAATTCAAAATCGGGTCGGACTTCTGCAACAATTGCTCAGCCTCATCCAAATCTGCCACCAACAACTCCATGAACCGTTTGAAAGTATGATACGGGTAATTCTCTATGGAATTTTGTGTCACGTAAGGCAAATATTCCACGGAAGCATCCACCTGCGTTGGCATCGGGCCCCAAATCCGTATCAAATCCAAATGCAACGAAGCTCGCAAAGCCAATGCCTCACCTTTCACTATATTATAATACTCTTCACTCAATTTCTCCCGATTCTTATCACATCCCTCGATCATCGGGTTCAACGAATTGATGATTTTATAAAACGCCATAAATACATCATCTAAACCGGTTGCAAACGAAGCATTATCCAAATTATACACGTGGGCTGCCAAATCTACATTCGTGTTCGTCCATGTACACGCCAAATATTCGGCAAAACCACCCCCGCCCATATAACCGTTAGGCTTGTATATAGATGCGGCAGCTAAAACATAAGCTCCGTCCAAAGCCTGAAGAACACCATTATCTGTTTCAAACAAATTATCCGCTACAAGCGTAGTTTCCGGCACAATCGTAAGCCAATCGTTACACGCGCAACACCCCAGTGCCAAAGACGTGCATAATATATAAATACCTTTTCTTATCATGATATTTCCAAATTAGAATGAAAGCGAAAGAAAAAAATTCGGGTTACGAGAAAACGGATAACTTGTCCCCCGCTCCCGTTTAACAGTTGAAATGTAAAAAACATCCGAAAGATTCGCACCCAACGACAAACCTTTAAATCCTAACTTTCGGCAGAAGTGTTCCGAGAAATTATACGAAACATTAATATTCGTACATTGGAATACATTATCCTTTTGGACAAAAGCATCACAAGGAAAAGTATTCGTACTCGCGGAATTCAACATCAACTTCTTGTAAGGAACAACATCACCCGGTTTCTGCCAAGTATCCGATAACACGCGACGATCCTGATTAAGAATCAAGTAAGCGTTTTCCGTTTTATTTGCCAAAGTACTATTAAACTGTTTACCTCCCCATTTCACGCCAAAACCGACAGTCAACATAAACCCTTTATAAGCCAGATTCGTGGATAAATTACCATTTACCTTGGGTAAACGATCCCCCAAATAAACCATATCCTCCGCATTTTGAGCAAAAGTTACATCCCCGTCTTTCGTTAAAAACATCCGTTGTCCCGTGGCAGGGTCTACTCCCACGGTACGCAACCCGTAAATCGCATCCATAGAATAACCTTCACGGTATCGATAATACACATCAGCCGTGTACATACTTGAATTCAACTCCTTCAAGAACTTCTTATACCCCTCCGAAATCTTTTCAATAAGATTTTTCGTGTGATTAAAAGAACCCGTCACGCTCCAAGTAAAGCCCCTATTCGGATTACTGAACAAATTCACGGTAACTTTCGCATCCCATCCCTTGTTTCTAATTGAACCGGAATTAGCCTTAGCCGTCCCGAATCCATGAGATACGGGAAGTAACATTTCCGCTACCGTATTATTCGTCAACTTATCGTAATAACTGAATTCAAATTGCAAGCGACGATTCCACGTGTGCAATTCTACCCCCAGATTCAATTGGTAAGTATTTTGCCACTTCAACGTCGAGTTGCCGAATGCTTTCAAATAAGCCCCGAATCGTGACATATAATCATTTTTCGTATCCAAAGTATACACAGCCATCGCATCTTCCGGACTAAATCCCATATTCCCGGAAACGCCATAAGAACCTTTTACCTTCAACCATTGAATAAAAGGAACGTGCTCGATAAAAAACTCTTCATTACTGATATTCCACCCGGCTCCTACCGACCAAAATGTAGCCCATCGGCTATCCTCCCCGAAAGAAGACGAGCCGTTCGCGTTAAAACTCACGTCAAAGAAATAACGCATATCATAATAATAATTACCTGAAAAAATCAAAGCTATACGGCGGGTTGTATTTTTAGAACCTGTCGGATACGTGTTATCCCCATACCCCAATGCCATAGACGGGAAATCGATATTATCATTCGAGAATCCCGTGCCGGCCCATGATAGCCTCTCCTCCTTTTTTTCTTCTATCTCGCCGGAACCTCCCAATGTCAACATATGTTTCTCGTTGAAAGTATTCGTGTAATTCAAATTCAAACGCCCCTGCCATTGATTGGTTTCAGTTTCGGTTCTCCCGAACCTTCCTTTCTGATTCGCTTCTTTCCCGGCAAATTGTTTATGAGAAGGAGGTACGAAATTATCGGCTTGACTAAAATTTCGGGACAGCCCCAACGTTCCCACCAAATAAAAATTCTCCGTGAAATTATACCGTACACTGGTGGAATTCCGCACATTCGTGTATCTGGTTTTATTCCAATTCCCGATATACTTATCATATATAGGATTCTCTTTTTTGCTATCGGCAGATGTAGTAAGCGGATGATCGTAATTCTCTATCAACTTACCGTTATCATCATAGGGAGTCCAATAGGGATTCATAGCCACGTAATCCGAAAATGAACCATAAGGACTATTAGCATTATTATTCGTTCCGACGGAAAGATTTTCCGAAACCATTAATTTCTTACTTTGATAACTCAGGTTTAGCGAACCGTTAAAATTCTTTCGATCAGATCCTTTCATGACACCGATAGTCTCGTCGTAAGCCAAATTGGCACTAAAACGCCACTCTTCGTTTCCTCCCATCACGTTCAAACTATGATTTTGCCCCACGCCCGTCCGCACCGGAAGAGATAACCAATCATAATCTAAGCCGTTATCCACTTTCTCTTTCAAGTCGCGGTACAAATCTTGATAAGCTTCTGCGTCCCACGCACCCAATCGATATTCCAAATCCAACTTCTCTTTGGCATTCAACAAATCATAAGTACTCAAATCCGGTATTTCCAGTTTTACACTTCCCCGATAACTCACTTTCAACGTACCGGCTTGCGGCACAAGCGACGTGATCACCACAACACCGTTTGCTCCCCGGGAACCATAAATAGACGTCGCACTCGCGTCTTTCAATATCGTGATACTCTCGATATCTTCATTATTCAAATCTTGCACTCGCTCCAAAGAAACCTCAAAACCATCCAGTATAAACAAAGGCAAATTCAATTCCGCCCGAGTCGCCAATTGTAAATCCTGCACGTTCGCGAAAGTAGAAGCCCCTCGCAATTGAATTTCCGGTAAAGCATTCGGGTCTGAACCATAAGCATTATTCTCCACGATACGGAAACTCGGGTCTAAATTAGATAACGTCTGTAATAAATTTCGAGAAAAATTTCGTTTAATATCTTCTTTCGTCACGCTTGTCACCGCCCCCGTGAAACTCTCCTTCGGTTTGTTAAAAATACCGGTAATCACCACTTCCTCCACCTTCTGTACATCTTCCTTCATCACGATCGTCAACGGCTTCATATCATTTTTCACCTGCACTTTTTGCTGTTGAAAACCCACGAAAGAAAAAATCAATTCCATACTATCCCGCTTTGGCAAGTCAAAATCAAACTCACCTTTAGCATTCGTCACGAAACCCAAAGTCGTTCCTTGCACCCGAATCGTCACCCCCGGCAAGATTTCTCCTTTTTCGTCTTTCACTATTCCTTTCACCGTGATCTTCTGCAAGGTATCAGCAGATACAATCGCAGCCCGCTGAATAATGATCGTGCGATTAATCAACTTGTACGTCAAATTTGTACCCTTCAAACAAGCGTTCAGCACCTCCTTTATATCCGCACCGTTATAATGCAGATTCAAGTGCTGCACACCCTCCACGTGTCGGTCTTCATACAGGAACGTGTAATCCGTACTTTTTTCCAACAACCGAATAACAGACTCGAACGAAGCGTTCTCCACTTGCAGGGTCACCTTCGCTTCCTGACTATACACTCCTGCAGTCACTTGCATAGCCGATACTAACAAAAACAGTATCACAAACCTCATAACTAACCATGTTTTTAACCACCTTCTTTTCGAAAGAAGGTCTAAAATCCTAATTTTTTTCATACATTTGTACATTAGAGTAAAACAAATACCGGTTCATCCGGTAACGAAAGACGGGATAGTGCCAATATTCCGTCTTTCATCTTTTCAATTCATTTTTTGGTTATATATATCACATTGTCCTTGATATTAAATTTCACACTTCCGGTTACTTCCAACATCTCCACTAACTTATTAAACCCGTCATAACGTCGCACATTTCCAGAGAAACTAACCTCCCGGCACCAATCGTCCACGAACACCACTTTCACGTCATACCACCTCTCCACGATATTCATAATATCTTCCAGACGTTGTTTACGGAACACGAAATTCCCGTCCTTCCAAGCCGTGTAAGGATACACGTCCACTTTTCCCTTGCTGATACCTTTTTCACCTATCACACCTTGATCTCCCGGTGTAAGCTCCACGCTCTTTCCTTGCTTCGAGGTCAATAACACCTTACCCGACACTAATGTCGTCAATTGCTGTTTTTCCTCCTTGTACGAACGAGCGTTAAACTGTGTACCCAGCACCTTTATTTCACCTTCTTCCATCTCCACCACGAAAGGCATTCCCTCGTTTTTCTCCACCTCGAAATAAGCCTCTCCCGACAGATATACCCGCCGTTCTTCCCCCATGAATTTCACCGGGTAACGCAATCGGGAAGCGGAATTCACGTAAACCACCGTACCATCCTGCAACTTAACCTTGAACTCTCCGCCTCTCGGGACTTTCAAGGTATTATACGCTAATTCTTCCTTCCCCACGCTCTCTCCCTGATAAGAAATTCCTTGCCCATCCTTCAAAATATCCACGCCATTCTCATTCGTCAACGAATCCTGTAAATTTACTCCCAGCAACAATCTTTCTCCCCCGGCTAATTCCAATTCCGCTTTCATCTCTCCCGGCTTTATTTCCACCACGTTCTCCACCTTCGCGACAATCGTTTTCTCCTTCTTCCCTAGAAAATGGAAAGCCACCCCCACGCACAACAGCGGTAACACGATCCCCGCGGCATACTTCATCACTTTTACCAACGGGAACAATCGCCTTCCGCCCGTGGCCTTATTCACCCGCTCCCAAGCGGCACGTTTATTTAATTCCCGAACCGCCTCTCTCCGACGTGAACGCTCTCTTCCCGCACGCAATCGTTCATACACCTCCCTATTTTTCTCGTTTTCCCGAATCCACCCCTCCAATCGCACCTTCTCCTCGGGAGTAATCTCCCCTTGCAGGTCGCTCGCAATTAACCGGGGAATATCTTCTATATATTCGTTCAAATCTTTCATTTCTTCAATTTTACACACCTATTACAATTCACATCCCATCCGGGGTGAAAAGAAAAATAAAAAAAGAATGATTTTTTTATTGATTCAATAAAACGACCAGCATACCGATATCCGCGATATTCTGTTTCAAGCGTTTATAAGCAATCTTTTTTTGTGTCTTCACCGTGTTTTCCGACACGCCCAACAATCGCGCTATCTCCTCGTTATCCTTCCCTTGCATAGCCAGCACAAAAATCTCCCTACATCTAGGTGGTAAATCCTGTTCCGTCTGAGCCAGAATACGCTCCGTCTCCTCCTCAATCACGTAATTGATAAAACAAACTCGCGAATCCAGTTCATTTACCATAGCGGCGGCATATTCATTTTTAATCCGCTCATGCTTCAAATAATTTAAAGCATTATTACGGCATACTTGATAAAGAAAAGATTTTAAATGAACCGTCGACGCTATACTTTCCCGGTTATTCCACAACGAGATAAAAGCCTCTTGCACGCAATCCTCGCAAACGGCAACATCTTCCACGAAACGATGGACAAACAAGCACAAACTATCATAGAAAACATCAAAGACCTGCTGGTACACCTTCCGGTCACCAGACACTAATCCTTGTATCTCTATTGAAGTTTCCAACTTCATACTCACACCATTTAATTCATATCTCGAATTTGACAAAGATACGAAAAAAATAAAACGAGGGTATGTCAAAACACACCTCTCGTCTATAAAGTTCATAAAGTCGAGCCTTCGGCTCCTAAATTCTATAAAATCAGTTATTTAATAATATATTAATATTCAGTATCATAACACTCCAATTACCTGTACATTTGACCTTACGATCTTATGGACTTTTAGACCTTATGAACGAGAGGGTGTGTTTTGACACACCCCCGTTTTTATCTCTTTTTCATCTGATCCAACAGGGAAATCCCCACGTTGGCAAAATTCGTCAGTGAATGTTTTAATTGAGACATTTGCACCTGCTCAGCCAATTGTCTGGTTAAAGCCTCCAATTCCTTTTTCTGCTTCTTATCCCACTTCTCGCCAAGCGACGTGATCGGGTTAAAATACAAATAAGAAACTTTCTCATCCGACATCTTGGGGAACATCTCCTTACACAACCGTAAAGTTTCATCCGTATCTTCCGCCATCACGGCCTTTATCAATGCAATATACCCGTTCAAGTGTTCCTGTCCCGTCAAGTGGTAAGATTCCAACAACTTTTCGGCATCCTCCACATCGGCAAGAGTCGCGTTGCGATTCCGCCCGCGGAGAATATCTTCCAGTTGCATTTCAAACAATCCCGCCACGGCAGCATCCACCTTCTCAACACCCACACCTTGCCGAAATTTCTCCACGTGCTTCAACAAATACACCATATTTCCCGAACCCACGGGCGACAACTCCCTGTTCTCGTAAATAAACCAATAAGGAGCCGAACACTTCTCGTCATCGTCCAAAGAAACCAATACTTCCTGAGCAATCCCTTTCGCTTTCTCCACGTCACAAGCCTGCACCAGAGCCTCGATATACTTCATCAAGAAATCCATATCACGATTACCGTTCATGTACCGGACTTCCAATTTTCCGATAGAATTTTCATCCAATCCCTCCTGCACCTTCTTCAAGAACTCCTCTCCGGTTCCGGTACCGCCAATAACCCGGTGCAACAAACTTCCGTCCGTTTTCAACATCAAAAACGTCGGGTAAGACGTCACCCTGAACTTCTTCGCGATATCCCGTCCTTCCCCTTTCTCCATATCAAACTTCACGCACACGAAATGTTCATTCATATAAGCCCCGACCTCCTCTAACGGCAAAATCTTTTCCGCCATCATCTTACAAGGTCCGCACCACGAAGTATAGCAATCTACAAAAACATATTTATCTTCCGTCTTCGCCTTCTCCAATGCCTTCTCCAACGTCAAATTTTGAAAATTCGTCTGTGCAAACACGGATATAAGCACGAACATACTGACGAACGACAACAATAACTTTCTCATATTAAAACCTTTATACATGATACAATCACCATCCTATCTTTATCCGTCCGGCAGAAATTCCCAATTCCTGAGTCCCTTTATGAAGCACTTTAAAATCCTCATTCTCCACCAACTTGAAATTCAACACCTTTCTAGGATAAGTCGTGGGCGAAGTTATGATTATCGGAATCCGCATCTCCAAGGAATCCGCCGGAATCGTGTAATATTCCTCCATCACCGGATCATCAAAAGCGATATAATCCACCCCGGGGACAGCCTCCTCTGCCACGTAACTAATATCCTCGTAAGTATATTGCTTCAACGTGATCTTCCGGGGACCTTTCCCGTAATTTCCACCCACGCCCACTTTGAAATACACCGTATCTTTCGTTTTACTACCCGAGGGAAGATTAATCGTCGTATTATAATCATACAACGAGTCTACTGCCGTCATCCCGGACATTCTCATGAAAAAAATATAACTCTCCGTTCTCTCGTAAGGCTCCACGAGTTCCTCCGAACAAGAAGCCACGACAACCATGCCAATCAAAAAAACTATTATAAATGCTTTCATAACCTTCTATTTTTTAATTAAAACTCTTTCGGGGGCAATGGCAACACGTATTGCTGTATATCGCAATCATCACTATCCTCCGGCTGATTAAACATTCGCTTCACCTCGTTACGCTTATAGGTAAAGAAATTTTGCCCCTCCGCCATCAACTCCTTGATAAACTCGCGCGTCACACGCTCCTTGCGATCGCCCTCCATGAGAGGCACGTATGTCATCTTCCGGGCAGTACAGAACTCCTCGAAAGCGGCATTCGCCTCGGTCAATGTCCCACACTCCATAATCGTCAGGTACATCTCCGACAACCGGACAACAGGCATATTCGTCGCTTCTGCCCTCGTGTCGGGACGCATACACTCGTACTTGCGACAAGTCACGTTAAACGGGGGTCTTCTTGTAGAATAAAGCCATACCTGAAAACGTAAATCACTCGTGTTATTATCATACAACTCCAAAAACGAGAAAGCCATATTCGTCATCTCGACTTTCACATTCGTCCCACCAAAAGAACTCTTGTTATAGTCAAAAACCTCCGAAACATCCACCCCGCACAAATGCTCCGGGTACATCGTCCCGTCCCAAGCCCCATCACCGAAACTACTGAAAAGCGCCTGATCGCCCAACTTGAATTTAGGAGTACCATCCGTGTTCACCGCCTCTTTCACCATTTTCGCGTAACGCAAAGCCTCTTCTTTATCACCGTACCACAAGCGAGCCCGGGATTGCAACCCCAAAACACCGTAATAATTAAAATGACATTGACGCTTCAACCATTTCGTGCTTCCGTTAGTCGTATTATTCGCGGGAAAATTCAAAATCGGGTCTGACTTCTTCAACAAAGCCTCCGCCTCGTTCAAATCCGCGAACAACTTCTCCATGTACTCGTCATACGTGTGATAAGTGTATTTCGAGGTAGAATACTCCGTGACATACGGCAAATACGTTTTCGTCCGGTCGACCTTCGTGGGCATCGGTCCCCACAAACGAATCAAATCCAAATGAACGCAAGCGCGAATCGCCAGAGCCTCCCCCTTCACGATATTATACACCTCTTCGCTTAACAACTCTTTGTTCTGCTCCATCCCGTTAATCAAGGGCGTAGCGTTAGAGATAATCTTGTACAAACCCATGAAGGCACCATCAAACATACTGCCCACGAATTCATTATTTATGTTATAAATATGCTTGTTAAGATCATTCCCCATGTTCGACCACGTGGCGGCCAACCCCTCCGCGAAACCGGCTCCACCCATAATCCCGCCCGGATTATACACCGACGTCTTCATTAATATATACGTCCCGTTCAAAGCCTGCTCTACCCCCGCATCCGTCGTGTAGAGATGATCGGCAACAATCGTCGTTTTAGGTTGTACGGTCAACCAATCCGTGCACGCGCCGGAAACCAATCCCAACGCCATCCACAATATGTAAAAACTCTTTTTCATTTTATCTATCATTAAAATTAGAAAGAACAAGAAATTGAAAAATTCGGGTTCCGGGAGAACGGGTAATCGATACCCCTTTCCCGCTTAATCGTCGAGATATAAAATATATCCGACAAATTAGCGCTAACGGTCAAAGACTCCATCCCCAAGTACTTCTTCGTGAAAACCTTCGGGAACTGGTAACCGACATTGATATTCGTGCATTGCAACACGTTATCCCGCTGCACGAACATATCACACACGTTCGTGTAATCCCGATAAGGACTCGGGTCCATTTTCGTGAACAACGCGTAATCCCCGGGTTTTTCCCAACAACCGTTCAGGATTCGCCGGTCAAGATTATAAAGGAAATCCGCGTTCTCCGTTCTCGCCAACAAAGTCGAGTTAAACTGTTTTCCTCCCAAGCGAACCGCGAACCCCACGTTCAACGTGATACCCTTGTAAAGCAATGACGTGGAAATCGTCCCGTTCACCTTGGGTTGACTCTCCCCGAGATACACCATATCCACCATCCTCTGGCGCAATGTCACCTGCCCGTCGTGCGTCAAATATAACCGCTTCCCGGTCAACGGATCCACACCAATCGTACGCAACCCGTATATCGCGTCCATCGAACGCCCCTCCTGATACTTGTAAAAAGTTTCATGCCCGCTCATCTTCTGGTTATCGTACTGCAATTGAGCCTCTCTATAAGTATCCGACAATTTAACCACCGTGTTGATATTACGGGAAAAACGCCCCGTCACGTTCCACGTGAACTCGCGCTCCAAATCCCGAATAATATTCGCCGTCACGTTCAACTCGTACCCCTCGTTACGAATCACCCCGATATTCGCCTTACACATTTCCACCCCGTGAGAAATAGGCAACATCATCTCCGACACCGTGTTATTCGTCCTCTTGGTATAATAATTTAACTGGAATTGCAACAAGTCATTCCACAACCCCAAATCCACGCCCACGTTCCACTGGTGCGTATTCTGCCACTTCAATTCCGGATTCCCGAACGTCTGCAAATAAGCCCCCATCCCGGATAAATACGAAACATTCGTTTCCAACTTATACGTTGCCAACGCCTCCTCCGGGGAAAATCCCATGTTACCGGACACCCCGTAAGAACCGCGGAGCTTCAGATTATTAATCACGTTCGAACACCCGTACATAAACCGCTCGTTAGTCACCGTCCAACCGCCACCCACGGAAAAGAAAGGCGCGTAACGACTCTCTTTACCAAAAGAAGAAGACCCGTCGACCCGAATACTGGCATCCAAGAAAAAGCGCATATCATAATAATAGTTACCGGAGAAAAGCAACCCGATACGGCGAGTCGTCGTTTCGCTCCCGCCGGGCATACCTTCTGCCGGGTAACTCAACGCCATGGAAGGATGACTCACGGCATCATTCATAAAACCGACAGCCGCCCAATTCACGGCATCCGACTTCCTCTCTTCCATCTCCCCGGAGAGATTAAGCGTCACCATATGCTTCTCCGCGAAAGTATTCGTGTAATCAACCCCTAAACGCACCTGCCAACGATCGTCTTTCTTGTCCATACGGTAATTCGACCCCTTTTGGTCGATTTCCTTTCCAGCGAACGACTCGTGAGAAGGAGGCGTATAAGTATTCCTCGTGTCCAATTGACGGGTCAACCCCAAGGAACCAACCAAATAAAAATTCTCCTTGAAATTATAGCGTAACGAAAACGTGTTCCGGATATTCGTGTACTCAGCCTTATTCCAACGCCCCACACTGGCGTCGTATATCGGGTTTTGCACACCAAGTCCGTCGCTACTCATCTTTAAAGGATGACTATAATCGTACACCGGCGTGCCGTCCTCGTTGTACGGATTCCAATACCGGTTCATCTGCGCATATTCGGAGAACGACCCATAAGGAGAATCCGAATTCGTGTTTACCCCGACAGAAAGCACCTCGTCCACCGTAAACTTATCCGAAGTGTACGTGATATGCAACGACCCGTTAAAATTATTACGCTCCGAACCTTTCATGACACCTATTTTCTCATCATACGACAAACTGGCCGCAAACTTCCAAATCTCGTCGCCCCCCATGATCGTCAGCACGTGATTTTGCCCCACGCCATTCCGCGTCGGCACCTTCAACCAATCGTAATTCTCCCCGTTATCCACGGCCGCCCGGATTCCCTTGTAAGCGTCCGTTTCCTTGTAATCATCCCAAACGCCGATCTTCTCTTCCAATTCCAACTTTTCCCTGCCACTCAGACGATCGTAAGTACTCAAATCCACGAGCTCCAACCGCAACGATCCCCGGTATTTCACCGTGACCTTCCCCGGTATCGGCTTCGCCGAAGTAATCACGATCACCCCGTTCGCCCCGCGCGAACCGTAAAGTGCCGTCGCACTGGCATCCTTCAACACCGTAATATTCTCCACGTCATCATCGTTCAAGTCCATCACGCGCTGCAAAGAAACCTCGAAACCATCCAAGATAAACAACGGCAAATTCAACTCGGCACGGGAACTACTCTGCACGTCCCGGATATCTACCAGCGTGGCAGGTCCCCGCAACTGAATTTCCGGCAAAGCGTTCGGGTTCGAACCCGCGTTATTATTTTGCAAAATTCGTATACTCGGGTCTAAAATAGACAATGTTTGCACTAAATTTCTCGAGTAAGTCGCTCGAAACTCTTCCTTCGACACGGAAGTCACAGCACCGGTGAAACTCTCCTTCGGCTTATTAAAAATACCTGTCACCACCACTTCATCCACCGTCTGCAAATCTTCTTTCATCACCACCGTCAACGGCTTCATCCCGTCCTTCACGAACACATTGTGCCGTTTAAATCCCACGAAAGAGAAGATCAATTCCAGACTATCCCGCTTCGGCAAATCAAAATCGAACTCCCCCTTGGCATTCGTCACAAAACCGATAGTTGTTCCTTTCACGCGGATTGTCACCCCCGGTAAAATTTCCCCTTTCTCGTCTTTCACGATTCCCTTCACGGTAATCTTGGCAATTGAATCCGTAACCGCCGTGTACACCGGTTGAATCACAATCGTGTTGTCTACCAAACGATACATCAACCCGGAGCCTTTCAAACAAGCGTCCAGAACCACCTTGATATCAGCTTCCGTGTACTGCAAATTCAAGTTTTTGATTTGTGCCACTTGATGATCTCTATACAAGAAAGTAAAATTCGTTGAATTTTCCAACACTTTCACCACATCCTCGAAGGATGCATCCTGTAAATGAATCGTCACTCTAGCCTCTTGGCTATAAACACTCGCTGACAAATGCAGCGTCGATACAAACAGAAGTAAGACTACAAATTTCATAATCAAGCATGTTTTTAGCAACCTTTCACGCCAGGAAAGGTCATGCATTTCATTTTTTTTCATACATTTGTAAACGTTTAATGAAACAATTTCCGGTTCGTCCGGTTTCAAAAGGCGGGATACGGCCAATATCCCGTCTTTTTTATTTCTCTCTGTAAACTCTTTTTTCCAATCGTTCTACACCTCCATGACACTTCAAAAAGAAAAAGGAGGTATGTCAAATATCATTTTTTTATTTTTCCCGGATAAAAATATTATTCCCCTTAATCTCGAATTCCGTGTTCCCCGTCATTTCCAACATCTCCACGACTTTAGAAAAGTCGTCATAACGACGCATTTTTCCGGTAAAAGTAACTTCTTTTTGAGAAGCATTCTCCCAAAAAATGTTCACGTTATACCAACGGGAAACAATATTCATAATCTCCTCCAACCGTTGTTGCTTGAAAGCAAACACGCCCTCCTTCCACGCCGTGTACAAATAAGTA
The DNA here is from genome assembly GCF_014287455.1 of Butyricimonas hominis. Classification (NCBI taxonomy): domain Bacteria; kingdom Pseudomonadati; phylum Bacteroidota; class Bacteroidia; order Bacteroidales; family Odoribacteraceae; genus Butyricimonas; species Butyricimonas hominis. Next base: position 310,318 of record NZ_JACOOH010000004.1, read on the forward strand.
TCCACCTCCCGCGTCTCCAACTCACCCGATTTATCCAGTACGGCCTGTTCTCCCGGCTTCAACACGACAGATTCCTTCCCAACAGAGAACGCCACGGAACCATGTACCAAGGTTGTCAATATCTCCCCCTCGTCTTTGTACGCCCGAACGTCAAACCCGGTACCCAAGACTTTCACGGCAGAAGTTTTCAAATCCACGACAAACGGGTGTTCCCCGTCAGTCGTCACCTCGAAATAGGCCTCCCCGGACAGGTAAACCCTCCGTTCTCCTCCCGCGAATTTCACGGGATAACGTAATTCCGATTCGGAATTCAAATACACCACCGTACCGTCACACAACGTGATTGAATACTCCCCGCCGCGGGGAACCCGCAACGTATTATACCGTACCTCTACATCAGAAGAATCCCCCACGTAACTGACTCCCTGTTCCCGAATGACAACATTCGCGCCTTGCTGCAAAAGCAAAGAATCCGTAACATTCGTGCTCAACATTTTGGTGGTCCCGTCAGCCAGAATTAATTCCGCTTTCACCTCCCCGTGTCGGATAACTTCTGCCACTTGTTCCGGAACGACATCTTTCTTCTCTTCGTTACCCAACCAGAAGACAACAGTGCATAGCGGTATCAACATCCCGGCTGCCACGGTAGATATCCTCCGGATTCGTCGTACCCGAACATTACGTTTCCTCTTCCGCAGAACTTCCATGTACCCCTCCACGACATCCACCCGTGCCGTTTCCCGGCATTTACGCTCTATATACCCGGCATTCACCACTTCCCCGTAAAGACGCTCGTTTGCCTCATCCGCCTCTCTCCATGCCTGCAAAGCCTCCCTCTCGTCTTCACTCAACGTGCCCGAGATGGCTTTTGCCAACAAACCGGGAATTTTCTCGTGTATTCTATCGTTTTTCATATTTAAACTCGTTTACACTTGTATGACACTTCAAAAAGAAAAAGGAGGTATGCCGCCTTCAAAAAAAAATCACGCCCATGACCTACCCGTATCATACCTATAACCTGCACGAAAACAGGAATAATCCCGTATCAATTCCGGTTCACTTCCGTGTAAAACGCTATTAATTCCCTATTAAAACGCTATTAAAACCCTATACTATAATAGCGTTTTAATAGCTTATCAAAAACTTACTAATAACATTTCAAGCGGAAGTGAACCGGAATTAATACGGGATTCATACCCGATTCATATAGGTCACGGATAGAACAAGACCTTGACATCCCATTGTAAAATACAAGATGACATTACCCGAGATATCAAAAAATACCTTATAAACAGAAAAACATGAAAAGATTACCCAATCGTTCTTTTAATACCCGACGGGCATTTTGTTTCTGCTTCTTCACCGTTTCTATCGTGATTCCCAGTTCATCCGCGATTTCTTTGGCGGAATAACCTTGTATTGCGCGTGAAAAGACATTCCGACTACCGGGAGGAAGTTCCTCAACGATACTCATCACGATACGGAAAGTTTCCTCCTTTATATACTCGTTCATCTCGACAACATCCATTTCTTCCGTAAATGAACGGGTCGCATCATGACGAATCTTTTCCGCCCGCAAATGATTAAAGCATTTAAAACGTACCATCTGATAGAGATAGGCGGAGAGATTTTCAACACCGCGCAATTTCTCGCGAGTTTCCCAAACCTTCACGAAAACGTCCTGCACAATATCTTGGGCAGCCTCTTCCCGTTCAACATATTTTATTGCAAATGAGATTAATGACGGATAATAATCAACAAACAGAGCTTGAAAAACATTCTCATCACCCCCGATTAAACGACCGATATCTATAGGTGGTTCTTCTATCATAAAACCAACGTTTGTTGATATTTATTAAATTACTTGTTTCGCATTTTCATATTTTCAATATCCTGCTAATAATCAAAGATTTATCATTTCATGTAAATCCAATGTTAGCAAAAAAAGAAAAGCATAATAAAACGTTCAATTATTGCCACAAATGTAATAAAAAAAGAAGATAAACAGGTATGTAACATATTTGCTTTTTTAAAAATCATTTTTTATCTTTATGCGTAATAGATTTTTAGTTCCTTTTTTATCATTAAATTTCTGTATCATGGAAAAAGCTATTATTCATTCACTTGTAATTTTGTTGTCTTGTTTGTTCATGGCTTGCTCAAAAAACACGCCTAATAGTCCCGACGAAAAACAAAGCATGGCTTACAAAAAATTTAAAAATGAAATTATTGCAATCGGTGGGGAAGATGATTTAAAAAAAATGACAATCAAAACCCCAGATTCAATTAATTATATAACTATAAGTTACAATGAATTTATTGAATTATATAAGTTTTACAAAAACAATGAATCGCTACTTCAAAAAGACAGTGTTCTATCAAGAGCACTAACACGAGGGGCATTTGATTACGAAATTTCCGGGACTTCTAGGCTTATAATAGATGTTAGAGATGTGTATGTACCGAAAACGCTCGATAGTATTTTCAAGAGTAAGCGTTTTCGTTTTATTCTAACATGGGAACCGAAAGGGTGGTCTAATAATAGCGCATCCTATAGCGAATGTTACAGAACCACGAATAACAATACAGAACAACCGTTTAGTATAGGCAGATTTAGCGCTAACTACGATAAATACATTGATGATATTTATTTAGCATCAGAATTTGTTATGAATTTCGGGGTACGTCTTATTGGCGTAAAGACCCCGGAAACAGATGGTAACGTACAAGTACTATATCTTTATGTATTGGGGACAAACGCAAAAATCAAACATTCCGGACATTTCACGAACTATGACTATGAATTTAACATACGCTTGGAGTAGAACATAATTCAAAAAAAAGATTCGATTTAAAACACTCTCGCCAACATGCTATTTTGTCAGCAAAATATGCTATTTTTGCAGATGCTTACATGTTTAATGGATTTAAATGGGATATGGAGGATATCAGGAATATCAAACAACGTTTTGAAATTATCGGTAATGACGCGAAATTAAACCGGGCGATAGAGAAAGCTGTACAAGTAGCACCCACGGACTTCACGGTACTGATTTCCGGGGAAAGTGGGGTAGGAAAAGAAATATTCCCGCGAATTATTCACAGTTACAGCACCCGCAAGCATGAACAATATATTGCCGTCAATTGTGGCGGAATCCCGGAAGGGACGATTGATTCCGAGTTATTCGGCCACGAGAAAGGTTCGTTTACCGGAGCTTTAGCCGACCGGAAAGGATATTTCGAGGTAAGTAACGGGGGAACTATTTTTCTGGATGAGGTAGGAGAATTACCCCTTTCCACGCAAGCGAAATTACTGCGCGTACTGGAAACCGGAGAATTTATCCGCGTGGGTTCGTCCAAAGTACAAAAAACAAACGTACGAGTGATAGCTGCCACAAACGTGGATCTCCCGACGGCGGTGAAAAACGGGAAATTCAGGGAAGACTTGTATTACCGGATCAACACGATTCCTATTCCCATCCCTCCCTTAAGGGATAGAAAAGAAGATATTTCTTTGCTTTTCAGGAAATTTGCCGCCGACTTCGCGGAGAAATACCGGATGCCCCCGGTAAGACTGACAGAAGATGCCGTGCAAGTGCTTGAAAACTATCGTTGGCCGGGTAACGTACGGGAACTGAAAAATATCACGGAACAAATCTCTATCCTCGAGCAGGAGAGATCGGTGGATGCCCTGACGTTAAAAGGGTATCTTCCGGCACACAACAATAGCCTTCCGGCTTTAACATCCATCCCGGAAAGCGACCATAGTTTTGCCAATGAACGGGAAATCTTGTACAAGATTCTTTTTGACATGAAAAAGGATATGAATGATTTGAAACATCTGGTGTACGATATTATGCAAAAAGAGCATATCACGCCGGAGCCGGAACCCCCGACCTCGATCGTGTTACGCGAGCTTTACGAAACACCTCAATCAGAGTTTCTTGCCCCACAACCGCCAAAATCTTTCTCGGCAGAGAAGGAAAGACATATAGAGGACACGGAAGCCGTTATTGAAGAATCGTTATCCCTTGAAGAGAAAGAGAAAGAAATGATTATCAAAGCTTTGGAAAAGAACCACGGCAAACGAAAACTGGCAGCACAAGATTTGGGGATATCGGAAAGAACGCTGTACAGGAAATTGAAGGAATATAATATTGACAATTGAAAATGAGAAGATGCCCCCATGAAAGATGATTCTATTAACGCGATAGACAGCGAATATATAGAGTGGTTAAAAGCCATCAAACAGCAAATTCGTTCCACGAAGATACGAATGATAAAAACAGCCAATACAGAGTTAATACACTTTTATTGGCAGTTAGGACAAATGATTTCTCTAAAACTGAAAGAACAGAACTGGGGGGACAAAGTTATAAACAAACTTTCAGCAGACTTACGCAATGAGTTTCCTGATATGCAAGGCTTTTCTCGTCAGAATCTATATTATAGTAAGAATTTCTACGAGTTCTATGCAGAACAAATACATATTTTGCCCAATAATCCAATTGTCCCCCAAGCTGAGGGACAATTACAAGCAGCTAATAATTATGACATTATCTTCAACATACCTTGGGGACATCAAAAGGTAATAATTAGCAAAGCCCAAAACATAGAAGAAGCGTTGTTCTACGCACACCAAATCCTGTCTAATAATTGGAGCAGAAGTGTTTTGGAGAATCAATTCAAGCAACAATTCTACAAACATTACGGGCAAGGACAGACAAATTTTTCACAGACGTTACCAGCCCTAACGGCAGATATGGCTCAAGAAGTTGTTAAAGACCCATATTGGTTTGATTTTGTGTCCGTATCACAAAAAGCACGAGAAAGAGATATTGAAAAACAGCTTGTTACTCACATTACCCAATTTCTTCTCGAATTAGGTAAAGGATTTGCATTTGTAGGAGAGCAATATTGTTTGAATCTAAATAACAAGGAATACTTCTGTGACCTTCTATTCTATCATATTCCTTTAAAAGCTTATGTCGTTATAGAACTTAAGAATGGAAACTTCAAGCCGGAACATTTGGGACAGCTAAACTTCTATCAAAACCTAATCAATAACTCGCTAAAAGGAGAATATGATAACCCGACTATTGGAATGTTACTTTGTCGGGATAAGGATAGGATTGAAGTTGAATATGCTTTGCAAAATATATCTTCACCAATTGGAGTTAGTGAGTTTAATGTTAAGGAGCTACTTCCTGAAAACTTGAAAAGTAAATTACCAACAATTGAAGAAGTTGAAGAAGAACTTAACAAGATTCTATAAAATTTAAAATCTAAAATTAACAAGAGGTGGTTTCTAATTTTATTATCTTTGTCGAAACGATAGATTTACTCATAGTTCATTATTAAGAATCAGATGATTAAAAGAATTTTACCTATATTATTATTAGCCGTGACGTTCAGCGGGTGCAAGTTGTCAAGCGTGAAATACGCTTTCTCGGGAGTATCTCTGACCAACGGGGAGAAGACTTTCTCGGTGGATTATTTTTCGAATAAAACACCTTTTGCACCGAACTTGGGTTCTGATTTCACGGAGGCATTGAAAAAATACTTGAGGGACCGCACCAGTCTGACGGAAGTGACAGACAACAACGGGGATATCCGGTTCGAGGGACAAATCACGGGCTTCACACAACGCCCGGTGGATATCCAACGGGATGAAGTGGCAGCACAGAACCGCCTCACGATCACCATCCGGGTGAAATACACGAACACGAAAGACGAAACAGGCAAATCCGATTTCGACAGTAGTTTCTCGCATTACGAGGATTACGGGATAGACGTGAATTACGACGCGGCGGAACCGGAATTAATAAAGAATATCACGGACAAGATTATCGAAGACGTGTTTAATAAAGCACTTGTAAACTGGTAGAATTTGAACACGGAAGAATTAATAGATATTATACGTTCCGGACGTAACGAAGGAGAGCTTATCGGGGAGGTTGAATCACTGATAGAGCAATACCCTTATTTCTCCACGGCACGTGTCGTGTACTTGAAAATGTTACATGACACGGGACATCCGGCATACCCGGAGAAATTACGTCAAAACACCATTTTCATCCCGGATCACAAACAATTCTACCGTTACCTGAATAACCTGTTATCCCTTGAGAGTACTTCGCACGAGCAAGTTTACCAGCAGGAACCCGTCGCCATTGAACTTCTCGAAGATCGGGAAGAAGAGAAAAAAACTCGTTTACCGATGCCGTATTACCAGCTGGAAAATGAATTTCCAGAAGAAAAAATGTTATCACTTGACGAACTCGCGAACGAGTGGTTGACCAAAAAGAAGCAAAAAGAGGAGCGACGGGACACGTTGATCGAGAAATTTATTGAAACGGAACCCTCTATCGCCAAATTCACGGGCGAAAGCGCGTCTTCCCCCGAGATCACGGCAACTGACACGGATTCGACAACAGAATTTTTCTCGGAAACATTGGCTAAAATATACATCCGTCAGCAATTATATGACAAGGCTATCGCAACTTATTCGAAATTAAGTTTGAAATATCCGGAAAAAAGTGTTTACTTCGCGAGTCAGATTGAAAAAATAAAAGAGAACTTAAATAATAATACGAATTAATATGTACTTAGTTGTTTCTATTTTGATCTTTATTGTTTGCGCTTTATTAATATTGATCGTATTGGTGCAAAACTCAAAAGGCGGTGGTTTATCTTCAACCTTTGCTTCTTCAAATCAAATCATGGGTGTAAGAAAAACAACCGATTTCCTTGAAAAAGCAACATGGACACTAGCCGGCGCTATGCTCGTTTTATGTATCGTGGCTGCCATGGTGATCCCGAGAGGTCAACAAGGTGGGAAACAATCGGCGATTCAAGAACAATTGAACCAATCGGCACCGACTCAAAGTGTTCCTGATTTCGGCGCACCGGTTAGCACGACTCCAGTGGATGACAACAGCGGAGATACCCAAGAATAACTAGAAGATTCTATATTTTATATTATAAACAAAAAAAATGTCAGTATGTCAGTCATACTGACATTTTTTTGTTTGGCACGGAATGTGTACCGTCAATGACGTATTTGATTTTAAAAATAGAGATAATTTCAATTAATAATAAACTTTTAAATTAAGAATTATGGCACTTAAGACAGTTCTTAACAAAATTATTGTAGAGCCGGTAGAGGCTGAAACTAAAACTGCTTCAGGAATCATCATCCCTGATTCCGCAAAAGAAAAACCACAGAAAGGCGTCGTAGTTGCAACCGGAAACGGAAAGCATGACGAACCGATGGAAATCAAGGTAGGCGATACCGTTTTATTCGGTAAATATTCAGGCACGGAAGCCACGATTGACGACAAGAAGTACTTGATCATGAATCAATCCGACATTCTAGTGGTTCTATAACAATTGAAAATGGAGAATTGAAAATTGAAAATGAATTACACACTATCGATTTTCAATTTAAAATCTAAAATCTAAAATTAAAAAGGTTATGGCAAAAGAGATAAAATTTAATGTTGAAGCCCGCGATTTATTGAAGAAGGGTGTTGACGAGTTGGCAAACGCTGTAAAAGTGACACTCGGTCCCAAAGGACGTAACGTGGTTATCGAGAAAAAATTCGGTGCGCCGCATATCACGAAAGACGGTGTTTCCGTGGCAAAAGAAATCGAATTATCTGACCCGTACGCCAACATCGGCGCTCAAATGGTGAAAGAAGTGGCTTCCAAAACAGGTGACGATGCCGGTGACGGTACCACTACCGCTACTATTTTGGCTCAATCCATCATCAACGTGGGATTGAAGAACGTTACCGCCGGGGCTAACCCGATGGATTTGAAGAGAGGTATCGACAAAGCCGTTGCCGAAGTGGTGAAGAATTTGGAAAGCCAAAAAGAAGAAGTAGGGGAAAACTACGATAAGATTCGTCAAGTGGCACGTATCTCTGCCAACGGGGATGACAATATCGGTGCTTTGATTGCCGAGGCTATGGAAAGAGTAACGAAAGAAGGTGTTATCACGGTAGAAGAAGCCAAAGGAACTGAAACAGAAGTGAAAGTGGTTGAAGGTATGCAATTCGACCGCGGATATATCTCCCCGTATTTCGTGACCGACACGGAAAAGATGAACGCTGAATTCGAGAAACCGTACATCTTGCTTTATGATAAGAAAGTTTCCACGATGAAAGAATTGTTACCTGTTCTTGAGCCTATCGCTCAAGCCGGACGTGCATTGATTATCATCGCTGAAGACGTGGAAAGCGAAGCGCTGGCTACTTTGGTTGTAAACCGCTTGAGAGGTTCGTTGAAGATAGCGGCAGTGAAAGCCCCGGGATTCGGTGACCGCAGAAAAGAGATGCTGGAAGACATTGCCATCTTGACAGGCGGTGTTGTGATCTCCGAGGAGAAAGGTTTGAAGTTGGAAACTGCCACTTTGGACATGCTGGGATGTGCCGACAAAGTAACCATCGATAAAGAAAACACCACTATCGTGAACGGTTGCGGTTCCAAAGAAGCTATCGCAGAACGTGTAAACCAAATCAAGAAATTGATCGAACATTCTACTTCTGATTACGATAAAGAAAAACTGCAAGAGAGATTGGCTAAATTAGCCGGAGGAGTTGCCGTTCTTTACGTGGGTGCCGCTTCCGAAATCGAAATGAAAGAGAAGAAAGACCGCATCGACGATGCTTTGAGCGCAACGCGTGCCGCTATCGAGGAAGGTATCATCCCCGGAGGTGGAGTCGCATACATCCGCGCTATCCCCGCTCTTGAAAAGTTGAAAGGCGAAAATGAAGACGAAGCTACCGGTATCGAGATCGTGAAACGCGCTATCGAGGAACCGCTTCGCCAAATTGCCGCTAACGCCGGAGTAGAGGGAGCCGTGGTTGTGAACAAAGTAAGAGAAGGTAAGAAAGATTTCGGTTACAACGCGCGTACCGATGTTTACGAGCACTTGATGAAGACCGGGGTAATCGACCCGAAGAAAGTGGCTCGCGTAGCTTTGGAAAATGCCGCTTCTATCGCCGGAATGTTCCTGACGACCGAATGTGTATTAGTCGAGGAAAAACAGGAAAATCCCGCACCCGCTATGCCGCCGATGGGTGGAGGGATGCCGGGTATGATGTAATACCGACAATTAAAATAAAAAAAAGCTCCCGTATGGGGGCTTTTTTTATTTAGATTGTTATACCTTTACGTCGCAAATTCTATTTATTACAAATAACTGTTTATGAATTACACGATTCTCGATTTCTTGCAATTGATCGGATCATTGGGTGTGTTCCTCTTTGGAATGAAGATGATGAGTGAGGCCTTGCAAAAGGTAGCGGGTAACAAAATGAGAACCATCCTCGCCGCAATGACATCCAATCGCGTGAAAGGTGTTATCACCGGTCTTCTAATTACCACAATCATTCAAAGTTCGTCAGCGACCACGGTAATGGTCGTCAGTTTCGTGAACGCCGGGTTACTTGACCTTGTCGGTTCCATCGGGGTTATCATGGGAGCTAACGTGGGAACCACGTTCACGGCATGGTTGATTTCCATCCTCGGCTTCAAAGTCAGCATGGTAAGCCTGTCGCTTCCCCTGATTGGTCTGAGTTTACCGCTTCTGTTCTCGGCAAAGCGGATGCGAAAGAGCTGGGGTGAATTAATCATCGGTTTCGGTCTTTTGTTTATCGGGTTGAACTTCTTGCAGGAGAATATGCCGAACATACACGAGAATCCCGAAATTCTGGATTTCCTGCATAATTACACGGACATGGGATACGGTTCCTACATCTTGTTTATGCTGATAGGAACAGCCTTAACGATACTGATACAATCTTCTTCCGCCACGATGGCATTGACGCTGGTCATGTGTGCCAACGGATGGATCGGGTTTGATATCGCCGCATCCATGGTGTTGGGTGAAAACATAGGAACCACTATCACGGCAAATCTTGCCGCCATGGTTGCCAACACAACAGCGAAAAGAGCCGCGTTCGCGCATTTCCTGTTTAACGTGTTCGGGGTATTATGGGTACTGGCCATATTCCCGATATTTCTTGGTTGGGTGGCAAAACTCAGTATAAGTCTGGGTATCGGTAACCCGTTCACGGACGTGGGTTCCGTGCCGGTTGCCTTATCATTATTCCATACTTGTTTTAATGTCGCTAACGTGTTCTTACTGATTTGGTTCACGAAAGTGATTGCCCGGCTGGTTACCCGGATGATTAAATCAAAAGAATCGGCAGACGATGCATTCACGCTGAAACACATTAAAATCGGATTGCTTTCTACCCCGGACGCTTCTCTATTCCAAGCGAAACAAGAGATTTCACATTATGCCAAGAACACGTTGGACATGTATCGCCAAGTGGTGGAAATCATGCACACGCCGACAAAAGAGTTCGAGAAGAAATTCAACCGCATCGACAAACTGGAAGACGAGAGCGACGTGGTGGAAGTGGAAATCGCCGATTACCTGACCAAGGTTTCCGAGTCGAAGCTCTCCACGGAGAACTCCCAACGGGTACGTGCCATGTTCAAGATCGTATCGGAAATTGAAAGTATCGCGGATTCCTCGTTGAACGTGGCAAAGGCTGTCGGTCGCCGAAATGAACAGAATATAGAATTTCCCGACTTTCTTGACGAGAAATTACGCCACATGATGGCTATCGTGGACGAAGCTCTCGTTGTCATGTGCGCCAACCTTGCCATTGAATACAAGGAGGTAAAAGCAAAAAAAGCTTACGAGGTGGAGCAAACGATCAATGATTACCGTACTATCCTGCAACAGGAACACTTGACGGCTATCGAGGAGAAGAAATATAATTACGCAACAGGTATCGTTTACAGTGACATATTCTTCGAATGTGAAAAAATCGGAGATTACGCTATTAACGTGACCGAAGCGATAAAAGAAATTGGAGTAGACAATTAATCTACGATTTCAGATTACAGATTTACGATTACAAACGCAAACTGAATCTAAAATTTAAAATCATAAATCTAAAATTAAAATGGCACAAGAGGATGTTTTTAAGAAGCTGGTAGCACACTGTAAAGAATACGGGTACGTGTTCCAGTCATCAGAGATATATGACGGGTTGGCTGCCGTGTACGATTACGGTCAGTACGGGGTGGAATTGAAGAATAATATCAAGAAATACTGGTGGGACTCCATGGTACTCCTGCACGAGAATGTCGTGGGACTGGATTCCGCTATTTTTATGCACCCGAGCATCTGGAAGGCTTCCGGACACGTGGATGCATTTAACGATCCGTTGATTGACAATAAAGATTCCAAGAAGAGATATCGTGCCGACGTGTTGATCGAAGACCATATCGCCAAATACGAGGATAAGGTCGAGAAAGACGTGGCAAAGGCCAAGAAAAGATTCGGGGAGAAATTCGACGAAACGTTATATCGCCAAACAAATCCCCAAGTGCTGGAGAATATCCGAAAAAAAGAGGAACTCACGGCAAGAATGGCAAAGGCGTTGAACGATAACGACCTGACGGAAGTGCGTCAGATTATCATCGACAACAAGATTGTATGCCCTATATCCGGTACCTGCAACTGGACGGAAGTACGCCAGTTCAACTTGATGTTCTCGACCGAGATGGGTTCCACGGCAGAAGGTGCCAGCAAGATTTACCTGCGCCCGGAAACCGCGCAGGGTATTTTCGTGAACTTCCTGAATGTTCAGAAAACAGGACGGATGAAGATTCCTTTCGGTATCGCTCAAATCGGTAAAGCGTTCCGCAACGAAATCGTGGCTCGCCAATTTATTTTCCGTATGCGCGAGTTCGAGCAAATGGAGATGCAATTCTTTGTACGTCCCGGTTCGGAATTGGAGTGGTTCAAGAAATGGAAAGAAACCCGCATGAGCTGGCATCAGGCTCTCGGCTTCGGGGCTGAAAACTATCGTTTCCACGATCACGAGAAATTGGCTCACTACGCGAATGCCGCCACGGACATCGAATATAAATTCCCGTTCGGGTTCAAGGAAGTAGAAGGTATCCATTCCCGCACGGACTTTGACCTGAAACGACATCAAGAATTCTCCGGCAAAAAGATACAATATTTTGATCCGGAGTTGAACGAGTCATACGTGCCGTACGTGGTAGAAACATCTATCGGGGTAGACCGTATGTTCCTGCAAATTCTTTCCGCCGCATACAAGGAGGAGGAGATCGTAAAAGAAGACGGCTCAAAGGATGCGCGTGTCGTGTTGAAATTGCCGCCCGCCTTGGCACCGGTCAAACTTGCCGTTATGCCATTAGTGAAAAAAGACGGACTACCGGAGAAAGCGGAAGAAATCATGAAATTATTACGTCTTGATTTCAGATGCCAATACGATGAAAAGGATTCTATCGGTAAGCGTTACCGTCGGCAGGATGCTATCGGAACCCCGTTCTGTATCACGGTTGACCATCAAACACTGGAAGACAATGCCGTGACCATACGTTATCGTGATACGATGGAACAGGAACGCGTGGCTATCGACCAATTATATGACATTTTGAAGAAGAAGACCGACTTGCGGGAAATCCTGAAAGAGGTCAAAATATAATTCGATGAGGGCGTGTCAAAACACGCCCTCTAGTCCATAAAGTCTTAAAGTCCATAAGGTCGTAAGGTCAAATCACTGAATTACCTGAACTTTTACTATCCTCCCCCGTATATAGTGTTACTAAATTAACCAACTAATTTGTAGCACTATGAAAAAATTGACATTGCTATTGTTGATTGCTATCTCTTGTGGAATCTACACGGGAGCACGAGCGCAAGTCAACGTGACTTCCGTGTCGGCAAAAAATGATGCGGATAACTTTTACAAAATGATGAAAGAAGCTTTTCCGCTATCCTTTAACGATCCCGCTTCCCCGAGATTTGTGTTTTTCAACAAGGATAAAAACTTCGTATTCGGCGTGGGAGGGTTTGTACAGGTGCAGGGGATTTACGATTTTAACGGAGTTCCCAATGACAATTACTTCGAAACGAACTCTATCGCCCTGAAAGGTCATCAATCCGGCGGACGTTACGGAATCGACGTGGGACAGTCCCGGTTATTTTTCAAACTGGTAGGCGATACTGAAGTCGGCAGACTGGTTACTTACATGGAAATGGAGTTCGAAGGCTCACAAAACGCTCCTATCCTAAGACAGGCTTTCATTAAATTCAGAGGCTTCACTATTGGTAAGACATGGAGTACTTTCTGTGACATTTCCGCGGGTCCTGCCACAATCGACGAGGAAGGCCCGACCAGTGAAGTTGCCTTACGTCAACCGCAAATCCGGTACACGCGGGATTTCAACGAGCATTGGCAAGCCTCTTTAGCCCTTGAATACGTGGAACCGTCTTACACGGAAGGAGAATTCACGGATTACATTCATCAAAGGATTCCCGACATCCCGCTTAACGTGAGATACAGTTTCAAAAACGGCAGTCACTTGCAAGCCGGAGCGGTATTAAGAAACATGTATTACAAGGATGAAATCAAGGACAAAGACCAAATCGTAACGGGCTGGGGCGCCTCTTTAAGTGGAATCTGGCAGTTCTCGGAAAGCACGTCTTTCTGTTTCCAAGGTGTTTGCGGTAAAGGTATTTCCAATTATATACAGGATATATCCGGTATAGGTCTTGACCTCGTACCCAGTGCCACCGCCGAGGGAAAATTGAAAGCATCCTGCGCGTGGGGAGCCTATGGAGGTTTCTCTCACAAATGGAATGAAGAGCTTTCTTCCAACATCATGTACAGTTACGCCCGTGTAGAGGAACGGTTCGGCATGCCGACCACCTCATACAAATACGCTCAATACGCCGCCGCCAATCTATTCTGGGATTTCAGCGAATACGGTTCATGCGGTATTGAATATGTCTTCGGACGCCGTAACGACTTCAACAAAGACTACGGTAACGCAAGTCGTATCAACACGATGATACAGTATCGCTTCTAAAGTAGCGGGTTCATAAAGTTCATAAGGTTTATAAAGTTCATAAAGTTTATAAACCTTATGAATTTTATAGACTCCATTATTCGGTTATTTATATTACTTTCGCGTCAAATTGTTCAACCCATTTGAAATGAAAGTTCACCACGGAGTCGAAGGTATTAATATCAAGAACCCGGTTGTCACTATCGGTAGTTTTGACGGAGTGCATTTAGGACACGCCCGCGTGATTCAACACTTGAAAGAGAAAGCTGACCGTATCGGCGGAGAGTCCGTTATTATCAGTTTTGAACCTCACCCACGGGAAGTGTTGTATCCTCTGGAAAAGAAACCGGGTATACTGACAACTCTCGAGGAGAAAATTGCCATACTGGAACAATACGGGGTAGACCATTTGATTATCTTGAAATTCACACTCGAATTTTCCCAACAACCTTATCAAGATTTCGTGAAAAATATTCTGGTGGACAAGATTCATATCAAAGGCCTTGTCGTGGGATACGACCACCGGTTCGGGAAGAATCGGGCGGGGAATTTCGAAAGCCTGCAGGAATTATCCTTGAAATACGGTTTCTTTCTGGAACGGGAAGTTGTATTCGAGGAGAATGACGTGAATGTCAGTTCCACGAAAATACGAAACGCTTTGGCAGTTGGCGATATCAACACGGTAAACCGTTTTCTCGGTTACCCCTACTCCATTACCGGGAAAGTCGTGGACGGACGCAAATTAGGGCGGGAAATAGGTTTCCCAACAGCAAACGTGCAAATCCCGGAAGAAAGAAAATTACTCCCCGCGATAGGCGTTTATGCCGTAGAAGTTTTCATCGGGGAACAGGTTTTCCATGGGATGTTAAATATCGGGATACGCCCGACGGTGAGTAAAGAAGGCATCGTTTCCCACGAGGTTCATATTTTCGACTTCAACCAAAATATCTACAACCGGACTATCACGATAAAACTGATTACCCGCCTTCGGGGAGAACGAAAATTCGAAGATATAAAGGAGCTTCGGGAACAATTGGAAAAAGACAAGACCGAGGCTATCAGGTTGTTTCAGAAATAAAAATCCTTTTGATTCCTTGACTGGCGGTTCAATGATTCGGGAAAATCATTGAACCGTCAATTAAAGCAGCATTCAGTTTTTCCATCGTTTCAGCGTGGGGAAAAATTTCCTCATCTCGGCTCTGGCCTCTTCTCTCGTGAACGGACGCTCCACATCTTTATTGAATTCATCTAAAAATTCAAGATTATGGTCTATCATCTCATTCATGGTATAATTGCCCGTGAAAGCCCCGTCTTGATAACAATATGTACAATACTCGGTATTCATACTACCGTCATCATTAGTACCGAATTGCTCCTCTGCCATCATGGGCATACCGCAACTCTGACAAATTTTATTCTTCATAATATTTGATGTTTAGATTCTAATATGACAAATATATCGAATTTCTACCAAATAAAGATTCACTCTATCAGCGAATAATATTTGATTTTCATATAATTTTAAGAAACTTGTCAAACGTAATTTCCGTTTAACACATAAAACATTAAAGTATGAAGAGGAAAACATTATTTATCGCAACATTATTACTGGCAGGAACGCTGGTATCGTATACCGATGCATGTACCCGAGTGGTATATATCGGACAAAACGGCATGGTCGTAACAGGCAGGACTATGGACTGGAAAGAAGATTTAAAGTCAAATATTTACGTGTTTCCCAGAGGGATTGAGAGAGCAGGAGCCGACAAAGGGAACACGATGCATTGGAAATCAAAATACGGTAGTGTCATCACCGCCGGATATGATATCGGTACTTCCGACGGGATGAACGAGAAAGGATTGGTTGCCAACCTCCTGTATCTGGCTGAATCCGATTACTACCGTCCGAATGATACTCGTCCGGTAATGGGAATCAGTATATGGACACAATACGTGTTGGACAATTTCGCCACGGTAGACGAGGCGGTAAACGAATTGCGCAAGGAAACTTTCCGCATCGACGCACCGGATATGCCGAACGGAGCCAAATCAACATTACATCTTGCTATCTCGGATGCCTCGGGTAACAGTGCCATTTTTGAATACATCAAAGGCAAACTGGTCATACACGAGGGGAAAGAATACCAAGTGATGACAAACTCTCCTTCCTATGAACAGCAAATCACGTTGAACAATTACTGGAAGCAAATCGGCGGTCTGGTGATGCTACCGGGCACGAACCGTGCAGCCGACCGTTTTGTCAGGGCTTCCTTTTACATCAATGCCATCCCGCAAACAGACAAACAACAGGAAGCCGTGGCTGGAGTATTCAGTGTTATCCGGAATGTATCGGTTCCTCTCGGGATTTCAACTCCCGATCAACCGAATATTTCCTCCACGCGTTGGAGAACTGTTTCAGACCAAAAGAATAAGGTTTACTTCTTTGAATCTACAATAACCCCGAATGTATTCTGGCTTGACTTGAAAGGTCTGGATTTCACGGAAGGAGCACCGGTAAAGAAACTGAACTTGGCAAACGGGGAAGTTTACGCCGGAAATGCCGATAAACACATGGTTACAAGTCCCTCGTTCAAATTTCTATTCGAAGCGATTTATAATTAAAAAGAGGCTGTGCTAAAAGTGAAGTTGAAGTGAACCCTAAAAGTTTTTTGTCTAACTTTTAGGGTTCACTTCAAAATGGCTTTTGACACAGCCTCTTATTAACCTTATTGTAATTGCCGGATGCGAACATCAATCTTAGTGTCCTTCAAGTTTTTTTGTAATTCTTCCACGTAAGTATTGCCGTAGTGGTAAGGATAGAGCACTTTCGGGTTTACCATTCGGGCAGCTTTGTCCGCCTGCGCGACGGTCATCGTGTAAGGCTGATTTACCGGTAAAAAGGCAATTTCTATATCTTTCAATCTCTTCAATTCGGGAATATCTTCCGTATCTCCCGCAACATAAATTCTCGTGCCGCCTAAGGTTAGGACATAACCGTTATCCCGGTCTTTCGGGTGATACATTTCTCTTCCGGGTGTCGTGTTATAAGCAGGTACAGCCTCCACTTTCAACCAAGGAGTCACTTGTATCTGATCTCCATTTTTCATGACATCTCCTTTACCCAACTTCTCTCGGGCAGAAGCGTTAATCACGATTCTGGTATCTTTCTTCTCCACGTCCGCTATGGCTTTCGGGTCCAAATGGTCAGCATGTTCATGGGTAATCAATATCACGTCCGCCTTGGGCAAAGTGCTGTAATCCGCATAGTCGGAAACCGGATCTACATAGATGATCTTCCCGTCAAACTCAAACATCAGACTACCATGTTTTATAAAAGTAATCTTCAAAGACTTCCCGTCTTTCGTCACGAACGAATCGGATTCGAATTTCTGCGCTATACTTGTCATACCTGCAATCAATAAAAGAATCGTGAATAATGTTTTCATATTGTTCAAGTTAGTTGATAAAACACTAACCCGTTTGCCTGATTTACGACAACGGGACATTCAAAGTTATATATTATTTCTCAACGAATCACAACGTGGCCACCAATTCTCTTTGACTTTTAAAGAAATGTATCCGCTGTAAATCGCCGCTCTCGGATATCAATGTCGAGAATCTTTTCAAGGAAAGAATCCAGCTTTTCACGCTCTCGAAGGTCTTATCGTCCAAAGACGCTATCCCGTTCAACGTGAATGCCTTTATCAGACTAAGGTTATATTTCTGCGTGTGAACATAGGAGTACGTCGTGTCGAAATTAATATTGGATATATAAAAATGTATCCTGTTCCCGTTATCGAATCTCCCTTTTGCCGCCAAGCGTTCCAAACAATTCAAAAAATGGAACAATTCTTCTTTCAATTCCTGCACGTCGGCATTGGATATCAGGTTCACGCTGGCAAAATATTTGATATCATTGATCAGGTAAAGGAATATCATGTTATCGAATATATAACTCGTGTCTTTTACCCGACGAGCCTCCACGACCAAATCCTTCTGTATACGGACTAACCGTTCCTCCGGTACGATTTCATGTAATGTCTTCACGGAATCCAACCCGTCCCTTTGGGCTTTCCACTTGAACAGGTAGAACCTTGAAAGAAATTTGTAATCCTGATAAAGGGGTTGCGGCAGTATGTTCGTGGAGGATGCACTCTCGGAATAGGTTTTCTCGTCAAGAGTCCGGAATACATCCACGTAATTCTCCATCATCAGGAAATCCGTTTCCAACGGGTTAAAAAACTCTGTCAACTTCAACTGGAAAGGCCTGCTTTTCGGGGACACGGATTCCAAAAGACTATCCACCGAAATATTCATTTCTTTCGAGATCAGCGCCGTTTCCAATAACGTGAAAGGAACGTCCCCCCGTAACCGACGATATATCGCCTCCTTCCCAATACATAATATATTTCCCAGAACACTCGCCAAATTTTCCTCGTGAGGCACTTTCGTTCGTATGGCATTCAATAAGTTATCATGCAAAACTTCTTGTTTCATTTTTCCTTTCCGTATTTTTAAATATTCTTTTGCCGATAACATACGCCTCCTTCGGATGACTCGACCAAGATACGATATTTTCAAAATAAACCAAACAAGATTTTATAATATCATTTCCGTTTTTTCCTATAAAATCAAATTATCGAAAATAATCCCGATTTCCGGTAAATATCGTTCCAAATGACGTCCATTTCAAAAAATGAGGATTCCAACATTAGATCAAGGCTTTATTTTCAAAAATAAAAACACACGCCTGATTTTCCTTTATATTTAGAACTGACAGAGGTGAAAATCCTCATTGATTCCTACTGTAATTAGAAAATCACTCTATACATTTGTCATATAACAATTAGGTCACAAAACGTAAGGAGATTTACATAAATGATAAATAAGCATCACATCACCAATGGCCACATCCAATTCCACATCCAGAAATAATCCGTAGAACGGATTATATCAATATCGTGTCCCAGGCCAGGCGATCAGATCTAGCGCACCTCAACTACCTTCAATGCCAGACTGGTCGCCATTTCTTTTTTACCCGTGCGTGCATTTTTTCCGTCTTTAAAGACTTACTTTTCAAACTCATTTTTATAACTTTGTGTTCGTGCAAAAATTTCAAGCAAATGCTAACATTTATTATTTCAATCGGATTACTAATCGTCGCTTATTTCACCTACGGGAAATTTGTTGAACGATTTTTCGGGGCATCATCCACTATCGCTACCCCAGTAAAACGTCTTGCAGACGGAGTGGATTACCATGAACTGAAGCCTTGGCGTATTTTCGTGATTCAGTTTTTAAATATTGCCGGATTGGGTCCCATCTTCGGGGCAATTCTCGGTGCCGCCTACGGTCCCATGGCTTACGTGTGGATCGTTGTCGGTTGTATATTCATGGGCGCCACTCATGACTATTTTTCCGGAATGCTATCTACCCGTCACGACGGGACCAGTCTGCCCGACATCGTGGGCAAATACCTCGGTAACGGGGTGCGCAAGTTCATGACGTTCTTCACGGGCTTTCTGTTGCTAGCCGTCGGGGTTTCTTTCGTGAACGGTCCGGCAGAACTATTAGGCAGCCTGACCAAGATGAGCATGACGCCTTGGTTATACATCATATTTGCTTATTATATTATAGCGACCTTATTACCAATCAATAAGATAATCGGTAAAATCTATCCGTTCATGGGTGCCGCCCTGATATTTATGGCTGTCAGCGTGGGAGCCTATTTGCTTTACGGCGGATTTAGCGGAGAACTTGTTTTGGAGAACCTGACTTTCGATTCCATGCGCAATATGCATGCCGATCCGCAACACAATATTCTTTTCCCGATGTTATTCATCGTGATTTCCTGTGGAGCCATTTCCGGTTTCCATGCCACGCAGTCGCCCATGATGGCACGCTGCATGACAGACGAGAAGTACGGGCGTCCGATTTTCTACGGGGCAATGATTTGCGAGGGTATCGTTGCCATGATCTGGGCCACGGCAGCCATGGCATTCTTCGGTGGAGCGGAAGGGCTGAACACGGCTGCAGCAGAAGGAGCAACCCCGGCAATTATCGTGAACCAGATATGTAACTCTTGGCTGGGACGCTTCGGAGCAATTATTGCCATCATCGGCGTGGTCGTTTGTCCCATCACTTCCGGCGACACGGCATTCCGAAGTATGCGATTGATTATCGCCGACGCCTTGAAATTTAACCAGAAACCGATTAAGAACCGCTTGATGGTATCCATTCCAATTTTCGCGGTCGCCTACCTGCTCTGCAACGTGGATTTCTCCACTATCTGGAAATACGTGGGAATAGGTAATCAAGTATTGGCAACCATCACCCTATGGACTGCCGCCACTTATCTGGCAAAGAAAGGCAAACCGCATTGGATGATGTCGCTTCCGGCAACATTCCTGAGTATCGTGTGCGCTACCTATTTTATGATTGCCCCCTACAAGGTCGGCGGATTATTTATCGCTCCCGCCATCAGCTACCCGGTAGGAATCGTGGTCGGACTCGGGTTATTCGTGCTATTTATTACGAAAGTAGCAAAGCATAAAACTACCTAAACACACCTAGAACAAGAGCGGGGAATTTGCAATGAAGCCGTGCGATAGAAGAGAAGCAATAATATCTCTCGTTATGCAAATCCCCCGACTCTAAAATTTTATCTCATCATCATGGATGTTTTGGGTTTACTTTCGTTTACCAATTCTTCCAATTTATCCATCAAGGCTTTTCCTCGCAAATTGGTTCCCACGATACGTCCCTCTTTATCCAACACCAAAATATAAGGTATTCCCGAGAATTGATACTGTTTCATCACGTCTTTCCCAGCTTGTGGAGCGCATACTTGTTCCCAAGGCATATTTTCCTCTACCAAGGCTTTTTTCCAAGCGGCATCGCTCTTGTCGATAGACACGCTGAAAAAAGCCACTCCTTTGTCCGCGTACTTCGCATAAGCCTCTTTCAAGTGAGGAATCTCACCCCGGCAAGGACCACACCATGAAGCCCAAAAATCCATGACGAGATATTTCCCTTTAAAATCTTGCGGACCTAAATTCCTTTTCCCGTCGGGAGTCGGACAAGAAAATTCAGGTGCCATTCCACCTTGTTTTATAAGCTCCTGTTGTGCACGAGCCGCTTTAAAATCTTTCACTGCCACGCTAGTCGGATATTTTGCCTCCAGTATTGCCAAGACTTTCTGAACTGTTTCGGTATACTCTTCTCCTCGCAATTTGGCAAGGACTGTTACCACGGCTTCCCGGTCTGCATATTCCTCTGCCCAATGCAGCAAACGTCCGGACATATCATGACTAACTACTTCTCTCAACCGTGTCATCAACTGTTGTTTTACAGAATCTGCAACTCCCGCCTGACTATATACCGGACGGGCAAAAGCTCCCGCTAACTGTATATTCCGGAAAGCCTCCCAATTCAATTTATCCAACACTTCATTGTTTTTTCCTCCGGCAACACGAATATACACCGGACGAATAACTTTAATTTTGGCATTCCCGAAACCGGGGAAATCAACCTGCACGTCTTCATCACCTGCCCAAAATTCAACCCGCTGTCCGCCCTGACACTCCAAAATATACACACCGGGTTGTTCCACCCTCATTTTCAATTCATAAGTCCCATCCGATTTTGCCTCACAAGAATCTATCGCTTGCTTGGAAAACCCTTCCTTCTTGAGGACTCTGATGATATTTCCTTTATCACTCAAAGCCGCAATCTTTCCGGTTATCACGATCGTGGGACGGTAATTCTTGTCATTCTTCTCCGGGTGTCTTAGCTTATCGGCAATTATCAAAAAAGAATTTTTGAATGACGCCGATTCCTTTGCATCCGGCTTCCGGTCACAAGCCATAGCAAACTGTTCCATCCACTTTGCCACCTCTTCACGCACGGTCATATCCTTGCATCCGACATTCACTCGTAACCCCCAATTATACACGACAAAAGTATTATCTTCACCCGCTTGCAAACGTTCATTTCCCAACTGCACGTACTCTTCCCAATCTCCCGCTTTCATGGCATAATTCATACGGGCATCACTGATAATCTGTCCTTTCCTATCTATATCCTTTTTCATCAAATCTCGGACATACTTCTCGAATCCTTTTTCATCGAATACTCCGATCCCGTCTTCTACCTTCCAGTATCGGTAAGCACCACCATTGTACAATTGGAATAATTTCTTTCCTACCTCTTTCTCCCCGTACAAATTAATAAACTCTTTCCGATTCTTGTACACGTATTTAGCCTCATCAGAATCGACATCCTTCACGTATTTTATAAACAAATCCCAATACTCCCGTTCTTTTAACTTGGTTTTATCCAACGTGTCAAAATAGTCCAAACAGATATCTGCCGATTTCTTTCCCTCCCCGGCAACATCCAGCACTTCCATGTACTCCTGTATAAAACCGGGCTGACGATTTCCTTCCGCATACATCTTATTCATTGAAGTATATCCGTTTCCTTCAATCGCCCGGACTGCTTCCCTTAACAGAATCTTCCCGTCCGGAGCCCCCACGATACGATGTGACATATTGCCGTCTTCATCCAAAAAAAGTAAAGTCGGGTACCCTGTCACCTTGTATCGTTTGTTCAATTCTTTCCCCTGAGCGGTTCCCATGTCCATCTTCACGTTGATAAAACGGGAATTAAAATATTCCCCAACTTCCGGCTTGGTAAATACTTCTTGTGCCAACCTTTTGCACGGTACACACCACACGGTATAGCAATCCATAAAAATCGGCTTACCGGTTTTCTTCGATTCGGCTAATGCCTCATTCCAAGAACCTTCAAAAAAACGTATACCCGTTTCTACTTCTGCTTTCGTTTGCACGGGCTGGGCAACTGTCATTTGAGCCCGAGAGTCTTTCACATCAGCCAATAACATCCCAATGATACTTACGATCGTAAGTAAATAACAATACTTCATATCCTTTTAATTTATAAATTAGTTTACTTTATTTTCCATCCCATGTCTTTCACTTTCCCGAAACCATAAAACGGTTTTTGAGTACTCAAATCCACCGCACCGCTGGAAGGATTCACTCTTAACTGGTACACCGTTCCTTTTCCTTCCTGTTCGTTATACGTGGCAATATACAACACTTCACAAGCATTAGGCGGAGTATTTGCCATCATCATCGAACCCTGATAATATTTCTGCAACCGGATACAAGTCACCTCATCCCCGTTCGGGTCTTCCCACACGGCATCACCGGTACTGTTCGTAGACTTATAATCGTACAGGTACACTTTACTACCGGCTGCATAATAGAGTATTTCACCCTTGTATCCGGCGGTCATAGAAGAAATCCCATCCGACAGTCCTTTACAATTTGCCATATCATACTTCCCGACGCCTATCATATTTTGAGTCATTATACTACAAAAATCGGCTGCCAGCAAATAGTAATGTTCTTGCCTGTCTTTCATGATCACGTATTCATAATGACTCCAACCGTAATCACTCATGACCAGTTCCAATCCCACATCATTACAATCGAACGCAATCCCCGCGCTCTGAATAGGCAAAGCGACAACCTCCGTCCGATTCGATTTTATACACATAAACTTCCGGTTCTCCTGATCATACACGACACCGCTATAACCGGAACTCATATTCGCGCACCATTTTGCCAGTTTTCCATACTCCCCGGTGCAAGGTACCCCGAAAAACAAATTCGTCCGGTCCGCCCCGCTCGTGGAAAAATTAACCGTGTGCATCTTCCCGTCATTCATTACTAATTCCCGTTTATTGTAAAAAGCGGTATAACAATCAGGAGCCTGTACAGAAGGAGTCGTCCAGAACATATCATTGAATGAATATAATTTACTGAAGGAAGAGGGTGCCACGCCAACCATATCTTTATCGGTCACCGCTATTACTGCCTGCGGATTCGTGGAAACGGAATACAGCAAACGAACAGGTTTACCGTCCAAAGGGACATCATTGAACGTCGAATATATATCCACCCATGTTTGTTCCCTAGTCACGTTCGGGGCTATCAGTTTATCCACGATCAAACCGACATCCGTTTTACCATCCCGTTCGTACAACACCATCCATCCCTCGCTCAACGCCGCATTCACTTTCAACCCGAATTTCATAAACTCCCGGGTATTCGTCTGTTTGTTCAGTACCGTGAACACCAATTCCCAGTTCCGCTCTTCCAACTCCACGGGAATCTTCAATTCAATCTGTTCGGCGACTGTATCCCGATCCGCGATCGGGGTTCCCATGCCCTGTTGATAAACTACCCAACTAAATTCCAACTCCGGGTATTGCGCCTCGGAACCATTCACCAGTTTTCCCTTGTAATACACCTTCAAAGGAATGTCCAGAACATCCATCCGGGCAATAGAATAGTCCGCTTGAATCAACCCGCCTGTCGAATCAATAACAATCTCGTCCAATTCCCGGTAATCGTAATTACCCTTGTCGTCGTAACACGCCCATAATCCCGTACAGGCAACAATCAGCGATATAATATATTTCAAAAAATTCATAGCCTTACACTTTAGAAAGTTATCGGTCCGTATTCATCCGATAGCGGACGATCCGGGTTCTCCGGGTTATTATTGTACTCCTCAACGGCAAGCCTGCATTTCGCCTGTAAATACTGGGCTTCAAAATAAGATATCTCGTAAGGTGGGGTAGGTGTACCTTGATAGATCACCCGAAGAATTACTTTTCCCGTCACCTTAATCATAAATTGATACTTCTTATGACTATACGTGCCAAAAAACTTCTTTAACGGCTGGTACGTTTCCGGATCGTCATCCCAATATTGAGGTTTTTCCTCCTTATCCTTGATATTCAATTTTAGAGAAGTATATTCCTTCGCTCCTGTTTCAAATCTTTCATTTTCCTTCAAGCCGAAAGAAAGAGAGAATATCTTATTCTTAAAATCTGACGTATTCTTCAAATATATCGGGAAACTTCCCCCGGTAGTCCCTGCCTTTAACACGTAAGACGGCAACACGTAATGCTCCCCGACAATCACTGTCGAGGCATCACCTCCCGTGGCTTCCAATTCAAACGTGTAATCCTCTTTCAACGGCACTCCCGCCAACTTCACGTAGAACATTACCGAGTCCAACTCCGTATTCAGCGGGCGGAACGCGTAATTGTATTCCGTACTATCCACTCTTCCTTCCAAAGATTCGGTTCCGAACCAAAGATTCAATGCACGCGACTCCTCATCAAACATCAGTTTGTCGTCTTCCTCGCAGGCACACAACACCAAAGCGATGATAACACCCAAATATATCATTTGTCTTTTCATAATACCTTCTTATTTATTGCTTACCCAACCCGGATTCTGTAACTCTGCTTTCGGCATCGGCAGTTTGTACACCCCCTGACCGATCACGTCCGCATCCGTCCCTTTGATCATCGGTAAATTCAACCGCTTGTAATGAAAAAATAATTGTCCTTCCCCGATTATTTCCTTCCGGAATTCAGACAACAGAACAGCATCAAAATCCGTCACATCAGCCTCTCCCAAGTCTGCAACGCCCCTGTGATGCCGTACTTCATTCAACGCTGCCAACACATCCCCGGATGTATAATGACGACACTCGGCAAGGATATAGTACATTTCCGACAAACGGAGCAACGGCATCTTGTTCCGGTAAGACGCCGGCCAAGCAGTAGTACCATTCCCTTCCAACTGATCGTATTTTTTGAGGTAGCGCAACGTATTACTCAACCCGGTGCCGGTTTTGAACTGGTACAAATAACGATAATCCTGAGCCGACTCGTAATACCCCAATAATGTTGACTCGCTCACCGCAAAAACAGAATTACTCCCGGAGAAATACTTCTCGGCACGACTTCCCAGCGTCACCACGTTCAAAGCAAACAAATGTTCCGTGGAAAAAGAAAGATCCGCCATTTTCTCGTCCGTCAAATTGGACTGTTTCACCCACTCGAACTTACCGGACTCGATGACCTCCGAGGCACAACTTGCAGCATTCGCGTAATCTTTCTTGTACAGGTACACCCGTGCCTGCAATCCTTTCACCGCGTAATAGTTCAAGTGAACCTGTCGATGAAGTAAATACCCGTTATCGTCGGTTTCCGTGACGGTCTTTCCCGTGTATATCGGGTCATTTTTCAAGTACTCCAATGAAGCTCCCAGATCCTCCAGCACCTTGCCGACAACCTCCTTCACCGTTCTCTGCGGGAAGGTTTCCGGCGTGTAAGCCGTCACGTAAGGAATTGCCATCTTATCCGGATTCTCCGCGTAGCTTGCCCCGAACAAACGTAACAAATCAAAATGCAGGAATGCACGCAAAGCCAAAGCCTCCCCTTTAATCACGTCATAATTCACACCCGAAAATACCGACTTTTTGCCGTCAATCTCTTCCAGCAGTTTATTGGCATTGGCAACCGCGTTATACAAACCGTTCCACACGGAATCAATCCGCACCTCCGGTTTCGTATTCTCGTATTTATAGTCCTTATCGGCAGTATAGTCTGTCGGCAGATTATCCCACTCCTGAGCCAACACGCCCAACATCCCGAAAGTCAACTCTTTGCCGTAAAGATATTCCTGTGTCATGATACTGTAGACACCCGCCAACGCTTCCTTGAACCCGCTCTCGGAAGAATACAGGTCCTTGTCCTTCACCTGTGATTTCGGCTCTACGTCCAACCAATCGTTACATGATGCGAACATCAGCAAAACCAAGCCGCAACACAGGTATTTTCCGTAATTATTTATTTTATTTCTCATAATCCTGTTCTGTTATCGTTAAAAAGTTGCCTGCAATCCCAAAGAATAAGTTCTGGCGAAAGGATACTCTAATCCTCTTTCGGCCTTTACCGAAGATACCCGAAACACATCCGTCATATAGAACGACATTTTCAAACGTTCCACGAACTTCGATATATGTAAATGCCGGAAATCATACGACACGTTCAACGAGGCAAGTGACAATTCGTTCAAACGCTCCACGAATCGGTCAGTCGGACGGGTTGTCGTCGGCGTATCGGAAATCTTTTTGAAGAAAGTGACATCACCGGCTTCTTTCCATGTTCCCGTGAATACCCGCTTGTCCACGTTATACTGTATATCCACGTTCTCCACCCGGTCTACCAGAGTCTGGTTGTAATAATCACCCCCCAACTTGTAACTGAAAGAGCAATTCAATGAAATTCCCATGTATTCGGCGTTAAACCCGAAATTACCCTGCATCTTCGGATTGGACTCGCCACACACCACTTGATCATTGATATTCCACACGTAAGTCTTCTTCCCGTTACGGTCTAAAAACATCTCGCTACCAGTTGCCGGATCAATCCCTAGCGAGCGTACCGCCCAGATAGCACTCGTGGATTGCCCCTCTTCAAAACGGGTATACGGTTTCGAGGGATTCACGTCGTCATCATCCTGTGCCTCGTTCGATTTCGTCAAGGCGTCAGAGATTTTCACGATCTTATTCTTGTTGGAAGAAACCGAACCGAAAACCGTGAAATAGGAATCCTTCTCTATATTATTGTATAACTTCCAACTCAACGTGGCATCAAATCCCCTGTTCTGCACCTCTCCCAGATTTTCCTTGAACGTACTGAATCCCGTAGAACCCGACAAATCAAAATCCACCAGCAGATTATCCGTGTTACTGATATAATAATCGAAACGTAACGTCAACCCGTCCAATAAACGGGCATCGAAACCGATATTGATGTCCCTTGTCTGTTGCCATTTCAACTTATCGTTTGCCATACCCATCAAATACGCGCCCACGATATTATCATACTCGGCACTCGTGAAATACTTGTATGTAGCCATCGCTTGATAAGGGTTGAAATTCTGACTTCCGGTATATCCTATTGAAGCCCGTAATTTCAGTTGATTCAGCCATTCCTGATTGCTTAGAAAACTCTCGTAGTGCATATTCCAGCCGATACCGGCAGACCAGAAACTCCCCCAACGATTGTCAGCCCCGTACACCGAAGAACCGCTCAGACGATAGGAAAGATCCGCCAGATACCGGTTATCATAGGAATAATTGACGGCTCCCACCACACCGATTTCCCGGGTTGTGGCATCATCTCCCGTCGGGGTACCGTTCTCCGCGTACTGCTTGGCAAAAGCGATATGATCTACTTTATCGTTCAAAAATCCCCATGCCTCCATACCGTGGTAATCATAACTATCCTGCTGTATATTCCAGTTCAGGTTGGCAAACAGTAAATGTTTGTCCCACTGCTTGGAATAATTAAATGTCGCATCAATCTTCAATGTCTTGTTCGTTCCGTCTTTGATATAATAAGACCCCCGTTTAAAATAATCATCCCCCGTCCAATCGGCAAACTTCGTGTGATTACCCGGGTAAAAATCTTCCCGGCTATCCTGTTTTTGCGTGTAACCGAAACGACCGATAAACTTCAAATCCGAGAACATCTGCCACTCGACGTAAAAATTATCGGTCACTTCCGTGTACTTCGAGAAATTCTTCGTCCCGAGGGTAGTATTATACAAGGGATTGTAATACACCATTGCCGTTTGCCAATCTCTCGGTTGGAATTGTCCCAGCACCCGCTTCAGATTCCCGTTCTCGTCACGAGGGCTCCAGTAAGGATTCAATTTCGTGTACTCGGAAAAACTACCATAAGGCGAATCGTTCGCTTTATTGAAAGTAACGCTCAACACGTTCCGGAATAACAAACTTTTGTAACGATACGACAACGTGATCGCCCCTGCCACGTTCTCCCTATCGGAACCTTTCATGACTCCCGCGACCTTGTTGTAAGATACGTCAACCCCGTAACGCAGATAATCATCTCCCCCTTCCAGATACAAGGAATGTTTGTGTCCCACGCCTGTCCGCAACGGCTTTGCCAACCAATAGGTATTGACACCCCGGGCGATATCTTTTTGTATCTGATTGTATTGCTCCATCCGGAATTGAGTATCTTCCGGGTAATAAGCCGTGTAACGTCCGGCATCCAGTTCTACCTGCAATTTCTCCCTCGCGTTACACAAATCATAACTCGTCAGATCCGGTCCCGTGATATTCAGGTCCCCGGAATAAGTCACTTTCAACATTCCCTTTTCCGGCTGTATCGTTTCGATTACGACCACCCCGTTAGCGGCACGCGAACCGTAAATAGCTTTGGCTGCCGCGTCTTTCAAAAGCGTAACCGAAGCCACCCGGTTCATGTCAAGGTCAAACACTTTCTCCGTGGTCGCTTCAAAACCATCCAAAATGAAAAGAGGCTGATTCGGGTTGGAACTGTAATCACCTTTCACGTTCGGTAAACTGGAAGCCCCCCGAATCTGAATATCCGGCATACGGTTCGGGTCGGAACCGAAATCCACGCTCTCCGTCACGATGAACGAAGGGTCCATGTTCTTTAAACTTTGCAAGATATTCTGATTCCCCAAGCGCTTTAAATCCGCTTGCTTGAAAGTCGTGGCAGCACCCGTGAAACTCTCCGCTTTACGGGTAAAGATACCCGTAACCACCACTTGTTCCATCTCCATCACGTCGGGTTCCATCGTCACGTTCAATTCCTTCTCACCCCGGTAAGTAACTTCTTTCGTCTGCATCCCGACAAACGAGAAAACCAAAACAATATCCCCGTCCGACGACACGGGCAGCTTATACTTCCCGTCCACATCCGTGGCACATCCCAACGTAGTCCCCTTTACAACAACCGTCACCCCCGGCAACGGTTCTCCCCGCTCATCCTTCACCGTCCCGGAAATCATACGCGGCTCCACGCGAGTAACGCTACTTTTCGTACTTTTTTTAACAACATACACGCCATCCACTTTCGAGAACTCGAATCCCGTTCCTTCCAGAATCTTCCCGAGAGCCACATCAACAGGAACGTTCACCAGATTCAATTCTTTACACTTCTGATCGCCCAAGAGTTGCCGGTTGAAAAGAATCTCAACCCCGGTCTGATCCTTGAATTTGATCAAAACATTATTCAGGCTTTCAGCTTTAGTGCTAAAGGTTACCACACGAGTCGAATCCTCCGTTGCCGCGTGAGCCAACGAAACGAAAAACAACAAGTGCAACACCAACAACATTTTTCGTGAAAATACAGACTGAATATGCCTGTCAGGTGTCTTTTTTTTCATACATTTGTTTTATTAATTCGTTAATATTAATGAATCAGTGGAGAATGTCATCTAAAGTTTGCCGACTACAGAATGCATTCTCTACTTTTTTTACTTCCTTATCACTTTTATCGTGTCACTTTCAATCGTGAACTTCACTTCAACCCCTTCCTCGAAAAGTCGTAACATGGTTTCAATCTTCCCGTAACGACTGAGAGTCCCCGAAAAGACCAATTCTTTCAGAGCCGGATCGGTGAAAACAATCTTCACGTTATACCATCTTTCCAGTTCCCGTGCAATCTCTTCCAGCGTCTCGTTTTCAAAACTGAAACGTTTATCCCGCCACGCGATCTCGTTATACACTTTCACTTCTCTGATTTCCGGCGTTTCGGAACCTTCCGCCAGACTCAACCGGTAACCCGGTTTAAGTTTCAATTCCGCAATTCGATCACTGCTGAACCCGATTACACCTTCGACCAAAGTCGCTTTCAATTGCCCGTCGTCCCGGTAACGCTTGACATTAAACTCCGTACCGTACACCTTCACGTTACCCAAATCCGTCTCCACGATAAAAGGCTTACGCTCATCCTTGGTAACGGCAAAATATGCCTCCCCCGATAAATACACGCGTCTTTCATCTCCCGCGAACACGGTCGGAATCTTCAACTCCGTATCGGAGTTCAACCAAACCATTGTCCCATCACTCAATTCTACCTGATACTCACCACCCTTCGGGATCATAATCGTGTTATACGTTACTTCCGATTTTTGAAGACCACTATACTTGATAACGCCCGCGTCTTTCTGTACCTCAATCCCGTCCACCTTATACAACATCGTATCCGCCAACATCTCCACATCCACCTTTTTCCCGTCAGCCAAAAGAATAATCGCCTTATTCCCACCGGGTACCCATTCTTTATTCACATTAGCCAACCGATCCGGCTGCTTCTCTCCTTTATTCAAGAACAAAATACCTCCGCCAACAGCCAACAAGATGAATAAACAAGCGACAAAACGATACACGTACCGGACGATCTTCTTTCGCCTCGAATCCCGTTCTTTCCGTACATGCTCGTCAAATCCCGCGATCATCACGGATATATCCGTATCCAACTCACACGTCGTTTCGTCAGCCGACCAAACCCGACGAATACGCTCGTAATACTCCTTATGCCGTTCGTCCCTCGTCAACCATTCTTGAAACATTGCCTCCTCCGCGGGCGACAACGTCCGGCGAACTTTTCGCAACAAGATATCCCAACTAATATGATTTTTCTCCATAATTTTCAATCCAATCATTCGGTTTTGTCTATAATTAACACGAGATCAAAAAACGGATGACATGATTGAGGAAAAAAATTTATCTTTGTCAAAAATATTCTATATCGGATGGACGAATTCTCGAAAAAGGATGAATTGGGCTCCCGAATAAAAAAGCGGGATGTAAAGGCTTTTCATGAATTATACCGGACTTCATTCCGTCCTCTGCAACATTATGCCATGCGTTATCTTTATGACTGGAAAGAAGCAGAGGATATAGTACAGGAAGCCTTTCTCTCCTTGTGGTCACACCCGGAAAGGTACGATGAAAAGCAGTCCGTTTCATATTACCTGCTCGGAATCGTGAAAAACAAATGCATGAATTATTTGAGGAACCTCGACATTCAATATAAACATCAGGACAAAATCATCGAGGCAATGTTATTCTCAAATATTGAAGACCCGGAAATCGATGAAGATATTCACGAGCGACTCAACCGTATACTGGAATTATTGCCGGACAAACAACGCGAAGTCGTGTTATTGCACATCGTGGAAAAGAAGAAAATCAAAGAAATAGCGGAACAAATGGATATTGCCGAAACCACGGTAAAAACTCACTTCAAACGTGCCATGACAATCCTAAGGAACAATCTTAAATTCATTTTATTCGGGATATAAACATCATGCTGAACGCAACAAAAGACCTTGCGTTCAGCATGACACAAACAATAAAACGGACTTTCGAAACCTGTCAATCAGTTCATCCGAATAGCCCTTACAGCTTTTCCCCCGCTTCTTTTCTCCCCTTCTTTGTTATATTTTTCTTCTTCCATTTTGGCTTTGTCCGCACCTAAAGTATCGCCGTTTTTAGTCAACAGGCGGGCTTTGGAGTTCATCAAGTTAGCCTTGGCGAAATAGTCATTCGTCCGGGCACATCGAGCATCAAGCCAATCAATACCTTCCTGCACAAGGGCTTTGTCGTCACAACCGGTCAAAGCCTCGATATTGTTCTGGAAATACATCTGATCTTCCCCGCCACGGAACACGTTGTACTTGAAGGCTTCCCGCATACTGTTCAACATTCCCCGGTAATCACCCTTTCTTATATATTCGGCAGTAAATAAAGTTGCCAAAGAACCCGGCACGAAAGCATAATCCAATGACTGGAGAAGTTTGACCAATTCGGTATTTCTCGCCTCATCAAAATCCCCGTTACCCGGACGCCAATACGCGATCTCCGACACGGCTCCTTTTATTGCCATTTCCAATTTATAATCCACCACCTCTTTACCGGCAACTTCATAGAAACGACCGATATTAGCCATCACCTGCCGCAAAGGTTTTGACAACGGATCACTCACGTTCTTCTTGATCAAATCCCAGTTTTCCTTGGTCACGATCTCGTCGTCCGACAAAGCATTCAAGTATTCCGCGGCAACGGCACCCTGTTTTTCCTGCATATAGGCAGACGCCAACGCGTTCAGATAACGACTCAACAGATCAACACTTCTCTCTCCCGCATCATAACGCATTGTCAACCCGCTCAAGTTATTCCGTGGATCATTGGCAATCTTTCCGCCCTCCATCAACCACTCGGCAGAACCGGCGCCAACCATCTTATGCACCACTTGTCGCGTGTTCGGGTCCACGAAAACCAAAGTCGGAAACGCCTTCACGTCAAAGGTGTTTTTCAGTATCACACCGTCGGCATCTTTCTCCATGTCATACTTCACGTTCACAAAATCCCGGTTAAATTGATTTCCCACGTCCTCACGGGTGAAAACATTGGCCGAAAGCATTTTACAAGGTCCGCACCATGAAGTGTAACAATCAATAAAAATCAACTTCTTCTCTTTCTTTGCTTTCTTCAGAATCTTTTTCCATTCCTTGGTTTGTTCGAAACGGATTCCCTGTTCCTGTGCCCGGGCACCCAGAACAATCGCGGTCAACAAAATGACTATCACGTACAATCTCTTCATTACATACAATATTAATTAGACATCCTTATGATTTAAACTTCTTTTTCAAACCGGAAACGATATCGTCAAACTCCTTCGTGATACCTTCTTTAAATTCCGGGCTAAGTTCGTCAAACCCGAAGAAAACCGAAAGTACTACCTCACATTTTCCATCTCCCTTGGGATAAATGTCAAACGCGTACACCCATTGTTTTTCCCCGGCATAGTCGGATTTCGTCACGAAATAACAGATTTTGAAATTGTCATAGTCAATCACGCTGATGTGTTGACTTCTTTTCTTTCCGGCTTTCGTTTCCAATTCAATTTTGGCATTCAATGCCTTTTCCTCGCAGGTAAAAGTCTTCACTCCCGAGAATTTCCTGTAATTACCCGGTTCGGACATATAGTCCCATACCTTTTGCGCGGAAGCCTTCAAAACGACTTTCTTCTCCACCGCCGGCGGGATTCTTTTAGCCGCAGTCATTTGCGCGGAGGCGATGCCTGCCGTGCAAAGTATCATCATTAAGCACAAAAACTTTTTCATCTCTCGTTTTTTTATAGAGTTGAGGAATACCGTACGGTTGCTGTGTCGATCGAAAAGAAGCATAATATCTCTCGTTATACATGTATCCCTCAAACTCTTGTATTATTTACATGCCCATTGCCGGCATGGCAACACTCTTTTTCTTCCCGCTAACCAATTCCGCCAACTTGTCGGTCAAGGCTTTTCCCCTCAAATTCTTCGCCACGATACGCCCTTCCTTATCGATAACCAAGATATAAGGGATTCCCGAGAACTGATACTGTTTCATCACGTCTTTCCCGGCTTTCGGGGCACACACTTGCGCCCACGGCATATTCTCCTCTTTCATTGCCTTTCTCCAAGCGGCATCATCCTTGTCAATCGACACGCTGAAGAATACAACACCCTTGTTACTGTATTCCTTGTAAGCCTCTTTCAAATGAGGGATTTCCGCGCGACACGGACCACACCAAGAAGCCCAGAAGTCCAACACGAGGATTTTGCCCTTGAAGTCCTGCGGTCCCAGTTGTTTCTTTCCGTCGGGCGTAGGGAACGAAAATTCCGGAGCCATTTTCCCTTCAGCCAAACGCTCCTTCTGTGCTTTCGCCTCGGCTCTATCCGCCTTGAATCTAAGCAGGGGCGCGTAATTCGGGTTCACTTTTTCCAAACGGGCAAGCACCTGTTCTACCAATGCCTCGTCTTCCTCGCCACGCAACGCGGGCAGTACCGCCAACACGCTATTCCGGTCGGCATAATGCTCCGCGAGGAATCTTGCACGGGCACGGGACTCGTCACCCAACATATCGTAAAACTTCCCGGACACTTCCTGTTTTGCCGCATCGTCAATCCCGGGGATGCGATAAACTCCTTGAGAAATCCCGATCATCAACTGGTACCCCCGGTAACCGTCCCAGTTCATGAGATTCATCACCTCGTTGTTAGGTCCCCCGTTAATATACACGTAAGGGGGATTTTTGATTTTAATTCTAGCGGTATCCTCCCCGCGGAAATTAATTTCCAAATCTTCGTCCTCTGCCCAAAACGACACGGACTGCCATTTCTGGCAATCCAAGGTGTAAACCCCCGGTTTGTCCACTTTCATTTTAAACTCGTACGTGCCGTCAGCGTTCACTTTACATGAATCAAGAACCGTCTTGTCAAAGCCTTGACGTTCCACGATTTCCATGTTAAAACGGTTGTACGGGAATTTCACTTTTCCCTTGATCGTTATCGTCTTTTGGGCGAAAACAGAACTTGTAAGCATCACCATACAAGCCACAAACATTACACTTAAAAATTTCCTCATACTATTATTATTAAATCCATTAAAATTCAACGCGACTTATTTTAATTCAGCCGCCAATTTCTCGAAATAGGTACGATACGACATCATACCCGCTTTTCCCTCGGCTTCTTTTTTTGCCGATTCGGCGGCGGCATTCTCGAACCAACGGGCTGCACGTGCCCTCAACTCCTTGTCTTTGCAGTTCTTGGTTATCCTTAGC
Source organism: Butyricimonas hominis (assembly GCF_014287455.1). Taxonomy (NCBI): domain Bacteria; kingdom Pseudomonadati; phylum Bacteroidota; class Bacteroidia; order Bacteroidales; family Odoribacteraceae; genus Butyricimonas; species Butyricimonas hominis. The sequence continues at coordinate 345,581 of NZ_JACOOH010000004.1, forward strand.
CCCCAGTTATACAATAACAAATCCGAAACCTTGCCATTTTTCAACAGTGCGTCACCCTCAGTCACGTAAGTTTTCCAGTCCCCGGTCTTCTCGGCATTATTCATTCTCGCGTTCGCCGCGATGTCTTCCCAACCGTCAACTTTCGCCTTTTTCATCCGCTTCACGTAACGCTCAAAACCTTTCTTATCCAACACCTTTGCGCCCTCTTTTTCCTGCACGAACCGATTCGCCCCGGTTGCCCACACGGATTGTATCTTACGATTCACTTGTTGTTCCCCGTAAAGTGAAACGAGATGTTCCCGGTTCGCGTATACATACCGGAACAAATCACTATCCACATCATTCACGTACCGGACAAAGATATCCCAATACTTTTTCTCGTTCAATTTCTCCCGGTCGAGCGTGGCGAAATACTCCAACGTCACCTTCTGTGCGTCCTCTCCCAAGTTAGCCATCCCGAGCACTTCCAGATAAGAAGTTATAAACTCCGGCTCCCGGTTTCCATCGGCATACTCGTTTTGCATATAACTTAATCCTTTACCTTCCAACACGAGTTTCCCTTGCCTGATTAATTCATCCGCACCCAATCCTCCTACCACGCAATGTACTATTTCCCCGTCACCATGAATAAAATTCAACGTGGGATAAGCTCTCACGCCATAACGCTTGCTCAATTCTTTCCCCTCGCCCTTTTCCATGTCCACCTTCACGTTAATAAACTTCTCGTTGAACAAAGCGGCAACATCAGGATCGACAAAGGTCGTTTGAGCCATTTGTTTACAAGGTCCGCACCAAGAGGTATAGCAATCCATAAATATCAATTTATTCTCTTGTTTTGCCTTTGCCAGAATCTCGTTCCAGCTCCCGGCGGTAAATTCTATCCCCTGTGCTTTTTTCAAAGCCTCCTGCCCGTACCCGATAAAAGGTTCCGCTTCGGTGTAACCACCTGCCAAATACACGAGCTTACCATCCCCGTTCACGAAAACAAAAGCGGGATACCCCGATGTCCCGTATTTCTGTGCCAATTCCTTCTCTTTACCGAAATCCAACTTCAGATTGATAAAATTCTCGTTGTAAAAATCAGCCACTTTATCCAACGAGAAGATATTTTTCACCATCATCACGCACGGTTGGCAGTAATCGGTATAAGCATCGATAAAAATCAACTTCTTTTCCTTCTTCGCCTTCACCAACGCCTCCTTGAACCCGATTTCCTCGAATAGAATAGAACGTTTGTTACTTCTCTTTACTTCCGCTTCTTTCACCGCCTTTTGTCCCTTTACCAAAAAAACTTCCGGTTTCTGTGCTAAAATAAAAGGACTGACGACACCCAGAATATCCCCGTCCGGCATAAAGAAACCGTAAGTGGGGTACATATTCATCACCAGCTTCGGGGCAAATGCCTTCCCCGCCTCCGTTCCCATATCTATATGAATGGCCACGATATTCCGGTTACAGAAATCCATAATCCCCGGCACGGAGAACAATTTCCGCTCCGCCTCATCCCGTTTCTTCCGGTCTTCGGGAGTACGAGCCTTCATCATCGCGTCGACCAACACGATTTTGCCCTCCTTTTGAGCCAACTCCGCGGCTTGTTCCCACGTCAGATCCTTGAATACCGATTTATACTTCTGTGCTTTCACCGACAATCCAAACATCACTAACAGGAGAACAACACTCAACCACGTTCCGATTCTACTATTCTTTTTCATGGATAATTCTTTTTGAGGCTGTCTGAAAGATTCTTTTCAAACAACCTCATTTCTCTATACTTATTTATTCTTTGTACAATATATCAACGATCTTGCCGAAACCGCCATAAGGTTTATCGGTTCCGTCCACGATCGCACCCGTCAATTCATTGAATCCTACCAAGTAGATTTTTCCTTCTCCGCTACCTGTCAACGTCGAAACGATCAACAGTTTCCCGTCTTGAGCATGTCCGGAGTTTTTAAATACTTTAATCCCGGTAATTGTTTCCCCGGTAAACGAGTGAACGACAGTTCCCGCGTTTGTCGAAGCATATTTATACTGGCACAAGTCACTACCGGAAGAATAGAAACACACGTTTCCTTGATTTCCGAAAGCGTAATAAGAATCCCCGTTTATTCCTTCACAGTTATCCATCGCGTATTTCTTCACCGGCGAGGCTTCCGTTCCGGAGAAATCCATCACGTACAATGCGTACTCGGATGTTTGCGTGTCGTAAAAAACAGCATAAGTGTAAGAATTGAAACCGTTATCCATAAACTTCAACTCTTTGGAAGCACCGATATCATCCAGATCGAACTCACCGCTTGCGGTAGATTCAAACTCACCCACCTGTGAACCGAATATATTTATAGGGGCAAAACGTTTGTTTTTCTTGTCGAAAATCACGGTTGAGAATGTACTGGTAGATATACGCGGCAAATAAGGAGCCGCTTCATAATCCCCGTTCAACCGGTCGCCAAAGGTTGTCACCCCCATAGACGTGTGATCCCAAACGTAAACCAATCCGTTATTGATAAGCATCTCTATCGGGCGACTTGTTACCATAAAAGCCCCGGGATCGGGAGTTATACTCATCGGGAAAGAGAACCACGACGGATAATCACTCGACATGATCTCGTATGTATCAATATCCAAGGTTACACCTCCGGTTTCAGTAAAGAAATAAAGTGCTTTATTATCCGTTGCTGCATCAACAGAAACAAATCCCAGAAATTTCCCATCCGTTATTTCCAGATCATTAACACCGGAATAGACATGATAATAAGTCTGTTCGTCCGATTCCAAGATATCCGGCAATAACTTGGCAGACTTTATCAAATGCAAATCATAGATACCGTTATTCTCATCCATCACGCACAACCCGCGGGAAACGAGAGTTTCAACATTCAACTTTAACGTGAAAGCCTCTTGAATATTCTGAAGATGGTCGGTCACCGTCAAGGTCAGGTAATACGCGCCCGGTATCTCGTAAATAATCGTATCGAACACCGCTTTCGTGTACAACACGACTGCCGAATCATATTTAGTCACATCTTCATCCTTCTGGGGGACTTGCGGGTAAATTTTCCACTCGTACGACAGATCTTCCTTGTTCCCCGCATATTTCACATCCACGGGTACTTTAAAATTCTCGAACTGATACGCCGTTTGTTGTGCCTTAATACCTGTCGTGTCGATCTGCAACGACGTTAATTCCTTGTAATCATAATTACCCTTGTCATCATAGCAATTACATAAACTGAAGATGGCAACCAGTAAAAAAATGATCTGTATTATAAATCTCTTGTTCATAAAATCATCGTTTAATTGTTAATCCGGGAATGTTACTCGATCTCCTGTTTTAGGATCTACCAGAGGTCCGTTCTCAGCTTCATATTCTGCCAATTTTTCTTTCAAGATTCTCTTCGCCGGCGAGAATTTCGCATCATTACCCATGAATCCCATCAGATTCCAAGCTGAAAAATCCCAAACACCTAACTGCTCGTAAACGAACAAGTATTTAGTTTGATTACACTCCCCGAAATAATCACTCACTTTATTCATAAACCAATTTTCACCACCTACCCACTCTTCCGGAATGTCATCCGAAACCGTGATAAAAAGTGTTGTCCGAAGTCCCGCTTTCAAATCATCGGAATCCACGAGTTCAACCAAGAAAGATTTAGCCCCGTCCTCCAGCAAATCACTTGAACGCAAGACTTTCAACGGTATTTTTACGGAAACCTCGTTTTTAGGCAGCACAAGCCGGTCTTGTATCTCGTAATTAGTCCCGGCAACAGCTCCATTCTCGCTCGTGATCTTCAGCCCGATTGTCCGGTCGTAATTTTTAGCATACCCCATCAACAATATCTCAAGGTCAATGTCGGTATATTCATCCAGCACGAAGCCATAAACGACATCAATCGTGTCCCTTTGTAACCCCATACTCGTGTAATTAAAATTCACTCGCTCCACATCATTGTAATACGGGATTTTTTCTTTCTCGCAGGCAGTCAACACAAAGGTCAAACATACCGGAAGCCATAAAAAATATCTTATCATGAATTTCATAATCTCTGTTTTTTATTTTCCAAATTCCAGTTCATTCTCCGGTTTCGGGAATACATAATTCACCGTGTAGCCATTCAATTTCTCATCCTTCATCCGCTTATGATAGAAAAAGAGTTGTCCTTCACAAATAAATTCACGCTGGTATTCCTTCAAGATTTCTTCCTGCACGGCATCCCCGCTATTCACAACCGAAGCATCCAACAACTCCGTGTCTTCATATCCCCGGTTAGCGAGCACTTCGTTCAATCGGGCTACCGCCACGGAAGGCGTTGCCTTATCACACTCCGCCACGATATAATACATCTCGCTTAGACGGATCATCGGCATACGGTCACGCTTGGGCGTGTACAATTGACCTTCCACCGTAATTCCATCCATCTGCCACAGTTTAGAAGGTACATCCCCTATATAATTCGTGGTTTCGAAGAAGAAACTACGAAAATCATTCCCCGCGACAAACAAACTACCCGGGGAAATCCGCATCAATAAAGGCACGCTCGTACCCGTGAAAGACCCCTCGATATAATCTTTCAACTTCCTTATATTTAAAGCGAAAAGATGTTCCGTGGAAAAAGTACGGTCACGCAACTCCTTTTTCTCGTTCAACACGTCGCCCCTCGTGCTCCAAGGAAACAACTCCCGGTTTTCGTGAGCCTCGAGCACGGCAATGGCACTCTTACGGGCTTCGGTCGGATTGCCCGCGTACATGTACACGCGTGCCATCAACCCCATAACCGCGTAATAATTCAAGTGATAATTCCGATTTATCAAATAACCGTTGTCATCACTCGCGGAAACTTCCCGTCCCGTCAGCACAGGATCATTTGCCAGACACGTAGCCGCTTCTTTCAAATCCTTGATAATTTGTTCCGTGACATCTTTCGGGGAAACCGACACGGTTACCTGCTTCGTGAGTTCATTGACATAAGGAATCCCGTCTTCAGCGGAAGCACTTGTCGCATCCGCACAAAACAAACGTAACAAATCAAAGTGCATGAAAGCCCTCAAAGCCAACGCTTCCCCTTTTATAATCTGCTTATTATCCCCCGTGAACACGGCTTTTGAATTATCAATATAAGCCAGAATACTATTAGCGTTCGCTATGGCGTTATACAACCCGTTCCAAAGCGTGTCGATAATCGGTTTCGTGTTCGTTGCCTCGTACTCGTATTTCAACGCGTTCGCGTAACGATGATTGGAGCCGATTCCTCCCCATTGCTGGGCGACCACATCCACTATCCCGTAAGTCAACTCTCTACCATACAGAGAAGATTTTGTCATCGCCGTATAAACGCCCGCCAAAGCATCCTTGAACCCATCCTCGGTGGAGAACATATCTTCGGCTTCCATCTCGGTTTTCGGTTTCACGTCCAGCCAGTCGTTACACGCCACCATGCTGAAACAAACCAAAATCCACAAACTATATTTTAAAAAACCTTTTCTCATAATCTAGTCGAATAATTGTTTAGTATATTCATAGCCTACCACCTGTTAGAATGTCGCTTGCAGCTGGAACGAGAAAGAACGGGCAAACGGGTAATCCGTACCTCTTTCCGTCTTCACCGTTGACAGACGAAATACATCATTCATGTAGAAAGACAATTTCAACCGCTCGATAATACCATTCTGCATGAACTTACAATTTCTGAAATCGTAACCGACATTCAGAGAAGTCATTTGCAATTCGCTCAAATCCTGCACGAAGCGAGATGTCGGGCGCGTGAAATAATTCGGGTCGGTAACTCTCTTGAACTCGGCTTTTTGTCCCGGTGTGGTCCATCTTCCGGTATACACCCGACGGTCCACGTTGTAAGTCATATCGCAATTCTCAACCTTGTCTACCAACGTTTGATTATACATCTGTCCGCCCAAACGGAAATAGAAAGAGGTATTTACAGAGAAACCTTTCCAATCCAAGTTAAAACCGAATGTTCCCGTGTATTTCGGCAACTCGTCACCGCAAACGACTTGATCGTTGGCATCCCACGTGTAAGTCAGTTGCCCGTCCTTTGTCAGAAACAGCTCGTTTCCGGTACCCGGGTCGATCCCCAAAGACCGCACCGCCCAAATGGCACTCATCGATTGTCCCTCGGCGTAGCGAACGGACGGTTTCGTGGTCTTTTCTTTCGTACTTTGATCATAATTGAAATCTTTGTCGGAATCCTTATCATCATTCATGCTTGACAGAGCCTCGTTAATCTCTTTGATCTTGTTCGTGTTGTGCATCAAAGAACCGAACACGTTCAAGTGCAAATCCTTATCCGCATCATTAATCGCGCGCACGCTTACCTGCAACTCGAATCCTTTGTTCTGTGATTTTCCCAGATTCTCCGTGTAAGAAGAGAACCCGGCGGAAGGCGGTAACGTTACCGGGGTCAACAAGTTACTCGTGTTCTTGATATAATAATCAAAAGTCAAATCGACACGACCAAATAATGATACATCGATTCCGACGTTATTATCCTGTGTCTTTTGCCATTGCAGGTCGGGATTAGCCAAACTCATCAAGTAAGAACCGATAATGTTATCGTAAACTTCGTTTGAATAATACTTGTAAGTAGAAACCGCCTGATAAGAATTGAAGTTCTGTGAACCCGTGTAGCCCGTGGAAACACGCAATTTCAAACGTTGCAACCACCCAATGTCATTCAAGAATTTCTCGTTGTGCATGTTCCAACCCGCACCAACAGACCAAAAATGTCCCCAGCGGCGATCAGCCCCGAACAACGAAGACGCGTTCGCCCGATAGTTACCGTCGAACAGGTAGCGGGAATCGTAAGAATAGTTCACGGAAGCCAGAAAACTCGTTTCTCTGGACAAAGACTCGCTTCCACTCGGTTTTCCTCCGGCAAGATACTGTTGGGCATGAGTGATGTAATCCAACTTGTCATTGGCAAATCCCTCCGCTTGAAAAGTAACGGATTCCGATTTCGTTTCACCGAGGCTCCATTGAGCGTTGGCAAACATCACGTGTTTATCCCAAGTCTTCGAGTAATTCAAAGCGATATCCGTCGTTAGGGTTGTCATCTTCCCGTTCCCTTTCGTGTATTGACCTCTCTCGAAATAAGCGTCGTCCGTGATATCGATATCACGGAACATCGTGTGATCCCTCGGGTAAAAAATATCCGATTCATCCGTGCGGGAAGTGAAACCGAAACGCCCCGTGGCTTTCAAATCATCAAAGACACTCCACTCGATATAAAAATTATTTGTTATATCCGTGTATTTACTTTCGTCTTTCGTGTTTAAAGTTTTATTTATTAGCGGGTTGTAAACCGGGTTACTCCCGTAGGCCACCTCTACCGGGTTCAACACCTCCCGAATTGTCCCATCTTCATTGTTCGCCCTCCAGTACGGGTTCAGTTTCGCGTAATCGGAAAATGACCCGTAAGGGGAATTATCGGCTTTATTATGCAACAAAGAAAGTTGTTCCCGGAAAAGCAAAGATTTGTAACGATAAGAAAAAGTAAAACCTCCGCCGAATGTTTCCCGGTTGGAACCCTTCATAACACCCGCCACGTTGTTGTAACTCACGTTAATATTATACCGGATAAACTCATCGCCACCCTCGAAATTCAACGAGTGCTTGTGCCCGATCCCGGTACGTAACGGTTTGCTCAACCAATAGGTATTGACACCCCGCTCTACCTCTTTATTCAATCCCGCGTACAATTCATCCAACCGCTGTTGACTCACCGGGTGATTCGTGGACGAGGTATATACCCCGGACAAACGCTCCACTTCCAGTTTCTGCCACGCGTTACACAAATTATAACTACTTAAATCCGGGGCTTGGATATCCATACTCCCGGTATAACTTACCGTCATCTTACCGATCGCCGGACGTTTGGTCTCGATAACAACCACGCCGTTCGCCCCCTTGGAACCGTAAAGCGCCTTTGCCGTCGCGTCTTTCAACGTCGTGATAGACTCCACCCGGTTCATATCCATGTCCATCACCTTCTCGATAGTCTGTTCAAAACCGTCCACGATAAAAAGCGGCTGGTTCGGGTTCGTCTGGTATTTATCCTTCATGTCCGTGAAACTGGAAGCACCGCGCATCTGGATTTCCGGCACCCGGTTCGGGTCGGAACCGAATTGATTGCTCTCTATCACCTGAAAAGAAGGATCAAGGTTTTTCAAGGCTTGCAGGACATTCATATTACTCACTTTCGCCAGATCTTCCGCTTTCACGGTACGCGCCGCACCCGTGTAACTCTCAGCCTTCCGGGTAAAGATACCGGTAACCACGACTTCTTCCATCTCCTTCACGTTCTCTTCCAACGTCACGTCTATCGTTTTCTGCCCGTCGTACACGACCTCTTTCGTCAACATCCCCACGTACGAGAATACAAGTACCATATCCTTGGTCAAGGGAAGAGCCAACGAATAGCGACCGTCAATATCGGTAGCCCCACCTAAAGCCGTTCCCTTGATGACGATTGAAACCCCGGGCAACGTTTCCCCTTTTTGATCCCGCACCGTTCCCATCAACGTGATCTGTTGCACTTTCTCCGCCTTTACTGGGGCTTTCCGTATCACCACCACGTTATTGGTCAATTCATATTCCAGCCCGGTACCTTCCAGACATTCGCGCATGGCAGAATCCACGGTAACATTCTTTACCGCATAATCCTTTCTTCCGACATGTTTCAAATCGTCGTTACTGAACATGAAACTCAACTTCGTCTGGCGTTTGATCTCGTCAAAAACCTCTGCCAACGAAGCATTTTTCATATCCACACTAACCCGATCCGTGTTTTGTTGAGCGAATGAAAATGATACTGACAACAGTACTATCTTCACGGATAACAACAATTGGCATAGCCACCGGGGATACCCCCGAAAACTTTCATGAGCTCTCTTCATAAAATAATTTGTTTGATTTTACATTAGTCTATTTCACAATCTCTTCAATTCTGTTTGCGGCAGAAATGATCGGCTTTCTTTTTTTCTTTTAATTATTTTCCATAACTTTGTTTATTGATTTTACATTAGTCTGTTAGCAGGCTCACAAGGGAATGGTATTTGCGGTACCGTTCTCTTTTTATTTTAGAGTCACATGGTTCCCCTCCACGACAAACGTGATCCTTTTGATTTTTTCCATCAAATCAAATATATCGGAAACCTCCTTGTACTTCAGGATATCCATCGTGAAACGCAACTCTTTCTGCTCCGGGCTGCTGTACGAAACCTTGAAATCATACCAGCGCTGCAACTCTCTCATGATATCTTCCAAACGGGCGTTCACGAACACGATCCGTCCCAGCTTCCAAGCAATATAATCATCCACGTTGACCTCTTTCACCTCTATATTACCAGCCTCATCCACCTTCGCCTGCTCGCCGGGTACAATCCGGTGCACGCGATTCTCGCTCTTCACCTCTACCGCCCCTTGCACCAGCGTTGTCAACAAATCCGTCTCGTCAGCATAAGCCCGAACCCCGAATTCCGTTCCCAGCACGGAAATATCCGCCCGCTCCGTTCTCACCGTGAACGACCGTTGTTTCTCGTGCTCGACACTGAAATACGCCTCTCCCGTCAACCAAACGACGCGTTCCTTCGAATTAAAATGCACCGGTATTCGCAGTTCCGACTCGGAATTAAGGTACACGGTCGTACCGTCCTCCAGACGCACGATATACTCTCCCCCTCTCGGTATCTGGATCACGGTAAAACTATTATCAGCGACAACCGCCTCGTTATTTCTCATGAAATTCAGCGTATCCTTCTGATTCACCATCATCGCCAACCCGTCATTCACGCGTACCGTCGTGTCCCCGAAAAGAGCAACTTTCTCCCCGTTGGATAAGGTTACCACGGCTTTGGAACTCCCGACCTTAATCTCCTCGTGTGCCAATAAAGTTGAAGAATCTCCCTGTTTTGAATCCGACATCAACCAAATCATTCCACCCACCATCAACGGGAAAATAATCGCCGCCGCCACTCGAAGCACCCGTGAACGAATCTTTCGACTCCTGATAGCCACCGTTTCCCTTCTCAACCGCTTCCACCGATCATCCCGCGACACGCGATTACGGTCCGTGACAGCCCTTTTCAAATATTTCCCCGAGTGCAAACCTTCAAAGAAATCCCTGTTCCGCCCGGATGCATTTAACCATTCATCCAACCGGCGTTGTTCATCTTCCGAAATATCATTCAAAAGTGCCTTCGTTATCAATCTCTCAATCTCCCGTGTGTTCATCAATTACTCCTATCTTAAAATATTTTTCTATCTTTCTTATCTAAGAACTCCAAAAAACAAAAAAGGTAGTATAGAAATATGGCATTTTTTCAGAAAAAAAATCTATCCTGTTCAGTTATCTTACAATAATTAATAATATATATATCAGGTATTTTACTATTATTAAATTTTATATAAATACAATTTAAATTCTATTATTTTGCCTTTGGAATAGGCTTTGAATAGGAGTTGAATAGGAGATGAATGGGAGTTGATATAAATCAACTACAATACAAATATATCATATATACTTATTATTTAACTTATTTTACCTCGAAACCAACTCTCTCGGGAACTGACCTCACCCGGATTTTTATTCTATTTATTTCCATCCCACCCCTTCCGAAGGAAAATTTTGGGATGGGAAAACTATAAAAGAGCAATAACGTGGGAAAATCAATTTAAAATCACGGCATTCACGAATACAAGTACATCATAAAACAAAGGAGATGTTTCAAACGTTCCCTCAGATAGTTATTCGCGTTTGTCTTATGTTTTTTAATGGTCGTAACGGCAATATTCAACTCCTCCGCGATCTCTTTATGACTCTTTCCTTCCAGACTCTTCGCGTACACGTTCCGACAGGCTTCCGGAAGTTCTTCAAAAATATCATTTATCAAGGCATATATTTCAGCCTCGATCATCTGGTACACGAACGACTCTTCCGCCTCCTCCACTTCAAAACCTTCCATTCGTCTATCTTGCCTCTGCTTATCCCGCAGGAACGTCAGGCAATGGTTACGCACCACCCGGTACAAGTAAGCCTTCAACTGTAACTCGTCCTCGAACTTATCCCCTTTTTCCCATAACTTAATAAAAATATCCTGCAAAAGATCACACGCCAATTCCTCATCCCCCACGTAACGCATGGCGAAATACTTTAAAGCGGCAAAATATTGTTCATATACCTCTTTAAATGTTCTCGAATCCGACAAACATATTCTTCCGCTCCGGATTGTATTTGTCATATATTCATATAATTTTAGACGAAGACAAATATAATTGTATTTCTTCAAACAAAAAAGCGGTGTCGTACACGACACCGCCTAATATCACTAAAGCATACACTATAATTCTCGCAAACTAATAGTAATATAACGCAACAGCTCCCCCGTCAAAATTTTTATTTACCCAATAATGTTTCTGTACCTCCCCGGGTTTCTGCGGATCGTCATACAATTTCAACACCCTAAAATCCCCGTTATCAAAAATAGCACCAAACACGCGCCCGTTGAAATATCGCTGGGCTGCATTGTTCCCGTCGCCTCTCCACGTTGCAGTGATAACAAAATCTTTCATATTGCCCTCTTCCGTGAATTCATGTATTTTTGAAATAGCAGTACCTTCCATACTCATCGAATACAGAGCCTTCCCCGCCCCGACATACATAAAGTCATTATAGCGCTTATCCATCGCTATTTTCACAAGACCATGTCCTTGTTCTATCAATCTTGCCGCGTCAGCAGGCAATTTCAAATTAGAAACAGCTTTATAACTTATTGAATGCTCAGCCGTGTACAAAACAGTATTTAACTCGAACGTTTGTATATAAAAATCCGAACCATCCTTATAGATAACATAAATATATTCATTAAAAAAACTTTCGTGGAAAAGTATCGAATAGATCTCCTTATCAAAATTGTCAAGAGGTATAAAACCAGCAGGTAAATTAGCAATATTGCTCGGACGAGATAAAGCATGAACCGCATAATAATCGTAACTCTGGTAATATCCGTTTGAAGCAGTCATAACAAGCAACCATTTTCTTTCTTTTTCATAAATAATCGCTAACTGGTCTTTCGCTGTCACACGTTCGGCTTTAATCTCCTCAGAACCTTTATCCGGCATATCATAAGGATCATCAAAAATCAACGGTTCAAGGATAAAACGCCCCGTGTTCGGATTACCCGCATCATAATTCACACGCGTATATATTTTCCCCGATTCATCTAATAACAACGAGAGAGCTCCAATACTTTCAAAATTAACTGGAATCAAATTAGTCGGTTCCCCTACGAACTCATCTTTCATAGACACGATCTTTTTCATGTCTTCGGAATTCACAGCAACGGATTTCCGCCAATCCCGGTCCAAGATTTGCAAAGCACTGTATCGATCATCCGGATTCGGAGCCAATCCTGTAATACGGGATATTTCCACGGGCTCTTGCCCTAATTCTTCTCCATCATTGTAAAGAGGGTACACGTTTTCATGTGGAATATATTCCGTGACCGAGAAATTAGAATAAAGCCTTCCGTCAAGTTCCACGTTTTTCTTCTCCCAATAACGCTCGACAAAATCCATTTGAGTGACACCATTACTTTTACCCAACACGACAATTCCGGTACTAAAAGGTCGGCGTATCTCCACGAGGAAACCATAGATCGTGGCATTACCAGCGTTTTTCCGATAAATAAACAACTGCCCGTTCCCTCCTTCCGTGAACACGTGCCGTAAATTTTGCTCTGTTGAAATCACTTTACCATCCATCCGCCACTCGTAAGTCAATTCATCATCACCGTTGTATTTCACCTCCAAATCTAATTGCAATTCATCACCCGCGGTCACCTTGAATCTGGCATCTATAGTATTTTCATGAAGATAAAATCTTTCTTGATCCTCTATATTTGTTATAATAACGGTATCAGGCAATACAATATCTTTATAATTCAAATTTGTTTTGTCATCCATGCAACCGGTTAATAATATATAGCCTAAGAAGCATATCATTAAAATCTTATTTCTCATAACCTATTTTTTTTGGTCCATTACAATACATATTTCTTAGTTCTATAAAAATCATCCTGTAATCGTAACAGACATTAAACGTCCATCCAACTCGTATCTAGGTGTTTTTTCCAAGGCTCTTTTAAACATGATAGCGTAATATCTCTTTTCCGAAGGATCCAAAACCCCAAAATCACGAATGCCTGTTTCTTTTACAAATTCATCATATTTCTCCTTAGAATAATCGCCCAAATAAGCCTTAGCAATGTCATCTGTCCACCATTCAGGCCACGAGAAAATATCCAGCACCGTAATCTCTATAAACAGAGAATCTGCCATATAAACTTGAAAATCCGAATTAGGTACTAATTGCAATCTCAAGATTTTACTCCCTTCTTTTAATATAGCCTTTCGCTGTAATTTCACGCGCATCGTGTCAATAAAATCTCCATCCTGTTGAAACGGTTGTTCTGTTTCCAAAATGAAACAATCCTCCGGGAGTGTCGTTTTTTCTTTATCCACGTTAACGGCAAAATACAACGTTTCAGTCAAATTGTAGCCTCGAAATTCAACAGGGACGGAAATAATTTTCTCCGTGGTATTATCACTCTCGTACGCGAAATTACACTCGACTTTGTAGTAATCCTCGCCGGATTCGCTCCCGAACATGAACTTGATAAACCTTTCGGGAGTAAACATTTCCGGTTTTTCCTCTTGACACCCGTAAAACGCCAAGCAACCTAATAAAAGAAGTAAAAATATGATTCGCATAATTGTTTGCATTTATATTACACACCATTTACTGCACCCCGGCTTCCGTGTCCGGTACCGGCATAACTAATTTCCCATTATGAGCGACAGTTGTTCCATTCTCTCTTAACGGCAGGTTCAATCTCTTGTACACGTAAACCATTTGCCCCTCGCATAAAAATTCCCTACGGTATTCCTTAACCAACGCCTCCATAAAAGTACCTTTATCCACGTCAGCCTTCAAGTTATAAACCGAATTATTTCGGGCGTCCACAACTTTATTAAATATCTCGACAGCCAAAGCCCGGTCTTTATCAAAAACAGCCTCCGCCGCGATATAATAACATTCGGGGAATCGAAGTACCGGTTCCAGAGATTTTGCCGCAATCATATCACTTTCTTCCCTTCCTTCCAAAGAAAATTTAGTAACCATGTTTTTGGGGATCGCTTTCAAACGCACATCATCCGCGTTCTCCGAGAAAATTCCACTTTTATCGTTCAGCACTAAAAGCCAATCTTTAGCCGAGGAACTAAAATATCCTTCCGTCCAAGTAGACAATTCCGAGTTATAAGGAGCAAAAAGTATTTCCGAGTGTAACCGGGGTTCAATCGTACTTAACTCCATCGGGTCCCCAATATACCCGGGAGCGACAAACCTAAAATTCGTTCCTTTGTTCACAACGTTTATCACCTCATTCGCGTGTTCGAACGCCTTATCATTTTCCCCGGCATACAAGCAGACTCGGGCAAGCAATTGAGATATAGCGTAATAATTCAATCGATTGGCTCGATAATTGAAAAACTCATCAACACCTAAAACTTCCCCCGCTCCGTTATCCAGTTTAACACGGGAGTCGTTCAAGTAACTAAAAATCTTTCCCCCGGGATATTGTACATCCGTGTCAAAAGGTTTAATCCACTCTTTAGCTTTCTCCAAATCCGCAATCAAATACTTCAGAATGTTCTTCGTCGCTACCGGAGGATTCACGATAGACGGGTATGTTGTCACGTAAGGAATAAAGGCAGACTCCCCGCCATTGTCAGCGATAGGGGCTTTAGCAAAGATACGTAACAATTCAAAATGCATGAGAGCCCGTATCGCATAAGCCTCGGCAAGAATCATATTTTTAGTAACATCCCCATACTTGAATTTTACTTCCCCGTCATTTTCCAATCCTTGAATCAAATTATTCGCCTCCGCGATAACTTTATAGCTATCCAACCAGATAGAGGCGGCTATCGACTTTGCCTCACTCTTGTCATACTCGAAATTAATCACATCCAAGTAGGGACGATGCGCTTTCTCGTTCAGACTATAACTACGTCCCCAAGCTTCCACCGCACCCCATGTCAACTCCTTCCCGTACAAATTCTTGCCGGACATATCAATATATACACCGTTCAACGCGATATAATACCCTTGTGCCTTCTCGAATAATGTTTCTTCATATATATCCAGTTCCGGCTTCACATCCAACCATTTATCACACGACGAGAATATAAATGCCAGCAAGACAATATTTATTATATATCTTTTTTTCATGACCTATATCTTTAAAAACCTACATTTACTGAAAAACTATAACTTCTGGCAAACGGGTAAAACAAACCTCGTTCCTGCTTGATTGATGATACACGGAATACATCGTTCATGTTAAAAGCCAACTTTACCCGGCTAAAACGAATCTTTTTTAGTATATCCGAAGGTAATTCATAACCGACAGATACAGATTGGAGTGTCAGCGTGTTGTCATCTTGTACAAACCTACTGGTTGGATTCGTGGGAACATTATATTGCTTCAAGCTCTTGAAGCCGGCTATATCACCTTGCTTTTTCCACCGGTCTGTAAACACTCTTTTATCCACGTTATTTTCAATATCAGCATTCTCTATTTTGGTTTGTAACGTCTGGTTATATTGCTGTCCCCCGTATGTATAAGTAAAATACACGTCCAACGTCACACCGTACAATAACAAGTTTGAAGACAAGGTACCATTCATTTTCGGTTCCGTATTCCCGATAGCAACATTCTCCGAAGCGAGCCATTCCGTACCGTAACTCCCGTCTTTATAACGGAATATCTCATCTCCTGTTTGCGGATTTATCCCCAATGACCGCATGGCGTAAATTGATGTTGTCGAAGCGCCTTCCACGTATTTCAACAAAGGTTTTTTGGTTTCGATTTTATGGGCATTATCCTGATACTTCTCTTCTATCTTTTGATTATATGACTTCAAGGACTCGGAAATCTTCTTTATCTTATTTTTATTGGATGCCACATTAGCCGTAAAATAAAGTTGAGCGTCAGATTTAGCTAATGCTTTTACCCGTAAACTTATCTCGTAACCATTATTGGTAATCTCCCCGATATTATCCTTGTAAGACAGAAATCCCGAAGATGAAGGAATGTACATATCAGCAATCAAATCCACCGTCCTGCGGAAATAATACGTTCCCGTAAACACCAAAAGCCCGTCCAAAATATTAATTGTAGTACCTAAATCCGTTATCTTCGTTTTTTCCCATTTCAAGTTTTTATTTCCCATGGCTGTAATATTTCCTCCCAACCCTGTAGGATAAACCGATTTGCTGTTAATCGTATACAACGTGCGAGCCGTGTTAGCGGGGAAATTAGCCTTACCCGTAACACCATATGAACCTCTGATTTTCAATTCCGAGAGCCAATTTACTCCTTTCATAAAAGCGTAATTATGAATATTCAACCCTAGCCCCATCGACCAGAACGGCGCAAAACGGGTTTCGCTCCCAAAAGATGAATTTCCGTCCATTCTCCACGTGGCGTCCAACAAATAAATATTCCGGTAGGTGTAATTCAAAGATACTATCGTTCCGAACAATCTAGTTTTTTGTTGAAAAGTTGTCGGGGCATTCGGAAATTCTCTCGCGAATTGCGGATTAGCAAACCCACCCGCCGGAATATCTCTCACGTACACGCTATGGCTCTCGTCTGAACTCTCTTTCACGTTGATACCGGCAAACAAATTAATATTATGATACCCGATCATATCGTTATAATACCCGAATACACTACCGTCTATCACTGTCGCGGTTGTATTTCCAACAGTCATTTCCCCTTTATAAGGCTTGTTGTGATATTGCCCGGCTTCGGGTGAGGTATAAGCATTAGAAGAGCCTGTCGTGTAAGTCAAGGCAAGAGAACCTTTGAAATGAATTTTATTCGTCAGATAATATTGGACAGAGAAATTATCTATAAATTCCTTGCTTTTCGTTTTATCGAAACTACCCAGATAGGCATCATACAACGGATTACTGGTCGTACCGTTCGGTGTTGCAGTCTTTATTACTTCGGCAACTGTTCCGTCTTCATCCAAATAAGAATAGTAGGGATTCATAGTGGTATATTTGCTAAACGAACCGAAAGGAGATTCCTCCGAATTAACTCCCGTGTACGTGGCACTATTCTTGAATAACAATTTCCCGATATTATACTGTAACTCTAAACCCAATCCAAAGGTTTTTCTTTCGGACCCCTTCATCACCCCGTTATTCCCTTGATAATTCACGTCGATACCATAACGAAAACCGTTTGTTCCCCCTTCCATTCTTAGATAATGTTTACTACTCGCCGTATTCCGAAGCGGCAAAGCCAGCCAGTCCGTGTTATTCCCCCGCTCGATTAATCTTAGTTTCGCATGATAGTAAGCCTGCTGATAATACTCCTGATCAAACAATCCGGCTTCTTTTTCCGCCTCTACTTTTTCCTTGGCATTCATCAAATTATAATCCCGCAAGTCAGGAACCTGTACATTTAGGTTATACCCGTAATTAATCAGTATTTGCCCATCTTTAGGAGTAACGGTTGTTATCACCACAACCCCGTTCGCGGCACGAGAACCGTATATTGCCGTGGCTGCCGCATCTTTCAATAAAGTGATCGATTCAATCCGGTTAATATCCATGTCGTACACTTTATTAACACTCACCTCGAAACCGTCCAAAATGAATGTCGGTAGATTCGGGTTATTCTGCAATGCCGTTTTAGACACATTCACCTCATCCAATTCAGTCAATCCGATACCGGAATCTCCGCGAATGCTTATTTTCGGCATCACGTTCGGGTTAGAACCCATCTCGTTATTAACAGCAATCCGAAAAGAAGGATCCAATACTTGAATGGATTTCAATACATTTACTTGGGAAATCTTCTTTAATTCCGCAGCCGTCATCGTTTTCACGTTTCCCGTGTAAGACTGTCGGGAAAGATTGGCATACCCCGTCACAACGACATCTTCCAATGCAACCTCACTCTCTTTCATAACAACATTAATCGTGTCTTGACCGGTATATCTTATTTCCACGGTTTCCATCCCGATAAAAGAATATTCCAGAACAATCTGCTTACCGAGAACAAAGCGGAAAGCATACCGCCCGTCTTTATCCGTTGCCGTACCCAACTTCATATCCTTTATCTGTATTGTAACCCCGGGCAATGGAAATCCTCGTTCATCCTTTACCACTCCCACTATCTTACCCTCCTTCACGCTATCCCGAACAACCTCGGCACGCCGCTTGAAAATGACGACATTACCCATAAATTCATAAACCAGATCCGTTCCCTCGATACATTTATCCAACACGGCAACGATATCCGCCTTTTTTAAGTCCATCGTTTTCAAACCGATCTGTGAGATATCCCGGTCATTATAAACAAAATTGAATGACGTTTGTTGTTTTATCTGGGCAAAAACTTGAAGCACAGATGCATTCTTCACCGAGATATTCAACTCGACTTTCTCAACAATCGTGTCTGCCCTTAAAGCATTTATCCCCATAAACACAAAAAGAAACAATACAGACAGCATACGCCTTATCTTCCGTGTATAAAAACACAAGCGTTTCATGTAGTCTTTTTTTTCCATAAAATTGTTTTTAGTTCATATTTAAATCATCATCTTTATAAAAGGCCGTACATTTCCCGAGGACTAAATATTTTCAGCCCCATAAATAATTGCCCAATTCCCTATTTATTTATTTTCTATAAACAAGAATTTGATTCCCGACTAATTCAAAATATACTTTATTCGTCTTTTCTATTGATTTCAACACGGGATTTATTTCCCCGTACTTCTCTATATCCAATGTAAAACATTCCTGTTTAATGTCATTGGAAAGGAAGACGACTTCCATACTATACCATCTTTCCAAAACTCTCATTATTTCACCGAGAGTTTGATTTATAAATACAATACGTTCCTCCTTCCAAGCAACATAAGGATACACGTCTACATCCGAAACAACAATCTTTCCCTCCGAATCGACTTTTGCCTGCTGATTAGGTTTCAATCGATATACCGATTGCAAATAAGCCACTTCAACACTTCCTCTAACCAAGGTCGTGGTGGCAATATCGCCCTGATAAGTATTAAAATCAAACTCGGTACCTAGCACCTTGACTTTCAGGTCACCCGATCGCACGACAAATGGGCGAGTACTATCCTTTGCCACGGAAAAATAAGCATGACCTATTAATTCCACCTCACGGCAATCTTTACTGAATTTTTGAGGGATAACAAGAGTGGACATCGCATCCATGTGGACAACCGTCCCATCCTCCAAGCGGGCTACATACTCCCCGCCGCGAGGGACTTCCAACCGATGCTTATTCATTGAAAGATTCTCGACCTCTTGTGCAAGAAAAGCAACCGTATCAAGACGATTTTCCACGGGAGCCTCGGTCACGTTCATCTTCAAAACAGAATCTTTGAAAACAACAAGTTTTCCGCCTTCAGCCAAATAGATCACGGCTTTCGAGTGAACAAAAGATTCATTGTTTACCAGATTCTCTTTTTTTACAGGCTCCTCCTGTTTCGTGTACGTGTAAACCAACATGCATACCATCGACAATATTACAGCTACTGCCGCAGGAATAATGAAAGCCATCCGTTTACGGCGTCGCTTGTATCGGATTTTCTTATCCAATAAAAACCATTGTTCTTGAAGCACTTTTTTATGTAACGGGTCCATGGCCTGTTGCAAATAATCAGGCGAGCCTATTTTGCGGAAAAGGACTTCATGACGATCGGATTCTTTTCGCCATCGTTCCAGTTCCCGGGTTTCCTCATCGTTTGTCCCGAATGTAAAATACTTCAATAATATCCGAGAAATTTTATACATAATCACTTTAATATAAATTCATCTATTTCATGTATCTATATTAAAGACGCCAAAATTCTATGGAGGTGTTATGCTTTTGGAATAATTTTAGACATTCAAATGTCAGGAGCCATTAACATCATCAATATCAACAACTTCTCCAAACGTTCCCGGATATAATGATTGGCATTATTCTTGTGTCGTTTAATTGTATTTATAGCGATATGCAGTTCGTCCGCGATCTCTTGATGAGATTTTCCTTCCAGACTTAAACGATACACTCTTTTGCAGGATTCCGGTAATTCTTCAAAAACCTGATTTATCATGGCAAAAACCTCTGCCTCTATAACTTTACTAACAAAGTCTTCTTCAAGCTCATCACAAGTATATCCCTCCAGACGCTTTTCCGCCCTTCTCTTGTTTCGGATATAAGTTAAACAATTATTACGTACTCCCCGGTAAAGATATACTTTAAGAGTTTCTTCATTCTGAAAGACTTCCCCTTTTTCCCACAACTTCATGAAAAAGTCTTGTAACAAATCAAAAACAACCTCCTCATCCTTTATATATTGCAGGGCAAAATATTTCAAAGCGGTGAAATACTGCTCGTATCCCGCCTTAAACTGCTTGGAATCGGAAAGATCCACTATTTTTACTGATTCATTACTAACCATCACTTACATATAAAAGATCCACACTCACTATCACACTTCAATAATTCAAAAATAACGAAAAATAAACACCTTTCAACAATTACACTCCGTTTTAACATTCATTCAGGCAAAAAATATCCCGAAGCCACAAGCCCCGGGATATTTTCATGGTGTCGGCTCTCGAACTAAGAGGCGACTTCACCTTTGATTATCTCTATAATCTTCTCGTTATTAATAATAATCATACCGTGCTTGTCGCTCGTGATTCCCGGCTCTAACACGTAAGTATAAGTCGGCAACTTACCTTTCATCACGGTCGGCAGGTAAGCGAAAGTCACGTTATCACAATGCTTGCCTAACTCCTGTCCCACCTCGATAATGTGCGTCGAAATCATGAAAGCACTGTTACGTCTTTCCGCCAAGGCCTCGGTTACCGCCAAAGTGGCATCGAAAGCGTCTTTCACGTTCGTTCCCTTGAACAACTCGTCGAAGATCACGATCAAACGCTTGTTGCGGCTCACCTCAATAGCCACGTTCTTCACGCGCAATACTTCCGCATAGAAGTGACTATAACCCATATTAATATTATCCGGCACATTGATAGAAGTGTACATACCGTCCTGTATACGGAATTGCATCGTCTTCGCGGCAATCGGGAAACCCATGTGTGCCATGTAAACGGCTATTCCGAAGGATTTCATCAAAGTAGACTTTCCCGCCATGTTTGCCCCGGTCAGGAAGAAAATATTTTTGGATGCGGTCACTTCCAGATCATTGGAAATCGCACCATCGATACGAGGATGGTGCAAACCCGTCGCGGCTACCAGCACTTCACCGTCATCGGCAGCTGTCGCGAAGCAGAAATTCTTCTCTTTAGCCACTCTACCCACGACCACGTTCAAGTCGACACCCTGCAATAACTCGATAACCTCTTTGAACTGTTTGTTCAACAAGCAACGAAATACCCGGTCAAAAGCGATCAGATTGACCAATCCCGGATTATCCTGACGGGGATGTCCTAACAATTTATCAATGCGGGAATCCTTCAATAACGAACGTCCCTTCTCGACAACGCTCTGGAACGGATTACCCGCTACATCGGTCGCCAGTTTATCGAAATATTCACGAGCCTTCCGGTAGAACTTGATCGACATCAGTATCCGCTCCCGGATAATATTGAATTCCGGATCATTACTGATATAATGCATCGACTTCGCTTTCAAAAGCTGGAATATATTCCGGAAACCGTTTTTACTACTTGCACCGGTGATATATTGCTCGACCACGTCAAACTCGTCCTTCTCGAACGGGAACCCGAAATCGTGATCCCGGAAATAACGGAACACGGAAGAACGGTCATTAATAGCCTTCGCATCCGTCAACGGGTGCAGGAACATATTTTCCATCATACGTTCCCCGCCGCGGGTAACCGTCCCCACGAACATGCTGTAAACGGAATTATTCTTGTACTTGCCTAGCAAGTTCAAATCATCCAGCGTCTGTTTATCTGTCTCGAAACTCATGCCTCTCCGTTTTTAATGATTTCAATAATCCGTTCATTATTCACGATCATCATACCGTGGCGGTCATCCGTGATACCGGGAGCCAGCGTGTAAGTGTAGATCGGTTTACTTCCTTCCATTTTCGTGGGCAGGTAAACAAAGTTGATATTGTCACAGCGTTCCTTCAGAACCTCTCCCGCCTCGATGATATGTGTCGAGATAATAAACGTGCAATTCCGGATTCCGGCGAAAGCTTCCGTCACCGCCACCGTTGCATCGTAAGCATCTTTCACGTTCGTACCCCGGAACAACTCGTCGAATACCACGATCAGATGTTGAGTTTGACGCACTTGTTGTGCCACTTTCTTCACCCGCAACACCTCAGCATAGAAGTGACTATATCCCATGCTCAGGTTATCGGGCAGGTTAATCGTCGTGAACATCCCGTTCTGCACGGAAAATTCCATCTCTTTAGCGGGAATCGGGAATCCCACGTGAGCCAAAAAGATCGAGATCCCGAAAGACTTCATGAACGTCGATTTTCCTGCCATATTCGCTCCCGTCAGGAAAATCACGTTACTATTCTCGTCTACCTCTATATCATTACCTACCGGTTTTGTCAGGAACGGGTGGAAAGCACCCTTCAGCTTCAAGATATTGCGGTCGTTCGGATAAGCTTTACCGAAAACGAAATTGCGATCTCGTGCCACCTTCGCCACCGCCATATAAACGTCAAGCAGGTAAACGTAGTAAAGAATCTTCATCATCTTATCACGTTCCTCGAAACGGAACACGCGGTCGTAAACCACCGCTTGCTCGTAAGCCAATTTCTTCTTTCCTTTCTCGGAAGTATACCACGCCCATTTCTCGTTATCAAGCAACCCTCTCAAATTCGCCGTCAAATCGGCTATCGTCTTGTTGCCCGTGTCTGACTTTGAATTCTTCAGAAAATCACCCAAAGTATTCAACAACTCAATGCAACATACAATCCCGTTATGTAACTGGGTATATTCCGTGTCCGTTCCCACCAAATTCTTGAACTTGCGTCCCAACGTGTTATCCTGCGTCATCAATTGCGTACGACGGTCAGTATTACCGAGGTAAAATTCCATGGTATCGAAAATCTCGCTCCGGAAAGGAAATACCGCCTCTATATCGCGGTAATAACGAATCACGTCACTCCGCTCGTTAATCTGGTCGGCATCCGACAAAGGGTAAAGGAACATCTCTTCGAGAATTCTCGCCCCACCGCGTGTTTGCGTGCGGTTAAAAATCTCGTAGACAGATTTGGTCCGGTTATTCCCGAAGATCGCCAGATCATCCAACGTTTGTTTGTCTATTTTAAAACTCATTCTATATCAATTAAAATTGAAAATTGAGAATTGAAAATGTGAATCATTACATATCCACATTTTCAAATTCTCTTATCTTTTCCATTTTAAATCTAAAATCATAAATCTAAAATCGGAAATCATACTATCTTCCTTTTCTGCGAATCCAGATAAGAACTCCGGCAGCAGCCAAAAGCAAGGGTATCAAGAGAGTAAACGACCACTTGATAATCCAAGCTCCCGTTTTCGCAACATATACCTTATCATCCGGTAGCGGCGGACGTCTCACGTCAATGGGCACCTCTCCATCCGACAACCAGAAGAATCCTCCCGTTACCAAAGTATAGTTAGAAGTACGCGCGGTCGGAACTCGTCTTCCGAACTCACCGTTACTGATACAGTCCGCGTCACCAGTCAAGATAATTTTTTGTTCTTTATCCCCAACTTTTCTTGATAATGCCACAGCCGTGGAATAGGTTTTCTCTACTTCCCCGATAGCAGGATTCAAACGAATCGTGTCGTCGATAAAGTCCGTGGTTTCCAATTCGTTCCAAACACCAATGGTATCCGTCTTGAACATGGTCGTAACCTTGTATCCCTTATCCGCGATTTGCTCCAATCCGGCTACACTCGGGGTAGACATCACCATTCTATATCTACGCATCGTACCGAAATCATAAGCGATACTGTCAGCCGCCTCTTTCGTCGGGTAAGACAAAATCACGTCAGCTTGAAGATTCGTATCCTGTTTAACCAGAACTCCGTCTGTCATCTCGAAACCGAATTTCGCGAAGAGCGGGTTCATCACGTCTCTACGTTTCGGTTCTCCCAAAATAAACAAATTACCACCGCGGTCGATATACTGTTGCAAATTAGCTTCCTCCGCGGGAGTCAACCACTCGCGCATATCGGAAATCACCACGATATTGATATGTTCCGGCACTTGTTTGTCCAAACGAACTTCTTCCACGTCAAACCCTTGATTCAACAAAGAATGACGGAAACCTTTATCATCCGCAAACGCACTGTAATCCCGGTCTTTGCCACCATAGAAACTACGTTCTCCGTGTCCCTGCACGATACCCACTTTCGGGAGTTCCATCACCATCCGTTTGAAGGCGGCAGAAATCTCTCGTTCACTCGGGAAACGTTGCATATCGTTATAAATTCGTAACCAAGCTTTTTCCCCGTTATCGCGAACGATTTGACGAACGAAAGTATTCCCTTCTCCGGACAAATCAATTTTCTTACGAATCTCTTCCGGCCCCATGAATCTGTTGGAATCCAAACCGTACATCTTACAAACCTCAATCATTTTCTCTCGAAGATTCTTATCCGGGAAACGTCTGTCTAACTGAGGATTCGCGCACGTGTCATAATAATACACGTATTTCAACTTCATATCCGGTTTGAAGCGCAGGTATTGTTCGAAACGCTCCATATCCGGTTTCAGGAAATAGAAAGCGGCATACCACGAAGCACCCGGATCAAGTGCGTTAATATACGTGGTGATAGTCATTCCACCATCCAATTTAGCCACGATCTCTTGGCTATTCGGGGTCAACGTGTTCATTTTAGTCGCGGTCGCATCATAATAAACCTTCATTTTCGGCATGGAAGTGATAAATCCAAGGACACAAACCAAAAGAATAACACCGACATTTCTTCCCAACGTGATCACGAAACGAATCTTTTGACGTACCGCGTTCAAACGAATAATCGTCAACGCAAGGAACAAACAAACCACGAGGATGAAATAAAGTAAATCTTCACTACAAATCAACCCGGCGATAAACTTACCGCTTCGACCCGGCATAGCCAGCCAATAGGTCACGTCACGAATGAAGTCATATTCTTGCCACCAGTTACCGATCATACTCAACACCATCAACACGGCAAACGTTCCGATAGCCGCCACGATCTGGTATGAAGTCAAACTGGACATAAAAATACCGATAGCCGCATAAGCACAAATCAACAGGTACAATCCCAACAATCCGACAAACACCATTGGCCAATCGAAATCTTTAATAACAGACCAGCTACAAAGCGTGATTAAAAGAAGAATACCAATCATGAAAAGCCCGTAAATCATCATGGACACGAACTTACCCACGATAATCTGCAAATTGGTAATCGGAGAAGAATACAACAAGCGAATAGAACCACTACTCAATTCCTTGCTGACCAAACTCATGGTCAAAAGTGGAATATAAAAATACAAGTAATTCTGCATATTTACAAAGACAGCTCCCCAAGGATTAGCGAAGATATTAAACGTGGCTCCCGCGACGCTATATCCCATTTCTTGAGAAACTACCAATCCCTCGATCTTACCGGCAAAAATCAAACCAGCCTGTATGCCGAACACGACCAAGATTAACCATGCAACAGGAGAATAGAATAACATTTGCAATTCCGTTCTCGCGATATTATATATCATTTTAAACATAACCTGATTATTTAATGTGCTTTTTTAGACAATTCCGCGAATATACTATCCAGAGAGCTCTTCTCTACCCGAATCTCGGATAGACGCCAGTCTTTAGCGGCGCTCTCCTTCACGATACGATCAATAACCTCTTGCGCTTCCGTGAAACGAATACGGAATTTCATGCTACCCAATTCTTCCACGCCCAGTACGCCTTCAATCTTGGCAAGTTCTTCCGTTGCCGGAGGATCAACCATGGAAAGATAAAGGGTATTCGGGATAATATAATTGTCAAACTCATCAACGGATCCCATGAACACGAGCTTTCCTTCCTCGATCATCATAATATGATCGCAAACGGCTTGCACCTCGGTCAAAATATGCGTGGAAAGAATTACCGTACGATCCTGCGCGATATCCTTGATCAAATGACGAATCTCCATAATCTGGTTCGGGTCCAACCCATTCGTCGGCTCGTCAAACACGACTAGAGCAGGTTTATGAACAATCGCCTGAGCGATACCAACACGTTGTTGATAACCACCAGACAAATTCTTAATCAAACGCTTGCGGAAATGAGTGATACCACATCGTGCTAAAACTTCCTCTACGGCAGATTTAAGTTCATTATCCGGAACCCAGCGCAATCTGGCACAATGAAGTAAATATTCTTCTACAGTTAAGTCACCGTATAAAGGGGGCTTCTGGGGTAAGAAACCGATATGACGTTTAGCATCCACCGGATGTTTACGGGTGTCAATCCCGCTGATAAAAACATTACCTTCCGTTTGTTTGATAACACCGCAAATAATGTTCATCGTGGTTGATTTACCGGCACCGTTCGATCCCAGCAAACCATAAATTCCCCGTACAGGAATCTCGAAACTAATGTCGCGTACCGCCCATTGAATGCTGTAGCGATGTGACAAGTGTTCGACTTTTACAATTGGCTCTTCCATAAATTTGTTATTAAAATTAATATGCTCTTACAACAACACTTTTGCAAACTTTATAAATAGACGTTTCAGAATTGATTTAGTGTTATTCCAAAATCAATTTTATGAAAACTTTAAGATTTCCCAACCATTCAAACAACTGGTTAATACAATATTACCCTTTTCTCTCCTAAATCTTCTTCACGTCATTATAAAAACACTTTTTGACATTCCATCACGTCAAAAGTAATAAATTACAAATCGCATCAACAATAAAAAATCAACTTTAACGTTTTGTTAATAACAACATTAAGAAAGTTTTCACAAACGACAACATGTGGATAAAAAAAGAACCACTCTGTTGCAGGTTAAAAGCAAATCACCTAACTTGCAAGCCTGAATCGACGCGATTAACCGGATGTAAGAAAAGAAGATGAAAAAGACGAAATGGATTTGGATTTGGGCAGCCATAGGCCTTGTACTGGGGATTGTCATTTTTTGGCCGAGTAACAAAGGAAATAAAGAAGCGATACTGGAAGCCAACGCTGTTGACGAAGTCGTGGACACGACAGAGTTACAGCAAGTACATTATAAATACGGCATCCCCTCCGATAACTTCGAGATAGCGGAAGGTGTAGTGGAGAAAAACCAGAACCTTTCTCTCATCCTCGCGAGGTACAAGGTATCCCCTGCCAAAATACACGAGATTGCGCAACGCTGTAAAGATGTTTTTGACGTGAGAAGTATCAAACGGGGTCAAAACTATACTCTTTTCCTCGCTAAAGACAGTCTTCGCACCCCCGAGTTCTTTATATACGAGAAGAACGCCCTCGAATACGTGGTGATCGACTTCAAAGAAACATCGGAAGTGTACGTGGGACAAAAAGACGTGGTAAAAAAAGAACACACTGCCAAAGTAGGTATAACCTCTTCTTTATGGAATGCCATGGTTGAAGCAAACACCGATCCCACTTTAGCGATCACGTTATCTGAAATATACGCTTGGTCTATCGACTTCTTCGGCTTGGCGAAGGGCGATTCGATACGGGTTATATACGAGCAATCGTACGTCGAGGACAAACCTCTACGTGACTTCAATGTCAAAGCGGCGATTTTCACGAACACCGGCAAAGACTTCTACGCTATCCCCTTCGAGCAAAACGACAAATTTTCCTATTTTGACGAAGAAGGCAACAGCTTGCAGAAAACCTTTTTAAAAGCCCCGTTAAAATACTCCCGTATATCCTCGGGATTCTCCAACAACCGTTTTCATCCCGTGCTGAAAAGATACAGGGCACATCACGGCGTGGATTATGCAGCCCCCACGGGAACGGAAGTGTACACCATCGGCGACGGGGTTGTCGTGAAAAAAGCATATCAGGCAAACGGTGGCGGCAACTACGTGACCATAAAACACAATAGTGTCTACTCCACCACTTATATGCACCTCTCCAAATTCGCCAAAGGCATTCAACCCGGCAAACGCGTAAAACAAGGCGAAACCATCGGTTACGTCGGAGCCACCGGACTTGCCACCGGTCCTCACTTGGACTTCCGGGTGTACAAAAACGGAACCCCCATCAATCCGTTGAAAATGAGTTCTCCTCCGAAAGAACCCGTTTCACCCGAAAACATGCCTCACTTCACACAAGTGAAAGATTCACTGGTGAACTTACTAAGAAAAATCTAAGAATGAAGAAAATCTCAGAATCGTCAATCACTAAATCATAAATCATAAATCGTTTCCCCCGTCACCTTATAGTAACGCCATTTTCCGGCATGCAGCCCTTTCTTGTAACGTCCCTCGCACCACAAATGTCCCGTGCTGTAATAGAACTTGGCTTCCCCGTGCCGTACGCCCCTCCGGAATCCGATTTCCGCCCGTACCGTTCCGTCTGGAAAAAATTCCTTGTAATAACTAATCTCCCCTTTCTTGTAACTCACTTGCGCCAACAACTCGCCGTTCTCGTAAAAGAAGGGTGCTACCCCGTCAATCTTGCCTGTGCTGTAAGGCAACTGCCCGATCAACTTGCCCGCTTTGTCAAACACGCACCATACCCCGTCCGGATACCCGTCCTTCAATGCCCCGCGAAAAAGCACTTTATCAGTTGAATACTCGTAATATTCCCGGGAACCAATCGCGATACTATCCGGCACGACAGGATAATAAAACCCCGCTTCTATCTGATCAATCTGATTCTCGAACTGCCGGTTCAACTCCCGCATACGATACTCCTCGGGAGCCTTGGCATTATAATTTGCCACAATTTGCGTCTTAAAAGCATCTCCATTCTTGGATAGAGCAAGCCCCACCGTCTCGAAACTCAAAAACGCCCCCTTGTTCTTCTCCAGCTCATCCCGGGAATCCGCTTTAAAAGAACCGTACAAATACTCGTATGTATTCGGAGCCTGCACGTACCCGAACACGTTATTCCTGCTCCCCAGACTTTCCATCGTCTGCAAATACTTCTCGTCACGGGACAGCGTGTTTCCCAACACGTATTCCTTGATCATCTCGGTAAGCGTCTCCGGGGAATTACTGAAAACAACGTAATCTTCCAGAAAAGTATAATAAGGTCGCTCGAACCTATCAAACATCCCTCCGAAAAAGAGATTGAAGAAACCCTTCAAACGGAAATAATGAATGGTGTGCCCGTTATATTCAATCACCCGTTCCTTCACGGGAGTCGTTCGCTGAATCTGTTCCGCCAGATAAGCCAACTGATCTTTCGCCAGATCAATATCTTTCCCTCGGACAGCCAACACGATATTATCCGCCCGTTGCCCGCTTTCCAAACGAGGCTTAATGATCGTCACCTCGTTCCCTATCCATGAAGAAAACAAATCCAACACATCCACCCCCAACCATTTATTCATCCTCTCCAAAGATTTCGCGATCTCCGCGTAAGACCGCGGATTATTTGTCTTGTAATTCTCCAACAACAAAGACTCCACCTTCTCGAATGAAGGGAAACAGAAAGAGATATAAGCCGCCGTATTCTCGCCCGCGATATTCTTCACGGAAGAAGTTCCGCCCTCGAGAGAATTCACCACATCCAGCAACGAAAAGCTACTTGAGTCGGGATTCGTTTCCCCCGTGAAACGCAGATTTTTATCATTCAACTGCAACATCAACCGGGTATTCTTCAATAAAGCGACCTCGTTTACCACCGCGGATTTTTCCATGACCGAGGCAATCCATTTTCCCAATTGACGATGATCGATATCCAGAATCATATCGCCCGATGCCGCCACCATCCCGGTATTCTTCTTTATCTTACAACGGGCAAGCGAACGGGAAACCAAAGAACGGGACAACGAGGCTATCAACAGATTATCTTTGATCGTGAAATAAAACTGCAAATCCGCCCAAGTCAATTCCCGAATCTCCCCGTTCGGGTCCTTGAACCGTCTCACCCGTATTTCATCATCTTCAACGAGCGCGAGCAACCACGATTCAAACAGGCGAATCACGTTCAGTTTACCCAAATCACAAACATACAAGAGATCGTAATCATTCAGCGCCACCTGATGACAGGATATGGTCACGGGACGATCCGTCACGATACGCTTCATCTTCGGGTAACTATTCGCCAAAGAATCTATATACTGTAAATCCGAATGATACTCCTCGAAATACGGATAGCTCTTCAACGAGCGCCAGATAAAATTCCTCCGCAAACGTTCATGAACACTATTCACGGAACGAATATTCACCTTAAAAACCGCATCCGCGGGCACCGCTTGCAGGGTATTAAACTTCCCCAAGTTGCGGAAAACACCAAACCACACGACCAAACCGAACCCCAGCAAAAGGCCTGACACGACAATTAATTTCCTCTTTGTACTTTTCCGCATATATTTCACTCCGCTACACTATTTCGATACCACAATATTAAGAAATTTAGACGGGATTATCGTATCTTCGCGACAGATATTTAATACAAATTATGGCTTCATACTGGCAAATATTCATATCATTTTTCAAGATCGGTTCCTTCACCCTTGGAGGCGGTTATGCCATGATCCCTCTAATCCAGAAAGAGGTCGTGGAGAAAAAGGCGTGGCTGAAAGAGAGTGAATTTGTCGAAATGCTCGCCATCGCCCAATCAGCCCCCGGTCCGATAGCCCTCAACACGGCAATCTTCGTCGGGTACAAGGCACGGGGGGTAAAAGGTGTCATCTTTTCCAGCCTCGGTACCATACTACCCTCCTTTATCGTGATCCTGCTCATTGCCATGATCTTTACAGACTTCAAGGATAACCCCGGTGTAGAAAGAGTATTCAAGGGAATACGTCCCGCCGTGGTAGCCCTCATCGCCGCACCTCTCTACCAAATGGGAAAATCTGCCGGAATCACCCGTAAAACCGTCATCATCCCTACCCTTGCCGCCCTTATCGTGTGGCAAACAGGAGTATCGCCCATATATATCATCATCGCCGCCATCGCGGGAGGCATCGCGTACGGAAAATTTATAAAGAAAAAATGAAAAACTTTACAAACCTTATAAACTTTATGAACCTTACGAACTGATTACATGGAAAACCTAGAACTATATATCAGCCTATTCATCACCTTCTTCAAAATCGGCCTGTTCGGTTTCGGGGGAGGCTATGCCATGCTGTCCCTGATACAACACGACGTGGTAGAAACACACCAATGGATCAGTGTCGCGGACTTCACGGACATCGTTGCCATATCCCAAAGCACTCCGGGTCCTATCGCCTTCAATACCGCCACATACATCGGCTACACCGCGACGGGAAGCATCTGGGGTTCGGCAATATGCACGATCGCGGTCAGCCTGCCGTCGTTATTCATCATGATCACCATCTCCAAATTCTTCTTCATATTCCGGCAAAACAAATACGTCGACTGGGCTATGACAGGACTGAAAACCACCGTTCTCGGTCTGATCGGTGCCGCTGCCCTGTTACTCATGAACAAACAAAACTTCGTAGACTACAAAAGCTATATCATCTTCGCCATAGCCTTCCTTGCCACCTTCAAATTCAAAATGGACCCGATCCTCATGATCGTTCTAGCAGGAATCGCAGGATATATACTTTATTAAAAACAACCCTATAAGTAACAATCCACCAAGACATAAATCATAAATCTCCAATAAAAAAACCGCCTTTCAGCGGTTTTTATATCTCATTAAAGCAATTTATTGATTTTGTCCACCAATGTAGCTTTAGGTACTGCACCAACTTGCTTGTCTGCAACCTGACCACCCTTAAAGAAAAGAATTGTCGGGATGTTACGGATACCATATTTAGCAGAAGCTGAACTTTCGTCCACGTTCACCTTAGCAACTACTATTTTACCCTCGAACTCTTTAGAGATTTCCTCAACGATAGGCAACATCATTTTACATGGTCCACACCATTCTGCCCAGAAATCTACTAACACGGGAACCTCTGCTTTCAGCACAACTTCCTCGAAATTTGAATCATTAACTGCAATAGCCATACTTCTATCTTTAAAGTTTATAATAATATTTTCATGCTAAAAGCGTTGGAGAATACTCGCGTAAAATCCAACGCTTCGACACGGCGAAATTAATTAATTTTCATTTTAATAGCATCATTATTCTCGAAATATTCGTACAATTCTCTTGAACGTCCTATCTTACAAGTCCTTGAAAACATCTTCACCCGATGCCCTGAATTATCATACAACACAAAACTTAATGGCAAATCTCCCTGCTCGTTCACGAACTGATTGTGTAACTCTGTCACGATCTCGTGCGTCAACTTCTCCACGTCCACCTGCAAAGTGATCGAGCGAATCAGATTCTCGCTAATTACGCTCAGCAAATCCATGCTCACCACGTTAAACGTCAGCTCCCCGGCTCCGCCCCACTTCTTCACCTGTACCCTGCCTTTTATATATACTGCCGTTTCCATGATAAAATAGTTTCTGAACTTGATAAAATCCTCCCCGAAAAACGGCAACTCGAAAGTTCCGCCAAAATCCTCGATCGTCAGTATCCCGAAATCATTCCCTTTCTTCGTTTTCCCTATCCGCATATTCACGATAATGCCCGCTATCGTCACGTCCCTGTCCTTGAACGGCGACAAATCCGTCAAACTATCCAGCGGCGTGCAAATCGCGTTTATCTCCAACTTATACGAATCCAAGGGATGAGAAGTTAGGTATATACCTATCAATTCCTTCTCCTTACGCGCCTTTTCCACGTCCGTCCACGGCTCGCACAACGGGATGGTCGGTTTCTTCACGTCGTACTCGTCCATTCCCCCGAACAACGTCGCCTGCATCAACATGCTATCCTGTTGCTTCTTTTGCCCGAAATTCACCAGATTTTCCAGAAAAGTCGTGTGACCGTCCGGCATATAAAAATACTGTGACCGATCCAACCCGAAACTGTCCAATCCCCCGGCTGTAATCAAGTTTTCAAGCGTCTTCTTGTTCACCGTCCGGTAATCCACCCGCTCGAAGAAATCGAACAAATCCTTAAACTCGCCTCCTTTCGTCCGCTCCTCGATAATCGAATCCACGGCTGCCAGTCCCACGCCTTTGATTGCCGCCATACCGAAACGGATATCCCCGTTATGGTTCACCGTGAAATCATTGTCCGACTCGTTCACGTCCGGCGCCAATACCTTTAATCCCATGCGCTTGCACTCGTCCATAAAAATCGTCACCTTCGTGATATCCGACAGGTTACAACTCAAGTTGGCAGCCATAAACTCCGACGGGTAGTGCGCTTTCAAAAATCCCGTCTGGTAAGCGATATAAGCGTAGCAAACCGAGTGCGACTTGTTGAACGCGTAAGAAGCGAAAGCCTCCCAGTCACCCCATATCTTCTCCACCAGCGGTTTGACCTCCTTGCCCACCTCCTTCGCGCCTTTCACGAACTCGGGATTAGCGTTACACCCGTCAAGGAATTGCGCCTTCAAAGCATTCATCGTGTCGATCTGTTTCTTACCCATCGCCTTACGCAAAGTATCCGACATACCCCGGGTAAAATTACCGAGAGCACGAGACTGCAACATCACCTGCTCCTGATACACCGTAATCCCGTACGTGTCCTTCAAGTAAGGTTCCATCATCGGGTGGTCGTACTCGATCGGAGCTTCCCCGTGCTTACGCTTAATAAAATCGGGGATATACTCCATCGGACCCGGGCGATACAAGGCATTCATCGCCACCAAATCCTCGAAACGGTTCGGCTTCAAAGCACGCAAGTGCTTCTTCATACCCGGCGACTCAAACTGGAACAGACCGGTAGTATCTCCTCGCGAAAACAAAGCGAATGTTTCGGGATCTTCCAACGAAATGGCATCCACGTCTATCGTCATATGTCTGGACTTCTTGATATTATCCAAACACGTCTTTATAATAGAAAGGGTACGCAACCCCAAAAAGTCCATCTTAATCAACCCGATCGGTTCCACGAAATGCCCGTCATACTGCGTCGTTTTCAGACTCTCGCCCTCCGTGTTCATAATCGGAATATGATCCGTCAACGGGTCACGACTAATCAAAATACCACAAGCGTGCACCCCCGTTTGCCGCACGGAGCCTTCCAAAATCTCCGCCAACCGAATTGTCTTCGCCACCAACGGGTTGGGTGAATCTTTCTCTTTCTCCAGATCGGGATTCTCCTTGTACGCCTTCTTCAATGTCATTTTCGGCGCCTCCGGAACCATCTTCGCCAGACGGTTCGCCTCCGACAAGTCGAGCTTCAACACCCGCGCCACGTCCTTGATCGCCATCTTGGCGGCCATACTACCGAAAGTAACGATATGCGCTACTTTATCTTCCCCGTACTTCTGTGTCACCCACTCCAACACCCGTTGCCGACCGTCGTCATCGAAGTCAACGTCGATATCAGGCAATGAAATACGATCCGGGTTCAAGAAACGCTCGAACAGCAAATCGTACTTCACCGGGTCAATATTCGTGATACCCAAACTATACGCCACGGCACTTCCCGCCGCCGAACCACGTCCCGGTCCCACTATCACCCCCATATCACGAGCCGCCTGTATAAAGTCCTGCACGATCAGGAAGTAACCCGGGAAACCCATGGTTTTCATGATATGCAACTCGAAAATCAAACGCTCCATGATATCCGGCGGAATCTCCTCCCCGTAACGCTTTTTGGCTCCCTTCATCGCCAACACCTTCAAGTAATCCGCCTCCAGTTTGATACGGTACAAACGATCTATCCCACCCAATTTCTTCACTTTCTTCTCCGCCTCTTCCTGCGACAAAACGACTTCGCCCTTCTCGTTACGGGTAAACTCGTCAAAAAGGTCCTGCGCCGAGAACTTCTCACGGTACTCCTCCTCGGTTCCTAACTCCGGGGGAATCGGGAATACCGGCATCAACGGGTCGGAATCCAACTTATACTCCTCCACTTTGTCCACGATCTCCTGCGTGTTCTCCAACACTTGCGGGATATCATGAAACAAAGCCTGCATCTCCGCCGTGGTCTTGAACCACTCGTGACGGGTATATCTCATCCGGTTCGGATCATCAATATCCTTCCGGGTATTCAAACAAATCAACAAATCGTGCGCCTCGGCATCCTGCTCGTTCAAGAAATGCACGTCATTCGTGGCGATCACCTTGATGCCCAACCTTTCGCCCATCTTCAGAATCTCGGCATTACACCTCACCTGATTATCGTACACCTCCGCCCTCTCTTTCGCCGATTCTGCCGGGTGACGCATCACCTCCAGATAATAATCCTCCCCCACCAAATTCTTGTACCACAAGGCCGCTTTATCAGCCCCCTCGATATCTCCCGCCATAATCTTCTGGCAAATCTCCCCTCCCAAGCAAGCGGATGAAATAATCAACCCCTCGTGGTGCTTTTCCAGAAGAGCCTTATCAATACGCGGGCGGTAATAATACCCGTCCACGAACGCCACGGAACACAGTTTCACCAGATTCTTGTACCCTTGCAGGTTCTTCGCCAGAATAATCAAGTGTTCCCCCGAACGGTCCACCGGTTTCTCCTTGCTATACAACGACACCCGTGCCACGTAAGCCTCGACACCCAGTACCGGTTTGATTCCTTTCTTCCTGCACAAATCGTAAAATAACTTCACCCCGAACATATTCCCGTGGTCGGTCAGTGAGATCGCCGGCATCCCGTCAGCAATGGCTTTATCTATCAATCCCGGAACACTCGCCGCCCCGTCCAAAATCGAATACTGCGAATGCACGTGAAAATGAGTAAATGGCATAAAAACTCCTCTTAAAAAATATAAGACAATCCCTCAATACATTGAACCTAAGCAATAAGATTCTTTGTATTTTCTTCAAATATCACAGGAACAAATATAATGAATATAACAACACGTATTCGTTAAAACAAGTTACTTTTTCCGAGTGTTTCTAACCTTATCCCTAAAAAGCGATAAGAACGGCAAAGAATGACCTTTCCATAACCTACTGATTACATGTACTATTTACACTTCAATAAGGTATTACTTCCGCATCACTTCCGTTATGAACGCTATACGAACCCTATAGGAACGCTATACGAACCCTATATTAAATAGCGTTCTTATAGCTTACTAAAAGCTTACTAAAAACTTTACAAACGGAATTGCACCGGAATTGATACCCTATTCATACTCTATTCAGAACTGTCTTGGGTAGTTCCTTGTCGTGAAAATAGCATTAAATCAAGATATTAAAAAGCGAAAGATTTACTATTAAGCCGGAAACCGATACCCAGCATCAAGAAGTTAGGATCATGAAAATCCCGAAGATTGTATCCCACGTGCAGAAACGAAGTTTGAGACATCGCGATTTTCAACGTGAGCATCTGGTAAAACATACTCAAATCCCCTTTCCCGATAAAATTAGTCCCCAACCCGATTCCCACGGTGAAGAAAGGCATCACGTACTCCACGCGTCCGGAAAGTCCCAACGCGAACTGCTCGCCAAGAGGCGGTCTGACAATCTGCGACTTATCTATCTGCCCGTACACGTCATACTCCGTGTAAAGGTTCGCACCCCCGTCATACGTGCCGTCAAGCGACATGCCAAATCGCAGTTTATAACCCGCGTTATACATCGGGGTAAAATTAAACCCGAACACCGGGTAAGATTCGGGAGAAGGCGAAAGTCCGTCGGCAGTCTTGATTCCCTGACTATGCCACGAACCGAAAAATACAAAATCATAGCTTACATGACGGCGAAAGGGGCGGCAAGAGGAAGCATCATTCGCTTGCAACGGCTTCAAGTCATCTTTCCGATGGAAATTACATTCCACCCCGAAATTCCCGCCGATCGTGTTCAGTCCCGCGTTGGGGATCGCGGTATTACCATTGGAGAAGTGCGACACGGTAATGCCCGAAGTCAGACTCACACCCGGCGATAATTGCCAACGCAAATAAAAATTAGCATTAATATAGGCATTCACCTTCGAACCTATGATTTTATTATAGGGATTGTCGTACGTGTTGAAAGTCTTCCACCCCGCGGACAAACCCAGATTCCACTCGTAATGAAAAGACACCCGGGGCGAGAAGCGGGCAACACGAGCCCCTTGAAACAGATAGAATGCTAACGGGTCACCCAATAAGCGAGGTTCCCCGAAGGTATAATACCCGAAACCTATTCCTTGATAAACGTCACCATAAGCACGGGCGGCAACACTTCCCGGACGGTAACGGAGAAAATATTTCAAATGGTACGAGAAAGCACCCCGGATCAGTTTCCCCTCCGGATTATCACCTTCTAAAAAAGAATGTGTCTGAAAAATATACTCCGGACGCACCTCCGCTTTCACTCCATGAACGAACTTACGCGAAGACAAACCGACTGTACTGTCGCGTTCCTGTCCACGCGCCCGCGGGGCTATCCCGACAAATATTATTCCCAGAAAAACAATCGCTCTCCAAATCCTTTTTGCATTATTCATACATCAACTCCATTCATTGCAGTCCACTATAACATGCCACAAATGTAAGCAAAATAGAAGCCCAAACTATCCCGTTAACTTTTTTTCTTGGCATTTCCCCGCAACAATTCCGGTTCGGGCAAAGATACCCGCGTGAAACTTACCACCGCGGCAACGAAGGCAAATATTCCGGCAAGGTACAAGGAAGCATAAGTTCCGTCGACGGGAAACATGACAAACATCAACGCCACGAGAGAGGCTCCCGTGGTCTGCCCTGTCAGACGGGACATCCCCAGCATACCGCTGGCACTGCCACTCCGGTTTTGCGGCGCGAAGGATATTAATATACTGTTGTTGGGGGTTTGGAACAGCCCGAAACCAAAACCGCACATCACCATAAACAAGGCAATTCCCACCCCGGAGACTTTATCCGCCAAAACCGCCAACAAGAACAAACCTCCCGCAAATATCGACAAACCGATTCCGCCCAACAGCCCGGCATGAACCCGTTCGATCAGTTTTCCCGCCAAAGGAGCCGCTATCATGGTGGCCAAGGGCCAAGGGGTAAGCAATATTCCGGTAGCGACCTCGCTCTTTCCCAGCGTGTGCTGCAAGAAAAAGGGCAGAGATACCATTGCCAGCATCTGGGCAACAAACGAACAAATGGAAGTACCCACCGAAAGCGAGAATATCGGAATACGCAACAAATCGACAGGCAGCAAAGGATAAGTTTGCGATAACTGCCGTCGCACGAAAAAATAACCGATCACGAATACCGCCGCAATCATCGGGAGCAATACTTTCCAGTTCATATCGTGGGTGAATCCCTCGATAGAGAAAATCAACAACCCGAAGGTCAGTGCATTCATGATACCGCTCTTCCAGTCGAACGTGCGTCCCGAGTCCTTCACCGGATTGGACGGAAGAAACTTGCACGACAAAATCAATGCCACGATCACGATCGGCACGTTGATCGCAAATAACCACGGCCACGAGGCAATGGAAAGGATTCCGGCGGCAATGGTCGGTCCCCCGGCTGCCGACACGGCAACGACCAAGGCGTTTATGCCCAATCCCCGCCCCAAGAAGCGACGGGGATAGATAATACGAATCAGAGTCGTGTTGACACTCGCCAACGCAGCAGCCCCGAATCCTTGGAAGACGCGGGCAACGGTCAGTTGCGTCAAAGAAGTAGAAAGAGCGCACACCAGCGAGGTCACGCTGAATATCAGCAAGCCGGCAATATATACCCGCTTGTATCCCCAGATATCCCCCAAGGATGAGAGCGAGAGCAAGGACACTACTATCGCCAACTGGTACGCGTTCACGATCCAGATAGACATTGACGGCGTGGCATCCAAATCCCCGGCAATCGACGGTAACGCCACGTTGGCAATCGTACCGTCCAACACGGACACCGTGATTCCCATGGCAATCGCCAAGATTGCCCAATACCGCCTCGGGACGGGTATTCCGTCCCACTCAACCTCTTTTGTACTCATTTCTCTTTCAATTTACGCTACAAAATTACGAAATAAATCCAAGTTGGTTGCAAATTCGAGGTATACGGCTACATAAATAGCCTTTTATCCTACTTTTTCTTCCCGGACTTATCCGGGAAGGCGGGAATAGCCGGGATTTCTTTTTTCCCGGTTTTCAGTTTTTCGAGTATGATTCGGATGGCCCGGTTTAATTGCTCGTCATCACCCATGTATTCCAAGTAAGGATCGTTTTCCACGTCCACGTCGGGAGATACACCCCTACCCTCGATGATAAACTCGCTGCCGTCAGCGGCATACGGGGCATACGAGGGGGTGACGATGGAACCACCGTCCACGACACGAATGGAGCCGCTATACCCGACAACTCCGCCCCACGTGCGGCGTCCCACGACGGTACCCAGTTTGTTGTACTTGAAACGATAGGGGAACAAGTCACCGTCAGAGGCCGAATATTCGTTTACCAGTAAGACTTTCGGACCGAGGAAGGTACCCACGGGATTCACGGCGCCTTGGGTTTGATTCGTGTGCATGGTATAGAATGTCGGGGTACGCATCAGCCGCTCGGTAATCATAGGAGATACATTACCACCCCCGTTCCCGCGGTCGTCGATAATCAAGGCTTTCTTGTTCAACTGCGGGTAGTAATGCTTCACGAACTCGTTTAACCCGTCAACGCCCATGTCCGGGATATGGATGTAACCCACTTCGCCGTTGGTTGCTTCTGCCACCTTGCGGATATTGTTTTGTACCCAATTATAGTAGTATAACTTCGATTCGTCGGCAAGCGGGGTGACCAACACTTCCCGGGCGTCTTTCTCGTCAGGAGCGGAGTTTACCTTCAGGGAAACGGTTTTACCCGCCATGTCGACCAGTTCGGAAAACAGGTTATCGACGTCCTTCAACGATTTCCCGTTGATAGCCAAGATATATTCCCCTTCTTTTACATCCACGCCCGGCATCGTCAACGGGGAACGGGTTGCTTCATTCCAGTTGGCTCCTTCGATAATCTTGGTCACTTGAAAATAGCCGGATTTGTCTTTCTTGAACTTGGCTCCCAACAATCCCATTTTGATTCTCTCTGGGGCAGGAATCCGCCCGTTGACGGAATAAGCGTGTCCCACGTTCAACTCGGCGATCATTTCTCCTATGATATAAGTCAAATCCGTACGGTGGTTGACGTAAGGTACCAATACTTTGTATTTTTCATACACGTGCTCCCAATCTACCTCGTGCATATTCTTGGCATAGAAGAAATCACGCATTTGTCGCCAACTCTCGTTGTATATCTGCATCCATTCCTGATGGTAGTCGATTACTTTTTTCACGTCTTTGGTCGGTACCGGAGAATTCACATCAGCCGAAAAGACCGGAACATCCAGCACTTGGAACGAGGAACCGGAGAACGCTATTGCCTTCTTGTAACCGGGAGAAAATTCCACGTATCCACCCAAATCGGATTCACGCTTGCTACCCATGTCAAAGTACATGGTTCGACCACCCCGGTTGTAATATACCCGGTTGCCGAGCATATGGACATTATTATAATGATTGGAGGCAAGCACGGGCAATTCGACAAGGCGATTGTTCAAGTTCGAGAAATCGTAAACCAATGCTTCTTCGGTCTTTTTATCTTTGACGTTTGTTCCCGTTTCTACCGGAACGACATCATTTTTCGGGGCAAAAGGCACCGGGGCGTTTTTTGCCAACGGCAACACGTACACTTTATTCATGTCGTTGTACACGTGATTCCATTCCGTACGGCTGTACGTGGGCGAAAAGGCACGTGCCGACACGAACACGAGGTATTTGCCGTCGTCACTGAAGTTGGGTGAACTTGAACCGAACCAGCCGTCCGTGATTTGATGCTTTTCACCATTTGCCACGTTATAAACGATAATATTATCCATGGCGGCTTCCGGACGCACGTAAGTAATGTATTTGCTATCCGGCGACCAATTGTAAGAAGTCATCGAATGGATACCCGATTGCTCCACGATCTCACGCTTGCCGCTTTCCACGTCGGAGATATTCAAGGTATTCCCTTTCTCGCTCCACATGATTTTCTTGGAGTCGGGCGACCATTTGTAGTTAAAGATATAGCTTTTCAATCCTTTAATTAATTTCCGTTCCTTACCCGTGGCAGCTTCCCGGAGATAAATATTAAATTCCCCGTCTTTATCGGACACGTAGCTGATATATTTCCCGTCGGGTGACCAGCCTGCCTGCATATCATTCGCGTCCGACGAGTTGGTAAGGTTATAGGTGATTCCTGTTTGGGCAGGCAGCGAAAAAATATCGCCATGAGCGGCAACGACC
Organism: Butyricimonas hominis; assembly: GCF_014287455.1. Lineage (NCBI taxonomy): Bacteria > Pseudomonadati > Bacteroidota > Bacteroidia > Bacteroidales > Odoribacteraceae > Butyricimonas > Butyricimonas hominis. Next base: position 387,047 of record NZ_JACOOH010000004.1, read on the forward strand.
ACCCGTTCCCCGCCGGGAGAAGTCGCCACGGTGGTAATCTGTCCGCTGACATCCGTCAGTTTCGGACGGGAATATACCTGATCGTTATCTACACGGATCGTGACTTTAGCCTCTTTTCCCGTCCGCAAGTCATAAGCATAGATGTAACCGCCCTGCTCGTAAACGATACGTTTATCCCCGATTGCCGGAAATTTTATATCATATTCCTTGTAGGAGGTAAGTTGTTTATCCTCTTTCGTGCTCACGTTGTAAGCATAAAGATTCATCACGTTGTCCCGGTCGGATATATAATAAATCGTAGTCCCGTCGGGCGACCACATGGGGATGATATCCTGCCGCGCATTATCGGTTATCTTTTCGGATTTCTTGGTAGCGAAGTCAAACACCCGTATGTCATCAGCCATACCGCCTTGATAACGCTTCCACGCACGAAATTCCCGCATGATATAGTTGTACGCCAGTTTTTTCCCGTCGGGAGAATAAGAGGCGAAACCACCGTTTTTCAAAGGCACCTCTTCAGACATTCCGCCCTCGACAGGTACCGTGAATAATTGTCCAGTGAAGTCATTGAAAGTATATCTCCGGGAACGATAGAGAATACGCTTACTGTCGGGAGTCCACCCGATGACGATATTATTGGGCCCCATGCGGTCACCCAAATCGTCCCGCCCCAGCGTAGCCGTGTAAGTCAATCGACGAGGCTCACCTCCTTCTACCGGGATCACGAATACTTCCGTGTTGCCGTCATACTGTCCCGTGAAAGCGATGTATTTCCCGTCCGGGGATATCCGGGGAAACATCTCGTACCCCACGTGGGACGTCAACCGACGTGCCGTACCGCCCTCGGCTGACACGATATAAAGATCACCCGCGTATGAAAATACCAACTTGTTCCCCACGCTATGCGGAAACCTTAATAATCTCGCTTCTTGAGCTTGCAGTATGAAGCCAATAAATAATAATCCCAGTAATACGGTAAACCTTCTCATCATAATTGAAAATTGAAAGTTGAAAATTGAAAATGAATTACACGATTGACAAACATTAAATTCCACAATCGGCAATCATTCAATTTAAAATCTAAAATTTAAAATTAGAAAGACTCTTTAGAGTTTTTCCAACACTTCTTTTATCACTCGCGGAAAATGTTCGTATTCCAAGGCGTGTACTTTTTCCGCCAAGGTATCGGGGGTATCTTCAGGGGTGATGGTACATTTTGCTTGAAACAGGGCAGCCCCCTCGTCATAGTGACCGTTCACGTAGTGGATCGTGATGCCGCTTTCTTTTTCTCCCGCCGCGATGACGGCATCGTGCACGTGCATACCGTACATTCCCTTACCGCCGTAAGAGGGTAAAAGCGCAGGATGGATGTTGACGATCCGGTCGGGATAAGCCTCGATAATAGCATCCGGGACCTTCCACATGAAGCCCGCCAACACGATAAAATCGATCTCCAGACGCCTCAACTCGTTTATTACTAAGCCGGAATGATAAAATTCATCCCGGTTAAACACGAAGGAAGGAACCCCCAATCGTTTCGCCCGTTCCAAAACGTACGCGTTCGGTTTGTTACAAAACACGATTTTCACGACATTTTCGGTGTCGTTTTCGAAATAATTAATGATGTTTTCGGCGTTAGAACCTGATCCAGAGGCAAATATTGCAACTTTTTTCATCTTGTAATCTATTAAATATCAAACGCATAAAGATAAGCAAGAGTTTATTCATGCCAAAAAATTTTCTAGGAAAAATAAATTCTCTAACTTTGCGCCCGAACTTAGAGAGTTATGACGTCTGTTATAGACGTTAGTGTGAATTTAAAAAATGTCTAATTAAAATTTAATGTTATGTCTGACATTCAAAACAGAGTTAAAGCTATCATCGTTGATAAATTAGGAGTTGACGAATCAGAAGTTACACCGGGTGCAACTTTTACAAATGATTTAGGCGCTGACTCTTTGGATACAGTAGAGTTGATCATGGAATTGGAAAAAGAATTCAATATTACTATTCCGGACGATCAAGCCGAGAAAATCGCTACCGTGGGTGACGCGATTGCATACGTTGAAGCTAACGCTCAATAATTTAATATTGATTTTATGAACCTCAAACGAGTAGTAATAACTGGTCTTGGTACTATCAACCCTTTAGGTCACAATGTGGCTGAATTTTGGGAAAACTTGAAAGCTGGCGTCAGTGGCGCCGGTCCTATTACTCGTTTTGATGCATCTAAATTTCGCACGCAATTCGCTTGCGAAGTTAAAAACTACGAGCCCACGGAATACTTCGACAAGAAGGAAGTCCGTAAAATGGATCTTTACAGCCAATTCGCTCTGATTTGTTCCAGAGAGGCTGTGAAAGATGCCGGACTCGATTTCTCGCAAGAGGACAGAAAGAGAATCGGAGTAATCTGGGGAGCAGGTATCGGGGGATTGGATACATTCTACGAAGAATGTAAAACATTTGCATTGGGAGACGGCACACCCAGATTCAACCCATTCTTTATACCCAAGATGATTGCTAACATGGGCGGAGCTATGATCGCTATAGAAGAAGGTCTGAAAGGCCCGAACTACACGACCGTATCAGCCTGTGCTTCATCCGCACACTCGTTAGTAGATGCATTAAATCTTATCCGGTTAGGAAAAGCAGACGTGATCATTGCCGGTGGATCGGAAGCAGCCATTACCCCCCCGGGAGTAGGCGGTTTCAACTCCATGAAGGCTTTGTCGACTCGCAATGACGACCCGAAAACGGCTTCCCGTCCTTTCGACGCGGATCGTGACGGTTTCGTGATTGGCGAGGGTGGTGCTTGCCTGATCGTGGAAGAGTACGAACATGCTGTTAAAAGAGGTGCCCATATCTACGCCGAACTCGCCGGCGGTGCTTCAAACTGTGATGCCTATCACATGACGGCTCCCGATCCGAACGGAGAAGGTGCCGGTGACGTGATGTTGCTCGCCGTAGAAGATGCCGGACTTACCACGCGAGACGTTGATTATATTAACGTGCACGGGACGTCAACCGGGTTAGGAGATGTGGCAGAACCTAAGGCCATTCAGAGAGCATTTGGAGAACACGCTTACGAGTTGAACATCAGTTCTACCAAATCAATGACAGGACATTTATTAGGCGCCGCCGGTGCCTTGGAGGCAATCGCTTGTGTCTTGGCTGTGAAAAACGACATTGTACCCCCTACCATTAATTTCAGCAATCTCGATCCGGAACTGGATCCGAAGCTGAATTTCACGTTCAATAAGGCTCAGGAAAGAAAAATCAATGTAGCCATTAGTAACACTTTCGGTTTCGGAGGTCACAATGCTTGCGTAGTGTTTAAAAAATAATCACTAACTAAAAACATTTGGAAAGTGATTAGTAAAATAATTCAATCCATAAAACTTTATCTTCATCGGAAAGAAAAGTTTTATGGATTGTCTATTACAGAATGGGGTTTTATACCCGGCAATAGAGGCTTGTACACCTTGGCATTGCTGCATAAATCGGCATCAAGATACACGAAAAGCGGAGCTGTCCTGAATTACGAGCGATTGGAATTTTTGGGAGACGCCGTTCTGGGAGCTATTGTCGCTGAAATTCTGTATAAATTCTTCCCCAACAAAGATGAAGGTTTCATGACCCGCTTGCGTTCCAAGATCGTGAGCAGGGAATCGTTAAACATCATCGCTATCAAAATGGGATTGAGCGAAGAGGTTATCGCCAAATCGGATATTTCCAAAAACAAACACATCTACGGGGATGTATTCGAGGCTTTCACCGGGGCAATCTATCTCGATCAAGGTTACGATAAGACAAAAGCATTTATCGAGAATTATATTTTCCCTCATTACGTGAATTTGGAAGACCTCGTTTACGTCGATAAGAATTACAAGAGCCGCCTTATCGAATGGGCACAGAAACAAAAAGCAGACCTTAAAATCGACACACTGGAAGGAAACGCCCGTCGCTCGAAATTCATCTGCACGATTACTATCGGCGAAACTATCATGGCACGAGGCGTGGGAGCATCCAAAAAAGAAGCGGAGCAAAACTCCGCCGAAAAGGTTATCCAAAAACTCCAAGCCGAAGCGAATGGAGAGATTGAAATCTAATTCAATTTTAAATTTTAGATTTTAAATTTCAAATTATTTTTTTCAATCTAAAATTTAAAATCTAAAATCGTAAATTACTAATCTCTCACGCGTTCCACGTATGTTCCGTCCTCTGTTTTGATGCGGATTTTCTCACCGGTATTAATGAAGAGAGGAACCATTACTCTTGCCCCAGTTTCAACCTCGGCAGCTTTTAATGCCGTAGAAGAAGCGGTGTCGCCTTTCAATCCCGGCTCCGTGTAAGTTACCTCGAGAACAACTGTCGGCAATAATTCTACATACAAGGGAGTTTCCGTGTCAGCATGTACAACCATTTCAACAGCATCGCCTTCTTTCAAGAATTGAGGAGCGTTGATCAGATCTTTAGCGATTGGAATTTGCTCGTAAGTTTCGGTATGCATCATAATATAGTCTTCACCTTCCATGTACAGGAATTGATACGGGCGCCTTTCGATACGCACAACATCAATTTTTACCCCGGAAGTGAACGTATTCTCAAGCGTACGACCGGTCTTGATATTTTGCATTTTAGTTCTCACGAAAGCGGGTCCTTTACCGGGCTTCACGTGTTGAAACTGTACAATTCTGTATAAATCGTCTTTGAAAACGATGCATAATCCATTTCTAAAATCAGCGGTAGTTGCCATCTAGTATTATTTTTTAGATTTAATATTTTTCATTGAGGGTGCAAAGATAAGAAAATCAGCATAAATCTGAAAATTTTAGATTTACTATTTTAAATCGCAGATTCCAAAGATATAAAGTTAGAACGATGGATGATTCTCGAGCAAGTGATTTTTTTATTCTTATTCAAGTTCCGGTGTTTCTTGATGATCATTTTTCTTTTCTCCCGAATCATCAAGCTGCAAATGCTTCTTAGCGTTTAATGGAGAAATTATATTCTTACCTGTTTGGGCTTCGATTTCTTTCCGGGTATACCCGCTATTCGTCCCCCTTGTTGAGCAACCCGTTGACTTTCTTCAAAGGATTCCGGTTTTCTTTCTTTCGAGATTTCAGTTGTCGTGGCTTCGGCAAGCATATTCAAGATCAACTCCATGTTAGTCATATTATCCCGGAGATTTTCTTTCTTCAGTCCTTTAAACTGCTTGTATTCTCTGGTTGTCATTCCAGCCCAAGCTTGTGTTATGATATCCGTCAGCGTCGCGAATTGTTGCCCTTCTTTTACACCCCGGTGTTTCCACTCGTCGGTGAGTTCTTTGCGTACCTCAATACTTTTCAAACGTTGATTTATCCAATTGTCAGAATATCCCAATCGTTTGTAATCCAGCATGGCTTGCTCGATCGACAGTTCAGGATCCTGTAATTGGTCTAAACGTTCCTTGGCAACTTGCGCCATCCACAATTTAAACGGTTCTGCTTTAGGGGAAGGAATGGATTGAATTAACCGGAATAGTTGTTCAGTATCTGCAACATCTGTTTTATAATATTTACCATCCGATGACCGTAATTTCAGTTGGTTACAATTTGTAACCGACTCATTCCCTTCTTTAATCAATCGATGTTTAAGTACTTTCCAATAATTCCGCGGATTAGGACTATCTGTCAACACAGCCACCACGTCCACGACAGAAAAATACCATTTCTCCTGTTCGCTATCCCAAACGGTACGGACTTTTCTCGCTTCAAATAATTGTACAGCTTCTTTTTGTGTCATAACTTCTTCTTATTAACGCCATAATCTATAATACACCCCCAACGGTAACGCTTTTTCAAATGAATCGGTAAAATACAATTCACCGAATTGTTCGCCACGACATTCCCCGACCAACTGACGCACCACGCTTCGGGCTAATAAGGCTGACAGTCCCATAGAGTATAAATTCAACACCAAAAAGCTGTTCGTCGGTTCTAACAACTGACCACAAAGGGTTATCAATTCGTTTATATTCTCCTCGAGTACCCATTTCTCGCCATTCGCACCGCGTCCATAGGCAGGCGGATCAAGAATAATCCCGTTATATTTTTTCCCTCGCCGCACTTCCCGATGCACGAATTTCAAAGCGTCCTCCACGATCCAACGTACCCCGTCCAAACCGGAGGCTTCCATGTTTTCCCGTGCCCAAGACACCACGGGTTTCACCGAATCGACGTGAGTAACATCCGCCCCCGCACTCTTCGCGGCTAAAGTAGCCCCTCCCGTGTAAGCAAACAAGTTCAGCACTTTCGCCCCCGTGCCAATCCGTTTCACTTGCTCGAATATAAAATCCCAGTTCTCCGCCTGTTCTGGGAATATCCCCACGTGCTTGAAAGAAGTCAACCCCAAGCGCATCCGGAGAGCCATATCCCCGTACCGGTAGTTCACGAACCACTGCTGTAACATTTTCGGTTTGCAAACCCACTCTCCCCGATCCTCGTTCTTCTTGTCTTTCTTGAAATAAGCATCCGCCCGTTGATGCCATTCCTCGTCGGAAAGCGATTTATTCCATATAGCCTGCGGCTCCGGTCGTGCAATCACGTAACGTCCGAAACGCTCCAATTTCTCGAAAGCACCACTATCTATCAACTCGTAATCCGTCCAATGCGACGGGTTCAGTAATTTTATATTCATCACAAATAATTTTTATCACAAAACTTTTCGCTTCGGCACGGTAGCCACGAAATCCTTCAAATAAAAAGGCTCAAAGTAAGCCACATCCTCGAAATCGCCCGCCTCGAATTTCCGTTCGGCAAGCAGTGTCATATTAGCCGCGGAAGTTTCTACCCCCGGAATAAATTCAGCATTCGGGTGGCGTATAACCTCCTTTACCTTATCACTCCCGTTCCCGAAGAAAAACATCTTATGCCCCTCCAACAAATCGGCAAACGCACCCTCCTCTATCACTTCGGCATGAATATCCCTCACGGTAATCCCCTCCCGATCAAAAACCGCCGTGTACACTTCCATGCGACGAGCATCAATCATCGGGCAATAATACCCGCCTTCGCCTTTCCTTGCGGCAACGGCATTCGCCAGAGCTTCCAAGGTACTCACGGCTATCAAGGGCTTGCCCGCACCGAAACAAATTCCCTTGGCTAAAGAAACTCCTATACGCAACCCCGTGTATGAACCGGGTCCCATACTCACGGCAACCGCATCCAGATCATTCGCGGTCAAACCGTTTTCCTTCAGCAAATCATCCGCATACACGCCTAATAAAGTAGAATGATTGAAACCCTCGTTATTCTCTTTCAACGCAATCACCTTCCCCTCCCGGGCTATTGCCACGGAGCAAATATCCGTGGAGGTATCGATATTTAAAATTAAAGCCATAAAACAATTGAAAATTGAAAATTTAAAATTGAAAATGAATGCCATCCACAACTTCCAAAATTCAGGTTATTATTTTCTGATGATTTGGATTTCTCCGCCCGCGCCCAGCTTGATGATACTGGAAGGGGCGGGATTAGCGGTTTCTCCCTGACGGTAATCCACCACGTGATCCACTGCCGCTTTCACGGCATCGCTGATCTCGGCAAAACACTTCGGGGAAGGCTCACCACTGATGTTCGCGGAAGTTGACACGATGGGTCTATGGAAACGGTAAAGCAACGCTTTCGTGAAAGCCTCCGAGGTGATCCGGATGCCGATTGTTCCATCCGTCGCAATCAGATTCTTTGCCATATTCTTCGCACCCGGGTAAATAACCGTCATCGGTTTGTCGTTCACCTCCAATAAATCGTAAGCGATATCCGGTACTGTCACATAAGAAGCCAATTTCCCGACATCATCCAACAAAACCAACATGGCCTTGGAGTCTTCCCGGTGCTTCAACTCGTACACCTTTTTCACGGCGTCCTCGTTCGTTGCGTCACAGCCGATACCCCATATCGTGTCCGTCGGGTAAAGAATTACCCCACCGTTTCGTAAGATTTCGCAAGCCTTGCGAACTTCTTCTTTTAGTTTTTCATCATTCATGAAACCTGATTCTAATATAGATGGGACGAAAGTACAAAGTTTACGGCAGGATGTCAATTTTTAAAGAATCAATTTTAATCCCTTTTGTTAATTAACATTCCAAACGCTCAAACACCCTCGAAATAGACACAATTTGTATTATATTTGCCACGTCAAAGAAGGTAAATCGACAACATTGCGCGACATGATGAATGATAGTCTATTTTCGGCAACATTCTGGATGTATTTTTCATACGTCCTCTCTTTTGTTATACCCCTGTTCTGCGGTATCACGTTACTGATCTTAAAGGGAGCCGCGTATAGTGAAGAAGCCGGAATGCACCCCCGGCGGGTACTGGGAGTCGTGCTCACATTCTCCGGCTTGCTTTTCATCCCCGACATGATTCAAGATATACACGCGTACCGAACAAACGAGTTCTTCTTGCCCGGTTTTGATATCACGATCCATTTATTCTTGATCCCCATGTATTTCTTTTATTTCCGGAAACTCACGAAACCGGAAAAAATAGCCCCGGAGAAAATCTGGTTACATTTCATGCCGGGTATCGTCATGCTTGTCGCGGGCCTGTTACTTTTCCCTCTTGAAGAGGAAGAGAACCTTTTTCAACGGGAGTTCTATGATAAAAACTCTCTCTTTTCCATTTTTCGATATATCTGTCTGACGATTCAGGCTTCCATGATTACCGTTTACACCTCGCGTATCCTCAAATTAAAACGGAAACACGTTCAAACCGTGGAAGAAAACTATTCTTCCAAAGAAAATATAGACCTCCGCTGGCTGAATCATGCCATCCCCTTGGCTATTCTTTATGCCGTAATCATGCTTTGTACGTCTTTTACCCAAGCGGCATGGAGCAATTACCTTGTTCATCTTAGTTTTATCTGTTTCGTGTCCCACCTTTTCATCCACGCCCTCAACGAACCGTATATATGCTATACCCCTCAACACGCGCAAGTCAAGGAAGAGCCGCTTCCCCCGTGTGAAGTAAAAAGCTGTCCGGATGAATTGACAATAGAACAAGAGGACGAAATATCACCCGTTTTCCCCCCTCTTCCCGAAAAATACCTGAAGAACTTAGGGATGAAAAGAGAGAAGATGAAAGACGAACTTGTTCATCTTTTCGACGAGAAAGAAATATACACGAACGGGAATCTCACCATAAACGACGTTGCCGCGCTTCTCGGGACAAACCGTACTTATATCTCTAATCTCATCAATAACGAATTCGGTTTTAGTTTCTACCAATTCGTCAATAAATACCGTATCCAGAAAGCGACCATTCTATTCATCGAACATCCCGAAATGCAAATTCAAGAGGTAGCCTCTCTGGTTGGTTTCAACTCGCTTTCCTCTTTTATCTCCTCCTTCAAACTCAACGAAGGTATTACCCCCAAGCAGTGGAAACAACGATATGTAGAACCCGTTTAAAAGTTTTGAATACGTACAAAAGTTATATTTTTACTTTCTTTAAAATGATTCCGCCCGTGATTCCTTTTCTTTGCCAACGAGTAAAAAAAGTATCCCATGACGAAATCCATTCTCTTCACACTATTGCTATCGCTTCACACCATAGCGGGGTTCGGTACGGAGAATGCTCGTCGATATTTACAAGTCGACCGGGACTCCGTGATACTACTCTTTTTCCAAAAAGGGAACACGAAACTCTATGCCCAAAAAGACATCGTGTCCCTTTCCCGATTGATCTCCATGCATAAGGAAGACCTCGACAACGGACGTGCCGTGTTGAAAGTCAACGGGTATTGTTCCTCGTTTTCCTCTTCCTCCATGAATCTGGACGTTGCCCGTGAACGAAGTCGGCAGCTTAAATCATACCTTATCATACAACACGGGCTTCGGGAAGAGCATTTTATCACCCGCAACCATACAACACTCCCAAGCAAGCAAAACGGTATCGGGATTAGCGTCCATCTGATCATGACACACATCTCCTGCAAAGCCTCAGAAACAACACCAGCAAATCAACCGCCGCAACTTTCTATTCTCCCCGTATCCCGAACACCCGGGTTATTAAGTAACAAACGGATACGACGTCCCTTCCATTTCGCCGTAAAAGCCAACTTGATTTTCAATCTGGCAACCGTTACCAACTTGGGAATCGAACTACAAATCGCTCCTAGAATAACGACAGACATCCCTATCCTGTTCAGTCCCTTCAAAATAAAAACCTCTTACCAACTCCGGGTACTCGCCTTCCAGCCGGAACTCCGGTACTGGCTTCGTAACGCCTTCACGGGTTCCTTCCTCGGGCTACACGCCAACGTCGGATGGTTCAATATTGCCTTGGACAACAAAACACGCTACCAAAATCAAGAAACAACATACGGGGGCGGAATATCCTACGGTTACTCGTTTCTCTTTTCTCCACGCTGGGGCATGGAATTTAACATTGGAGGCGGCTACATGCATATCCGGTACGATACTTATTATAATATACCCGAAGGCGCACGAAACAATACTTATACCCTCAACTACTGGGGCATCACCCGATTGGGAGTAAATCTTCGATACAAATTCTAAATCATCTTCACCATGCAACGATCACGATACAATATTTTCTTTCTGTTATGGCTCATTTTCTTTTACTCCTGCTCCCTGATCCGCGAGGAACCGGAAAACGAGGGGATAGACCCGACACTTGTCGACGTGTATATGATATTCATCCTTCCCGAAGACACAACCGTACAAATCGACCATTCCGGAGCAACATCCATGGATACCCGTTACACGTTTGAGGTTACACCAAAAATCATGAAAATGAAAAGTGACACCACCCGTCAGACGGTATTTATCACCTCCTCTCCCCTCGTGAATGGTGACACCCTCGCTTTTCCAGTGAAAATATCTCCCGTGCAAAATAATATCCGAGTCTGGATAGATTACATCCCCCGGGAAAACCCATCCGGCTGCTATTACAATACAAAACATTTATCCTCGGTCAAAGTAACAGAACCCTACCAAGCATGTACGAGTCAAAAGAGAGCCTTCGCGGGTAATCATGACATAGACCTTTCCGATTTTAAAGGTCAAAAACATGCGAATACCTCCACGACATTAAATCTTACCCTTCCCTTCGGCAGCTTCAACATTCTCGCCACTGACTATCAACAATACATACAGGAACACCCGCACGATGCTCCCGTCACGACAGTCATAAAATACCGGAATTATTACCCATACGGTTACAACGTGGGCAATCAATGCGCTAATTTGAATGATTTCAGCACCAATATCAATTTCACAACTGAAATTAGAATACAGTCCGACAATACCGCCCTCATCGCCCACGACCACGCGTTCGTTTCCCCCGATTCATCGGATATCGCCGTCGACCTTTTCTTTTACTCTGCTTCCGGAAAACTTATCCAAAAAGTAAAAAACATATCCATTCCCATCCGGCGAGGTGAGTTTACCACGATTTCTGATGATTTCCTCACCCAACAATTTGAAGACCCAGACGAAAACAATGGCACAACCGTAGAATAATCCTCATGAAAAAATTACGAATACGTACAAAATTTAAAATTCATACAAAACGATAGCGAAAAAGTAAATAGAATTTGTTTTTTACATATTACTCATCCCCCTTTCCAAAAACGGCTCACATTTGCAAAAGCAATAATTAAAAATTCAAGATATGAAAAAAATGATTTTCTCTTTACTTGCCATAGCAGCTATGACAAGTTGTACCACAACTTCAGAAGACGAGATTGACCCGAACGCTCCGGTGGAGATAAAATTAAGTGCAGGAATTGGAATGGTTGAAGCAACAGGAAGAGCCGCAATACCATCAACACTTACTAGTGACTTAAATGTCTTTTTTGCACGAGCCACAGATGCGGCAACTGCCGATTGGGCTACTGGTACAACAGAGTTATTCGCAAAAATAAATAAATCAGACTCTAAAATCTCTTTCTACTCAGAAGCAGGAAGGACAACTCCAAATCCTCAATACTACAATTCCGACGCCACCCTCAAATCACATCTCATTGGTTACCACGTTGGAGAAGCTGTAAAAGGAAATTTAACAAATGGTAAAATTGCTATAACTATTGATGGGGGTGATGATATAATGGCAACTGCATCACAGAGTAAAGACAAAACCTCAACTTTCGAATCATTCACATTTAACCATTTACTTTCCCAACTTAGTATTAATATACAAAGTGCTTCAGGAATTCCTGTAAGCAACATCCAAAATACGTTTGGAAAAATTACTAAAATTGAAATACTTGAACAACCCACAACATTAGAATTAACACTAGGAGCAACACCGGCACTTAGTGTAACTACACCACCAACAACAACAGCATTGTTTACAATTACTCCTACTACAGAGCAAGAAATTACAGCAACAGCAACAGTCGTTGGAAGTGAAGTTATGGTATTTTCTAATACAGAATTAGGTAAAACCGCAACTCCTATAAAATTAAAAATATACACAACCATTTTTACAGATGATGGATTAACAATTAACGCTACTATTGATGGAGGAAGTAGCGGTCTTGAGGTTGGAAAAAAATACACCATCACATTAACTTTCTCTCTGTCTGAAGTACAACCTTCTGCAACAATTGAAGCATGGACAGAATCTACTAAAACAGGAGCAGGAACCGTAGAATAAAAAAAATCCACACAACTATCCTGCAAATATTGTAGACACCAGAAAATGCAGGAATAAATTGAAAGATACCACAATATGAAAAAAATGGATGGAATCCTTACGGGTTTCATCCATTTTTCACACAACAAATTTTGCCTCCGTCCCCTCCACCTGCAAAGAAACGATCTCCAATAAAGCCTTAATTATTCCGTCAACAGTATTTTCCTTTCAAAATCAGCATACCCCCTCCTCGTACTCATCTAACTTTCTTTCCCATTCCTTGTTCTTTCAAGCAGAAAGAGTTACTTTTGTACTAACTCACGGGTACAAACTAAAAACTGGAGCAGTTATGGAAAATATAAAAAAAATCCCTTATGGAATCTCCAACTTCGTGGAAGTAGTAGAACAAAACCAATATTACGTGGATAAAACCGCGTACCTGCCCCTATTAGAAGAGCAACCCTCCAATTTATTCTTTATCCGTCCCCGCCGTTTCGGGAAGAGTATTTTCCTAAGTATGCTACGGGCGTATTACGATATCAATCAAAAAGGTGCATTTCAGAAACGATTCGGGAATCTTTGGATAGGTTCGCACCCCACGCCATTACAAGGAAAGTTCCAAATACTTTACCTCGATTTCTCGCGTGTAGGTGGGTTCGGGGGGACATTGGCTCAAAACTTTGATGATTATTGCAGTGGTGGTCTGGATGATTTCGCCCAGATTTACGAGTCATACTATTACCCGGGATTCAGAAGCGAGATGAAAGAACAATCCGGCTTCAGCAACAAGTTGAACTTTTTGGACAGAAAAGCACGCAATACCGATGCATCGCTCTACCTCATTATCGACGAGTATGACAACTTCACCAACGTCGTCCTCAACGAACAAGGCAATGAAGTATATCACGCCCTGACACACGCTAGCGGGTTCTACCGCGAGATTTTCAAGAAATTCAAAGGTATGTTCGAGCGCATCTTCATGACCGGGGTCAGTCCCGTGACCTTGGACGACCTAACCAGCGGGTTCAACATCGGCTGGAATATCAGTACTGACTTCCAATTCAACATGATGCTGGGATTCAGTGAAAAAGATGTTCGCGAAATGATTCTATATTATAAAAATGCCGGACAACTACCGACTGACCTAGACATAGAAGCCATGATAGCGGAAATAAAGCCGTGGTATGATAACTACTGCTTCGCGGAAGAAAGCTTGGAACGCGACCCGAAGATATTCAATTGTGACATGGTGTTCTATTACCTGCGTCATTACATGACTCTTGGAAAATCACCGAAAGAAATGATAGACCCCAACACTCGCACGGATTACAACAAAATGAAACGGCTCATCCAACTGGATCGTTTGGACGGTGACCGAAGAGGCGTGTTGCGTAAAATAACCGAAGAGGGGCAGATAGTCACCAACCTGGTAACTACCTTTTCGGCAGCCAAAATAGCAGACCCTGAGATATTCCCCAGCCTGTTGTTCTATTATGGCATGTTGACCATCACCGCCACACGCGGAAGTGATTTGGTACTGGGGATTCCAAACAACAACGTCCGTAAGCAATATTACGAATTTATGCTGGAAGAGTACCAAAACAGGAAATATATTAATTTGAACAAGCTGGGTTCGATGTTCTACGACATGGCTTATGACGGTCATTGGCACGAGGCATTGACATTCATCGCCCAAACCTACAAAGAAAATTCCTCCGTCCGTGACACCATTGAAGGAGAACGTAATATCCAAGGATTCTTCACCGCCTACCTGAGCACGAATGCTTACTACCTGATTGCCCCGGAAGTGGAATTGAATCATGGCTATTGCGACTTGTTCCTGATGCCTGACTTACAACGTTATAAAGTGAAGCATAGTTACATACTGGAATTAAAATACCTATCCGCGAAAGACTCCGAAGCAAAAGCCGGAACGCAATGGCTGGAAGCCGTGGAACAGATAAAAAGATACGCCGTGGCTCCGCGTGTGAAACAATTGGTTCAAGGCACAGCCTTGCATTGCATCGTGATGCAGTTTCGGGGGTGGGAATTGGAACGGATAAATGAAATCGTAATATAAAATAGCGGCTTCCCCATCTGTCACAAGCAGAGAAGCCGCTAATATATATTACCCGACAGAAATTTACACCAGATGCCTGATCAACTCCGTCCGATCGCCATACAGCATATCAATCACCGGAATCTCTATCAGCGTGTAACATCCCGGTTGTTGCTTCATGGAAGCGCGGGCGGTAGCCACGAGTATTTGTCCCGTCAATGCCGGGTTGTTGATTTTCATGTCAAATTCGAACAACTGGTTCTGAGTCTTGCCAGATACGCCTTTGCGGGTAAGATTCACGCCATGCCCCATATCTTTCAGGTTATCCACGCTCTCCACCTGCATCACGTGTGTTTCGTCATGCACGAAATAAGGATCGGTCTTGATAGCTTCCGCCACAGCCTTAAAATCGTATCCATCCTCCAATTCGACATACACCATACGACGATGAATACCCGTTCCCACTGGAATAGTCATCGAAAGAGCGGCTTTTACACCTTTCACGGCTTTCACGGCAACGGTATGTCCCATGCTCATGCCCGGACCAAAATTTGTATATGTAATCCCTTTCGGGGCGCAAGCCTCCAACAAGGCACGTACCACGGAGTCGCTTCCCGGGTCCCAGCCGGCTGAAATAACAGCCACTTTCCCGTGCTTCCGGGCAACCTCACCCAAACGTTTATGTAATCCGGTAATTTCCGTGTGAATATCGAAACTATCCACCGTGTTGATTCCCATGGCTAAAATTCGGGAAGCGTATTCCTCCACGCTACGAGTGGGGGTACACAAGATTGCCACATCGACATCTTTGACTTGAGCAATATCCGACACGACCAAATAGTCCTTCAACTCCGCCGGGACATTCGCTGCATCCCGACGTACCACTCCTGCCACTTCAAAGTCGGGGGCCGCCTCCAGTGCGTCCAGCACGTAGTGACCGATATTGCCATACCCGACAATGGCTGCTCTAATTTTCTTCATGTGTTTTTTGCTTTTAAAATTAACGTCGCAAATTACGAAATAATATTTTCCCGACAAAAGACAAGAACATGGAATTCATCCGATTGTTAAATATTCCACACCTGTTCTCCCAAATAAAAAAAAATTCAACACGTGAAAGACTTGTTCAGATTTAGTTCTCTATCAAAGGCAGGCCTCCATTCTCTATCCCGGTAATGACTTTCTCTCGCCCCCGGCAAGAAAGTCGGATGTACAAATACAATTAATTCATGGCATCACAATAGACCTTTTTAAGATTTTCCGGTACTTCATAAGATAGAGGTACAATCCTTATCCCTATTAATGAACGATGTTTAATGTATAATTTCAAATCAATAGTATGAAGATTATAATGTTTACTTTGGTAGTACTTTTCTGTGTGGCAGAGGGTGTTTCAGCTCAGACTAAAGGAGTTTCGACAGCTTTTAAGGAGATAAAGAAGCCTCCCGTAGATTGGCCGTTGCTCTCGTTCTCAAAGGATTCTGTCTACGGTATGGAGGTTGAGCGGGCTTACGAGTTTTTAAAGGATAAACCAAAAAAGAGGAAAGTTATCGTGGCGGTTATCGATTCGGGAACAGACATTGACCACGAGGATCTAAAGGCCAATTTGTGGGTGAACCCGAAAGAGATTCCCGGTAACGGCATAGACGACGACGGAAATGGTTACGTGGATGATATTCATGGCTGGAACTTCCTTGGTAAAAGTGACGGAACGGTAATCGGACGAGGGGTTGACGAAAGAAACCGTTACTTCATGCTACACCGCGAACGTTATGACGAGTTATTCGCGAAGAAACGAAATAAATGGGAAGAAAAGGAATTTACCCGCTCGCGTAATCTTTTTCAAACATCTCCCGTGGGAAAGATATATCTTGAACTGGAAAAAGCAAAAGAAGAGGGTGACGAAGTAAAAATAGCGAACGTGGAAAAGCATTTCACGGATCTGTTCGGTCCCATGCAGGACCACCGCCCTTTGATCGGTGACAATCTGGAAAACGTGAATGATCGTTTTTACGGGAATAACATTCTTTGGTCGGCTTCGTTACACATTCGGGTACGGGATCATGGCACACACGTCGCAGGAATCATCGGTGCCGAACGAGGTAACGGTATTGGAATAGACGGTGTTGCCAATCACGTGGAATTGATGATTGTACGAGCAATCCCGGATGGAGACGAATATGACAAAGACGTGGCGAATGCCATTCGTTACGCGGTGGACAACGGGGCAAATATTATAAACATGAGTTTCTCGAAATGGATGTCGCCACGGGAAAAATGGGTACAAAAGGCGTTAGCGTACGCGGAAAAGAAAGGTGTCCTGCTCGTGCGAGGGGCAGGGAATAGCAGTATAAACGCCGACAGTATTACCCTTTACCCCAAGCCCTATATTGGGAAAAGACGAATCCGCTCGTTCCTGATTGTCGGGGCATCTGATGTACAAGGTAATCCGGCAATATTTTCAAATTTCGGGCAGAAACAGGTTGACGTGTTTGCACCGGGTGAATCGATTAATTCCACCGTCTCGGGGAACAAATATTCCCAACAAGGCGGAACTAGCATGGCTTCACCGATGGTGGCAGGGGTAGCGGCGATATTAATGGCATATTATCCGGAATTGTCCGCCATTCAAGTGAAGAATATTATCATGCAAACGGCAGTCACCCGGCGAGGCGACACCGTGTCCCGGTCATTGGGATATTCCCTGTATAGCGAAACAGTGCAAATTCCTTTCGCGTCACTCTGCATCGCAGGTGGAATCGTGAACGCATATGAAGCCGTGAAGATGGCAGACCAAATCGTGAACAAGAGATAAGGCGAAATGGAGAACTCAACGCCCCCGTGTAAGGGGGAGTTAGAGGGGTAGTTTACCAAGCACTCAATTCAAAATAGATTGGGGAAGTCCTGAATTCCTGCAAAAATTCTTTAAATAAAAGCACTTGTTACCGGACATAATCTAAAATCTAAAATCATTAAATCTAAAATTACCCCTCCCTTCCAACTCTTAAAAAGACTTATAATCCAATCAAGGGGTAGAAATAAAGAAGAATTTCTTTTTTATTTATACAAAAACGCCTAATTTTGCCTTTCGTTTTTAATAACAAACAGTTACAGAATAAATACATAAAAATCTATTATGGCAGAGAATGTAAACGAAAAGCTTTTCAATGAATTTGCACCCAACACGACACAGGAGTGGAAGGACAAAGTCATTGCAGACCTAAAAGGGGCTGACTTCGATAAAAAGCTGGTTTGGAGAACAAACGAGGGTTTCAACGTGCAGCCGATGTACCGGTTGGAAGACATGAAAGACCTCAAGAACTTAGCGTGCTTCCCGGGAGAATATCCTTTCGTGAGAGGTAATAAAAAAGACAACAACGCGTGGTTTGTACGCCAAGACATCATGGTAGAGGATGTTGCCGAGGCAAACAAGAAAGCGTTGGATATTTTGAACAAAGGTGTTGACTCTCTCGGTTTCGTACTTTCCAATTGCAAGAATTTCACGAAAGCCGACATGGCCGCTCTTTTAAAAGACATTTGTCTGGAATGCATCGAAATCAATTTCGTGGCTTGCTGCAACAAGGTAGCTATCTTGAATCTGTTCAAGGAATATGTTACCGAAAAAGGCATTGATCCGGAGAAAATTAAAGGTGGAATCAACATCGACCCGATCAGCAAACTCCTTTTGCAAGGTAAATTCTGCGACGCCAAACCGTTTGACGTTGTAAAAGCCGCTACCGAAAGTACCGCTGCCCTGAAAAACTTCAAGACCATTGAAGTGGGTGGATACGTGTTCAATAACTCGGGAGCTTCCATCGTGCAAGAACTCGGGTTCAGTCTGGCTGCCGGAGTAGAATACTTAAACAATTTGACTGACGCCGGAATGGACGTGAAGGACGTCGCTCCCCGCGTGCGTTTCCACTTCGCTACCGGTTCAAAATATTTCATGGAAATAGCCAAACTGAGAGCAGCCCGTTACTTGTGGGCAAAGATCGTGAAGGCTTACAATCCTTGCTGTGACTGCGTGTGCAAGATGAATATCCACGCTGAAACATCAGAATGGAACAAGACGGTTTACGACCCGAACGTGAACATGCTCCGCACACAAACGGAAACCATGTCCGCGACACTTGGCGGTGTTGACTCGTTCACGGTTCACCCGTACGACTATATCTACGAATGCCATCCTTCCGAATTGGGAGAACGCGTGGCTCGTAACCAACAATTATTGTTGAAAGAAGAATCTCATTTCGATAAGATCGTTGACCCGGCAGGTGGTTCATACTACATCGAAGAATTGACCCAATTCATTGCCGAGGCTGCTTGGAAATTATTCCTCCAAGTACAGGAACAAGGCGGAATGGTAAAAGCAATCGAGAACGGGTTCGTTCAGGCAGCCGTGAAAGCTACCGCGCAGAAAAGAGATCAGGATATCGCTAACCGGAAAGAAAACTTCTTGGGTACGAACCAATTCCCGAACTTCAACGAAAAGATTGACCGTGAACTTTGCGCTTGTATCCTAGAGCCGGAAGACGAAACCGCACCGGATGCAGTGGTAGAAACATTGAAACCCTACCGTGGAACACAAGCGTTCGAGGCTATGCGCTTGAGAACCGACATGTTCGCAAAAGAGAACGGACACCGTCCGGTGGTTTACATGTTGCCGATGGGAAATTTAGCTATGCGTAAAGCCAGAGCTCAATTCGCTTGCAACTTCTTCGCTTGCGCCGGATTCCAAGTAATGGACAACAACGGGTTCAAGACAGTTGAAGAAGGTGCTAAAGCATGTATCGATAACAAGGCAGACATCGTGGTAATTTGTAGCTCTGACGACGAGTACGCAACGATTGCCCCGGAAGTTTACGCCGCGTTAAAAGACAAGGCAATCATCGTGGTTGCCGGTAACCCGGAGAGCAGACCTCAATTGGAAGAGGTTGGTATCAAGCACTATGTTCACGTGAAATGCAACGTGCTGGAAGACTTGAAAGCATACCAACAACTATTGGGAATTAAATAATTTTAGATTTCAGATTTTAGATTTTAGATTGAAAAATCAAGAATCGTAAATCGTAAATTATAAATCAAAAATTGAAAGATGAAACCAAATTTCAAAGATATAGATATCAAGTCAACAGAGAAAGCCATGACCGCCGCTGCCGAGTGGGAAAAGGCTAATCACATAGAAAAAAATTGGTTGACACCCGAGCTGATACCGGTAAAACCCGTGTACACGGCCGAAGATTTAAAAGGCATGGAACATCTGGACTATGTTGCCGGTATTCCCCCGTATTTACGCGGTCCGTACTCCGGAATGTACCCGATGCGCCCGTGGACAATCCGTCAATACGCCGGATTCTCTACCGCTGAAGAGTCCAACGCGTTCTATCGCCGCAACTTGGCTGCCGGACAGAAAGGTTTGTCCGTGGCATTTGACTTGGCTACTCACCGCGGATACGACTCCGACCACCCGCGTGTAATCGGTGACGTGGGTAAAGCCGGTGTGGCAGTGGATTCAATCATGGATATGAAAATCCTGTTCGACCAGATTCCATTGGATAAAATGTCCGTTTCCATGACGATGAACGGTGCCGTACTTCCTATTTTGGCATTCTACATTGTTGCCGGATTGGAACAAGGGGCAACACTCGACCAATTGTCAGGAACCATCCAAAACGATATCTTGAAAGAATTTATGGTGCGTAACACTTATATCTACCCGCCGAAATTCTCCATGAAGATTATCGCTGACATTTTCGAGTACACTTCCAAGAATATGCCGAAGTTCAACTCTATCTCTATCTCCGGTTACCACATGCAAGAAGCAGGTGCTACTGCCGATATCGAGTTGGCATACACCTTGGCTGACGGTTTGGAATATTTGCGTGCCGGGGTAAACGCCGGAATGGATATTGACGCTTTCGCACCCCGTTTATCGTTCTTCTGGGCTATCGGCATGAACCACTTCATGGAGATCGCCAAGATGAGAGCCGGACGTTTGTTGTGGGCAAAGATCGTGAAACAATTCAACCCGAAGAACCCGAAATCTCTGGCATTGCGTACACACAGCCAGACTTCCGGTTGGTCACTTACCGAGCAAGACCCGTTCAACAACGTGGGACGTACTTGTATCGAGGCTATGGGTGCCGCTTTGGGACACACGCAATCGTTGCATACCAACGCGTTGGATGAGGCTATCGCGCTTCCGACCGACTTCTCCGCGCGTATTGCGCGTAACACGCAGATCTATATACAGGATGAAACCACCGTTTGTAAATCTATCGACCCGTGGGGAGGTTCTTACTACGTGGAGAGCCTGACCCAAGAACTGGTAGAGAAAGCATGGGGACATATCCAAGAAATAGAAAAATTGGGTGGTATGGCTGCCGCTATCGAGTCCGGTATTCCTAAACTTCGTATCGAAGAAGCTGCCGCTCGTACGCAAGCCCGTATCGACAGTGGTGCACAAACCATCGTGGGTACGAACAAATACCGTTTGGAAAAAGAAGACCCGATCGATATCCTCGAGGTGGACAACACTGCCGTACGCGAAGCACAAATCCGTCGTTTGCACGAGTTGAAAGCTAACCGTAACCAAGCAGAGGTTGACGCCGCATTGGCAGCAATCACCAAATGTGCTGAAACAGGCGAAGGCAACTTGCTTGAATTAGCCGTTGATGCAGCCAAGAAGAGAGCATCTTTGGGAGAAATCTCGGATGCATGTGAAAAAGTTGCCGGACGTTATAAAGCAGTTATCAGAACCGTGAGCGGAGTATATTCAAGTGTTGCCAAGGAAGACGAAGACTTCCGGAAGGCTAAAGAATTGGCAGACCAATTCTCTGAAATGACCGGACGTCGTCCGCGTATCATGATTGCCAAAATGGGTCAGGACGGACACGACCGCGGTGCTAAAGTTGTCGCAACGGGTTACGCTGACCTCGGGTTCGACGTGGACATGGGACCGTTGTTCCAAACCCCGGAAGAAACCGCTAAACAAGCCGTTGAGAACGACGTGCATGTTGTCGGAGTATCTTCATTGGCAGCCGGACACAAAACGCTTGTACCTGCCGTTATCGCCGAATTGAAGAAATTGGGACGTGAAGACATCCTCGTTTACGTGGGTGGTGTAATTCCTCACCAAGACTATCAATTCCTGTTCGATGCGGGTGCTATCGCCGTATTCGGTCCCGGTACCAAGGTATCGAAGAGTGCTATCCAAGTCCTTGAAATTTTGATCGACTTGGCTAAAAAATAAGAGGTAACTCATGTAATGAAAAGAGGGGAATCCATAGAGACTCTCCTCTTTCATTTTTCACTTTCGGAGTTTAAAATTTCACTTAAAAAATCAACCACAATTTTTAATTATCTTCTTCCGATTTGGGAATAGACCTTCTAACAAGAACTATCCCCTTAACAGTTCGTACCTCCCCTCGCTCAAGAATCACCTCCCATGAAGGAACTTTCCCAAGTATGTCCCGGCATATTTTCACGTAAGGATGCCGAGGGTCTTCAATTTTTTCCTGCTTCCATGGCTCATTCTTTTCTGATAAAATGATATTAATACAAACAGAATCGACCGTCCCGTCCATCCGGGGATACACGCGGTACTGGCAGTCTATATTTTTATCTTTCAAATCCGGGAACTGCTTCCAATCAAAGTTTTCTATTTCTTTCTCGTATCGGTTCCGAGCTTTCTCGTTTCCCTCTTTGAAAAAATTATCATATCTCGTTTGTCTAACAATTTTTCCTTTCTCTATTTCACAAACGATCTCTTCACGATAAATCTTATGCAAGGGAAAACCTTGTCCCAAGGGACCTTTCCCCTGTAAAAGTAATTTTCCCGTGTACCATGAAGCTTCAACAGGTTCCCCCGCGTTTTGAGGGAAAATATAACTCAAAGGTATCGACTCTTTTGTCTTGCCATCATGCAACGACACCAAGTATAAACGGTCATTCCTGATTTCCCAACAAGCGAAATACTTCCACAAATACCCGGATAAAAGAGCTTTTTGCCACAAGGAACGTAAGCGGGTAAACAAGTTCATGTCATACTGGAGAGGATGTTCCCGCAAACGATAAATCGAATCATTCAATGACAACTCATCCGCACTTGATTTCAACAGACATTGCTCTTCATAAGCCTTGCATCCCTTACCTTCCCACCCGACAAGATCCCATGCCAACTCGTACGCTCGCACCTGATCTCGGATAGAGAGATAATCCCACTCCGGGAGCAACTCCAAATAAGCCTTTATTGCCTTAGTGTAAGGATTGGAAAAATCATTCTTTATCCATTTACGATAGCGCAAAGCTTTACGCGACACCGAATCGGAAGGCATAACGCAAATCTCTATATTCATGCTGTCAATAGAGCCGTCAAACCGGGGAAGTACTCTTGCCTTGAAAAACAAATGTTTGTCTTTTAATTCCGGAAACTGATCGCCATTAAACAAATCGGCAACCCACATGATGAAGTCCCCGGAAGAAATTGCCGCTTTTCTCGAAACGTTATGATACACCTGTCGGGAAACGACCTTACCTTGTTCCACCCGGTAAATCCACTCCTCCTCGTAATCCCGCCAAAAATCCATGTGCGTATAGGAGATACATTCTCCCTTGACAACTCTCAATCCTCCTGTAAACCACGATGCAACAATCTTTCCGTCCCGATTGTAAGCGTCAAAGATATCTTTGGTATCTATCAAAATTTCCCGTCCCAAACTATCTCTATCTTCCTTTACAAGTTTTTCAAGATACAACGTTCCATTTTCCAGCCGCCACCATCCTATGTATCCCCGCCAACACCCGGTTGAACTCCCGCACCTGTCAGCACAAGTGCTGACTTTAAGGCTCAATACCGAATCTACCTCTATGGGACATGATAACAACTGCAACGTGTCCTGCCCGATGATGATCACCTCTCCCGCTTGCCCTGTCGCCCCGGCAAAACGAATACAAGAAATATACAAGACAAATAACAATACAAGTTTTTTCATAAATATTGTACGTTTGAATCACTACAAAGCAAATTCTCTCAAATATTCTCCGATTTTCCCCGTCAAATAATAAGGCAAACTTAATAAGGTATAATTTTTCCCACTTGAAGTTGTCAATATATCCTTTCTAATCTCACCCGCGTATAAGCGAACGGCAACATTACCCCGGTAAGCATCCATAAACAAGTGAAGTGAACGCAATCGTCCGGTTGCTCCAGACTTCACCTCAATCGGAATCACTCTACCGTCTAAATAGGCTAAAAAGTCTATTTCTGCCACAGAATCTTTCTTTTCACTTACCCAAAAAAGAGGTTTATGGAGCAATGATATCTGATGAGCCAATAACTCTTGGCACACAATATGTTCTGCAATATGCCCTTTATACACATTGTTCAAATCATTGGTACCAAAAACCTCTTTTTGAAGATGAGCCATATAATTTAACATTCCCGTGTCGAGTACCTGAAGACGGGGACTTTTCTTCATATCCGGCATAAAAGGTTCACCGGTCTGTGTGGTGGGATAAATCAAATGAATCAACATTGCTTTCTCGATTGTCCGCAATGCCTCTCCCATTTCTCGTGAACCATACGCAGAATTACCAAAACCATTGAATTTTATCCGATTCCCCGCTTCCATAAACACGGATCTGATAGCGTGACGCATAATTTGAGTTTGCCCCGCGGTTGACGTGTATTTCTCAACATCATCCAAATAAGTACCTATCAAAGAATCAAACACGGAAGTCAAGGCAACAATATCCTTACTGCCAGCATACGATAATACTATTTCCGGCATTCCCCCGATTAGCGTATACAAGTGAAATAACGATAGCAATTTGTCGTGAGCAAAAGTATCCATGGGGATTTTATGATATTGCTTCAAAGCATTGCCCTCATCCATGGCTAATAAAAACTCTTGAAACGAAAAAGGACGGACCACCTTGAATTCTACTCGCCCAACAGGAAAACTAATTTTTGTATCAAACAAAGATTCAAGCAAAGAACCTGCCGCAACAACACAATATTGCGGATATTGCTCATAAAAATATCGCAACATACTCAACGCTTCCGGAACTTCTTGAATCTCATCTATAAATATAAGAGTATCTTTTTCCTCCAAAAGTTTTTCTTTTTCGAAAAAGATAGCTTGGATTAACGTATCAATAGAGGGATATTGAATAAACAGATTGCGATCCCGGGCCGTTTCGAGATTCAAATAAATATATTGTTTAAAATCTCGGGCAAATAAATTCACTGCCGTCGTTTTCCCGACTTGCCTAGCTCCACGAAGAATCAAGGGTTTCCTTGATATCTTAGTTTTCCACGCCCGTAATTCCCCAATTATGATTCTTTCTACCATAGGACAAATATACTAATTTCCATACGATTGTTACATTTCGGGGGCTATTTTTATTTCTTTTTGTCACATTTCGGGGGTATTTTCTCGAATAATTTGTCACATTTCGGGAGAAAGGGTACAAAAATCCCATACCATTTCTCCTTCTGCCAATCATTTGACATCCCGACCACATTGCATAAAATTACTTAATTTCCACCAAATAATTTGCATCAAACTTGGAGTTCACTACATTTGTGAAAGTAAAAAAAACGAATGAATCCACGCGATAACATATTAGATTTAATCACAAAAGACGAAAGCGGTGCGTTCCGCCTTCTTTTTGAAAGGTATTATGACAATCTTTTACTATACTGTTATCATATTTTAAACGATCTTGAGGCAGCGGAGGATATCGTACAGGATTGCTTCTTCAGCTTGTGGAACAACAAAAGACTTCATTCTTTCACGGGTGATTTAGACCGATTTATCTTTAAGATGGTCAAAAACCAAGCATTCTTATTTTTGAAAGAATATAAGAAGAGGTTTGACGCACACTCCTCCTTTTTCAAGGAAAACGACACGTACGAGGATATGACCGGGGAGGAACATCAGGAGGAAATCGAACTACTTTACAACACGATAGACCGTCTTCCCGATAAATGCCGGAAGGTATTCTTGATGGCTTGCCTGAATGATAAATCGTATCAGGAAATTGCCGACGAATTGGGAACAAGCATCAACACGGTGAAAACTCAGATGAAAACCGCCCTCAAATTTTTGCGTGAAAACCTTCAAGAAGAACACTTCTTATCAATTTTACTTCTTTTAACAGAAAAACTCTAAATTCATATCACCCTTTTTTGCCGTTTTGAAAATATATAAGAAAACAACAGCAAATTATGAAGGAAAACATAGATGACATATTAGCGAAAATCCTAAACAAAGAACCACTTACGAAGGAGGAAAAGCAATTGTTGGAAGAATGGAAACACGCTACTGTCCGAAACGAGAAGGTCGAAAAGATCATTCAAAAACTGGAACATCAAAAAAAGATTCTGGATAAACACCAGAAAGAAGCCGTCGCTTTTACTAAAGTAGAAAAACGAATCCGTCAAGCGAGAAGAAAACGCCAATTCATCTATTGGTCGTCTTGTGCTGCCGGAATCATCTTGTTGGTCGGTTTCTTCCTTATCTTCCGACAAGAAAATACACCCGGCAAAGAAGCCGACATCAATCAAACCTACATTTCCGGTTTATCCCTCCATCGCCCGACGGCAGAACTGATTATGCCCGACGGGAAAAAACGTCTTCTCAGCCAAAAAACAAATACCGTTATCGTGTCCGATAGCAATAAAGAGATGCGTACCGACAAACAAACCTTGATTGTCAAGTCCAACGAATCGGAAATCAGAGAAGCAGAATACTACACGATGAACGTCCCGTTGGGAGCGGAATATAATCTGGTTCTCCCGGACGGAACAAAGATATACCTCAACGCGGGGAGTTCACTGCGCTACCCCGACCAATTTATCGGGGGAACAAGAGAAGTATATTTAATCGGAGAGGCCTATTTCGAAGTAACACCCGATTCCTGCCACCCGTTTATCGTGCACACGGGAGAGGTCGCCGTACGTGTATTGGGAACCGCTTTCAACGTAAATGCCTACCCGGAAGGAGCATGGGTGAAAACGACATTGGTAGAGGGGCGGGTCGAAACACAATGCGGCGATAACAATTTTGTCATGAAACCGGGAATGCAAGTCGCTTACAACAAAGAAACCCGAAAAGCAGACTATTTCCCCGTGAATACACGACAATACACCTCATGGAAAGACGGTTACTATGAATTTGAAGATATGCCGTTAGGAGAGTTAATGCAAATCTTCACCCGTTGGTACAACGTGAATATCGAATTTGCCGATTCGAATTTAAAGGAAATAAAATTCAGCGGACGATTAAAACGGTATGACGATCTCTTACCCTTGTTCAAGATGCTGGAATACACGCGTGACATCAGATTCATTGTCGCGAACGAACGGATCATCATTCAAAAGAAATAAAAAAATACAGGTTGAAGACCTGATCAATCCTCAACCTGTCATTATTCACCCATACAACCGGAATCCTTGCAAGAAACGGATGTATAAAATGTTAAATTATTAATTCACAAAACTATGAAAAAAAAGCGAGACTATGCATTACCAAGGAGTTGGAATTCATGGCGAAAGATGTTAATCTTTAAAAATTTTCTCGTAATCTTATTTCTAGGTGTGTACACTGCCATTCCGGCGAGTGCGCAAGCCCAACAAAGGACAAAGGTAACTCTTGACCTGAAAGATGTCACCTTGAACGAGATCATTGCCGAGTTGAAAAAGCAAACAGATTATGACTTTTTCTACAACAGCGAATTGGTAAAATCTAAAGGTAAGATCTCCGCAAAAGCTGAAAACAAAGAGGTCAAACAATTGTTGGATGAGATTCTTCCCAAACTGGGATTGGAATACACGGTACAACAAAGTTTGATTTCTATCCGGGAAAAAACGAAACCGGAAGTAGAAATGATCTCCGTTACCGGAAAAATCGTGGACGAAAAGGGGAATACCCTCCCCGGGGCTACCGTAATTATTCAAGGAACAACCCAAGGAGTTGTCACAGACGCAGACGGACGCTACACGATTAGCGTGCGCCCAAACGACGTTCTACGGGTCTCGTACATCGGTTACAAGACTGAAGTCGTGGAACTCAAAGGGAAAACAAAAGTAAACGTCCGTCTGAATCCCACAGCCGAAAACATCGAAGAGGTTACTGTCGTGGCTTTCGGTGAACAGAAAAAGGAAAGCGTGGTATCAGCCATCACCACCGTGGATGCAAGAACCTTAAAATCTTCAAGCAGCGATTTGACATCCCAATTTACCGGAAAGATTGCCGGTATCGTCGGCTGGCAGACCGGAGGGCTTCCCGGGGCTCTGACGGAAGATGAAATGAATACCA
Source organism: Butyricimonas hominis (assembly GCF_014287455.1). NCBI lineage: Bacteria > Pseudomonadati > Bacteroidota > Bacteroidia > Bacteroidales > Odoribacteraceae > Butyricimonas > Butyricimonas hominis. The sequence continues at coordinate 415,078 of NZ_JACOOH010000004.1, forward strand.
AATTCTACATCCGGGGTATCACCTCTTTCCAAAGTAAAGCCAACATTGATCCCTTGATCTTGATCGATGGGGTGGAATCTTCCAAACTGGATCTTTCCCGTATGGTTCCGGAAGATATCGAAACGTTCAGCGTGATGAAAGATGCATCAGCTACTGCCATGTACGGTGCTCGCGGGGCAAACGGGGTAATCCTTGTAACCACCAAAAAAGGACAGGAAGGTAGTGTTTACACGTCCGTTCGGTACGAAGCGGTAGCAAGTATGCCAACGAGGGAAATCGAAGTGGTTAATCCGATCAACTACATGAAGATGTACAATCAAGCATTACTGGCACGTAACCCGTCAGCTACGCCACAGTACAGCGTAACCCGTATCGAGCGTACCGGTTCTCCCCTTTACCCTTCTTACGTGTATCCTGCCAATGACTGGTACAATATCATGTTCAATGACTACTCTATCAACCATCGCGCCGGATTGAATCTCCGGGGAGGTTCCCGTTTAGTACAATACTACGCTTCAGTGAATTATGTCAGAGATGAGGGTATGTTGAAAACAGAACGTTTGAACCAGTTCAAATGTAATATCGAAAACAATACATTCTCTTTCCGCACGAACCTGAATATCGATCTGAGCGCAGGTATCCGCCTGAACATCAATTCCTCGGCAAACCTTGACAAGTATCACGGTCCCTTAGCCGATGTTAGCCAAGCTTACTATATGGCTTTCAACGCTTCCCCGGTGGATTTTGCAGCAATGTACCCGGGTGATGAAACATACGGATGGCCGCATCTTCGCTTCGGTTCTCTAAATAACAAAACAAATAATCCTTACTTGGAACTTCACAAGGGATATAAAGATCGTCGACGTTATTCCGCCGTGGCACGAGCAGAGTACATTCATAACTTATCCCCCATCCTCAAGGGATTGGAACTACGAGCATCCGTCTCGGTAAACTACACGGGATACTATTCCACCGGTTACAAGACCGAACCTTACCGTTACATATTAAAAAACTATGATTTTGAAACCGGTGTACACACGTTAACTGCAATAAACCCGGATGAGGCATCCAGAACATTGCAAGTGGACACGCAAGATCGAAAGAATACAGGTAGTTCTGAAAACACCCAAATGAGTTACGAGGTACGGGGACTACACGTGGCAGCTTGGGGCGAACATCAGACCAGTTTAACAGCTGTATTCAACGCACAAGAAACGACCACCTCATCGGCCTCATCCGTGCTGAATGGTATTCCCCGCCGGAACATGGGATTCTCTATGCGTGGCACCTACGGGTTCCGGGATAAATACTTCGCGGAAGCCAGTTTCGGCTACAACGGTTCCGAGCGTTTCGCCGATAAACACCGATTCGGGTTCTTTCCGGCAGCAGGAGTGGCATGGATTGCCTCTAAAGAGAGTTTTCTAGCCAACCACACGGCTCACTGGCTCTCTTTCCTGAAATTTCGATTCTCTTGGGGTAAAGTAGGAAATGACGGAGTAATCAACGAGCCGCATTTCACTCATTTGCCATTGCTAACACCTACGCAAGCGGCAGATCCTTCACCCAACGGAAACAATCTACAAACCTATGAAATATCATCTTATCCCAACGATAAAATCACGTGGGAAATCGCCGAACAAATGAATCTTGGTATAGAAACCAAATTGTTCGGAGGTATCGTAGAGATCAATGCCGATTTCTACCAAGAAATACGCCACAATATTCTCGACTACCGTTACACCATACCCGCGACAACGGGGTTGGAAAAACTACAGATCGGTAACGTGGGTAACGCACGCTCCCGGGGTATAGATCTTTCCGGCAAGATTCAACACGCCTTCACTCCGGACTTCTGGATGATTTTGAACGGGACATTCACTTACAGTAAAGCCATTTACAAAGATATAGAAGAAGCTACCGACAAACCGGAATGGCAACGTAAAAAAGGACAGGAATTATCCCAGCAAATAGGTTACATTGCTGAAGGTCTGTTCCGCGATCAAGCAGAAATCGACAACTCTCCGCACCAAGGCGGCGATGTAATGCCGGGAGATATCCGTTATCGGGATTTGAATAACGATGGAGTAATTGACGTGAATGACGCCACCTATATCGGTTTCCCGACGACACCCCGTGTCATTTACGGTTTCAGCGGCTTCTTTAACTTCAAAAATTTCGAGTTCAGTTTCTCTTTCCAAGGTTCAGGCAAACGAGCGTTCTTTATGAACCCGATGGCGATCAGTCCATTCGTAGAGAACAGGGCTATGTTGAAAGCTATTTACGACGACCACTGGAGCGAAAATAACATGAAAGCACGTCCTTTCTGGCCGCGTCTTTCCACTCAATCCATAGAGATTCACAATCCGCAGGAAAATTCGGGAACCGGTGCCGAGCAACGTAGATCCACTTATTTCATGCGAGAATGCAGTTTCTTGCGTTGTACCTCTATCGAATTGGCTTATAATTTACCGCAAAACTTATTAACCAAACTAAAGATGCAAAGTATCAAATTTTACACCCGTGTTAACAATCCCTTCTTGATCTCGAACTTTAAAGTTTGGGACGTGGAATTAGGAGAAAACGGTTTTAATTATCCGATACAGCGTACTTGGTCGGTCGGATTGAATATTAGTTTCTAATTTAAATACACGTGATGATGAAAAAATATTTATTATCAATATTATGTACTATTCTCCTACTTTCCGGGTGCAATTACTTGGATATGGTACCCGAGAAAGACATCGAAACCATAGAGTCTATCTTTGAACAGAAAACGAAGGTAGAACAGTGGTGGAAAGCACTTTATAGTGACTTAAACATCTTATTTGCAAGTTTCAAAACCAACAATGCCTACACGGGAGCCGATGAATTCGTTACCTGTCAAGCTTTATACAATGCAGCTTCATATCTTGCTCTCGACGGCTTGAAAGTAGCCAATGGTCAACAAATGTCACAAGACCCTTACGGTACAATATGGAACCAAATGTACATTGTTATCCGCAGGTGTAATATTCTTCTTGAAAACATCGATAAAACATACAACATCAGTGAAGAGGATCGTGAATGGTGGCGGGCAGATACAAAAGTGTTAAAAGCTTTTATCTATTTCGAATTGATACGCCACTACGGTCCTATCTGTCTGGTTCCCCAAAATATGCCGGTGGATTTGGACGTGAAACACTATCAATTACCTCGCCAACCCGTGGATACTTGTTTTAAAGAAGTTATCAGACTATTGGACGAAGCGAAAGACCATATCCCCACGTATAATCAACGGTCAGAAGTCTACGGGCACACGTTCTGTCTTGAAGCATTATACGCCTTAAAAGCCAAAGTATTGCTTTATGCCGCTTCCCCGCTGTTTAACGGGAATGCATTCTATTCTGATTTCAAAAACAAAAATGGAGAACCGCTTTTTAGTGCAACTTACGACCGGAATAAATGGCTACTGGCAGCAGAAGCTGCAGACAAAGCTGCCGAAATTTGTGCCGAAGGAGGGAAAAGTTTGTACTCGGGACAGACTTCCAAAAAAACAAAACTGTTAAACACAATGTCCGACATTGAAGCCAGCGTGTATTCCCGTTTTAATAACCAAGAATTTTTACTGGAGTGGAAATACCCGGATCAATTCTATATGTATATTTTACCTCGATTAATAGGCGATCCGGTAAATTACGAGTCATCCGCAATGGGTTGCCTCTCCCCCTCGATGAAGATGGTCGAGATGTATTATACCGTGAACGGGCTACCTATCGAATCCGATATGACTTGGAATTACAGTAACCGTTACAAATTAGGATTCGAAAGCAGCAGGGCTTACGAGGATGTTGTTGCATTGAATAGTACAATAGTAAATCTTCATTTGGCAAGAGAACCTCGTTTTTATGCCTGCATCGCAGGCGACCGGATGTATTGGCAACGCGGTACAAACACGGGGAATGTAGACTTTAACTTACTTGTTGAGGCTCACAAAGACGAAGAACCTTGGGGTACTCAAGCAGACTTTCTTGTTAGTAATGACTGGCAAAATATCAATGGTTACTGGTTGAAAAAACATCTTTTCTCATGGCTTGCCACCCAAAATTACGCAGGCGGACTTCAAAACGAATCGGCACCCATTATTCGTCTTGCAGAAGTTTATTTGATGCAAGCCGAAGCCTGGAACGAGTATTTGGAGCAACCGGACAACCGCGTGTACGACCCACTGGATAAAGTACGGGAGCGGGCAGGCATATTACCGGTACGGGAAGCATGGCGCACCTATTCCAACAACCCCGCAAAGGTAGATTCAAAAGTAGGGATGCGGGATATTATTCATCAGGAATATAATATCGAATTCGCTTTCGAGGGACACCGGTATTGGAACATACGTCGATGGTTAAAAGCCCAACAAGTTATGAACGAAAAACAATATGGTTGGAACATCCTCGGTACATCAGCCCAAACATTTTATAACAACGAAGAGGGACCTATCGTGGTGTGGAGTAAGAATAAATTCGTGGCTCCGCGAGATTACTTTGATCCACTCAACGCTGAAGAAATATTAATCTCGGGAATGGTTCAAAATCCGGGATGGTAAATGAATTTTAGATTGTAGATTTATTACTTAAAAAATAGAATCATGAAAAATTCAATATGGTTATTATTACTGATATTCAGCCTTTATTCCTGTAATGACGACGATAAACTCTTTAATGTATCGCCGGAAGGTCTGGAAGTCAAGTTTACTCCCGTGGCAGGAGGAGCAATGATGCATTACACTCTACCTGACAATAGGGATATTTTTGCTATGAATGTTCGCTACACGAACTCTCAAGGACAAAAGGTATTGAAAACCTGCGGTTACAGTGGTGATTCACTGCTACTGGACGGTTTCACGCAAGCACATGAGGTTACCGCCAATATTTCTTTCGTGAATAGAAGCTACGAGGAGTCCGAATCCCGTGAATATCAATTCAAAACACTAGACAGTGCACCTTGGGCTTTTTTCAACGATATACAAGTAGCTTCTGCATGGAGCGGTTTTCAGGTCATCTACAAAAGCCCTTCGGTCGTAACCGGAATGGCCCACGTTTTTTATCTTGGTACCAATCCTTTAACTAACGAACCGGATACTATTCTTGTAAATAGCTTCCCAATCAGCCGGGGTGGGGACACCTTAGTTTTCAAAGTGCAACAAGAAAGACCGAAAAACACAATTATCATTCGTACAGAGGATTTCCAAGGTTTTCGGGTAAGACAGGAAGTATATCCGGATATTGACGCTTTCCTATCGGAACAATGGACTATGACGGCATCGGATTTCATAAGTGGTCCCACCAGTGTAGAAAATTCAAAAGCAAAAACAGGCGTGCAATACTTGTTTGACGGTGAACTAAGAGGAAGAGAACGCTTCCTTGCCTCCACTCATCAAAATCCGATAACACAACCGTCCACGGAAATATTTGCCTCTTATCTGGCAGGACCTAACGCTCTTGACAAACCCATTATACTCGACCTGAGAGAGCAAAAAACACCGGCATGGATTCGTATGTATGCCCTATGCCCCATGCATGCCAACGAACCGGCAGGACCTAACGAAGAATTGGGAACATCTTGGAACGGTTGTTACGAGGATAAACTGCCCTGCCAAGTAACCGTCTACGGTAATAAAAATTCCTCTGATCCGGAGGACGCCGGATGGGAATATTTAGGACGTTTAAACCAAGATCCCTACGCCTCGACTGAAAAAGACAAATGGACGTATAAATCATTAGAACTAATGTATGCTCCAAAAACTGTAGATGAACTTGACAAAATGGATCCCTACTATGTGGATATTTCATTCCCAGCCCTGAACAACACTTACCGTTACTTGAAGATAATGGTACATGATACATTCAGAAAAAGGCAATCCTCAACCAATACAAATAGGAACGCTTATTTTACGTTACATGAATTGGAAATTTTCGTGAAAAAGAATTAAACCATGAGAAAAAGAAAATACATATTAAACTTATTTGCAGCGGCGGCATTGTTTGTCGGATGCAGCGAAAGTCTGGAAGACACGTACAGTGATTATTCCGGGGACGGAAATATCCACTACGTGGCAAAATGTACAGATGTTCATGCCATACCCGGATGGGAACGATTAGTAGTAGAGTGGGTAAACGGTACGGATGCAACTATAGAAAATATCAAAATAGTGTGGTCGTGTGAAGACCGCAAAGATTCGGTTTCGCTTCCTAAAGAAACCACTTCTTTCGAACTGAAGAATTTGATAGACGGGAATTACCGTTTTGATATCTGTGCGGTAGACAAAGAAGGAAACGAATCTTTGAAAGAAACAACTTACGCCCGTCCCTATACACGAGATCACGAAGTAATGCTCGCGTTCTCGAGAGGGGTCTTAAAAACTTACTTTCTGGATAATAGTATCGTTTTCTTTTCCGATCAGTGGAACGAGAATATCGATACAATAATAATTCGATACAAGAATACGCAAAAGGAAATCAAAGAATACGGTTTTGACAAAAAAACAAGTTATGGCTCTCTCATCTCAATCATGGACGTGAGCACAGATCCCGCGGATTCGATTTACGTTTTACGGAAAGGGAAAGTAGAGGATTGCCCGGATATAATAGAATTCGAGCCAATTGTTCTAAACCATAAAAAAACCTTTAGTGCAGGGTTCGCATATGCCATTCAACGACGCTACGGCTACTCGATAGACACAAAAGAAAACGAGGAACAGTTCGAGAAATTTATTAATGAAGTCGAAGAATTGGAAATCGATTACAACATAGAAACTTTTGAAGATATACTCTATTGTCCGAACTTAAAAAAACTTGTGTTAGGCAAAAATCGTTATTTCAAACAAGACGCCAATTCGGAACAAAGCCAAAGCCAATTAATGGGATCTATGGAAAAAAGTATACAAGTATTGGATAAAGCCAACGAATTGTTAGGATTAGAGATTGAATATTACGGACACGAGGGTTTTCTAGCACACTACTTCGGCGGGGACGACCTCCCATATATGACATACAAAGGATATCCCCAATTACCCGAACTGGATATTATTGACAAAGAAGCCTTCAAGCCATTCAATGATGGAAATATAATCTCCTGTATCCCGACAGATCTTTACGCTGAATTGGATAATCTTTTGGACGACAATCCTCAAACTGTATGGGTAACGACCGCCACCAACTCATTGCGCAATTATGAAATGCTGATGGAATTTAAAGAACTGACCGAAATTCGCGGGGTTAAAGTGACACAACCCATGTATTATGCATGGAGCACGGCTACCTCTAATTTTGTTCCTTCGGTTATTTCCATACAAACTTCTATTGACGGGGCAATATGGGAAAATCTGACATTCTTTGAAGCCAACGACCTAGGAGAGGCTTCCGGTGAGGTTACATTGATGCCTGTTCACGAGGGAACACGCCAAGTACGCTATATCAAGTTCAATTTACGCGATAAAGCTGACAGCCAAGGAAGTTGTAAAGTTAATTTAGGAGACATTCTTATTTATAAATAAGATATCATAATAACGACCGCTCCGGCGGTCGTTATTCAAACACAACCAAAAAGTATGTTAAAAATAAGTCATTTAACCAGACTCTTTTTTAGCGGGATTCTACTATTGAGCTTCTCCGGTGTATTCAGTCAGGAGCAAGAGGATAAACTCTTGCAACTGATGAAGCAGGAATTGAAATACAGCATGGAGGAGTTAAAGAAACAGGAAAGTATCCCCTATTACATGAACATGCGGGCGATGGACGACTACACCATAACGGTGGTAAGCTCGTTCGGGGCTGTAACTACCGCCAACGCAAACCGCACACGCACTCTAGTACCGCAAATCCGTTTGGGAAGCCCGGAACTGGACAATTTCAAGTATAATATGCAGGGAGGATTTGCCGGACCTAACGCACAAGGAGCACAGGGCGTAATTTTACCCTTGGATGATAATGCTTCGGATGCCATCCGGGAAGCGATCTGGCGGGAAACTCTGCAACGTTACGAGTATGCCCGTACCATGTATGATCAGGCAAAGACTCGCGCCACAGTAAGCGTAGAGGACGAAGACAAAGCACCGTGTTTCTCTGAAGCGCCCGTGGAACATTACTACGAAGCTCCCGTGGCTGCCGGAAGACAAAAAATGGATATTAAACGGGCTTGGGAGCAACGAATGGACGAGGTTTCCGCCGTGTTCAAGACTTGTCCCGAATTGCGTCAAGGATCAGCCAGCTTTAGTTTTCAAGTATTACGCACCTATTTCGTGAACAGCGAAGGAAGCGTGGTCGTGCAGAACCGGGTATCCACTCGGGTAATGTTAATGGCATCACTGAAAGCAGCTGATGGGATGGAGTTACCATTGAACATGGATTATTTTGCCTACACGCCGGACGAATTGCCGGATAACGACCGGATGGTCGCGGATGCACAAGATATGATTAAACGCTTGCTGGCACTGCGTGACGCACCGGTAGCCGACCCGTACACGGGACCTGCCATTCTCTCGGGACCCGCGAGCGGCGTGTTCTTTCACGAGATTTTCGGTCACCGTCTGGAAGGTCACCGTTTGAAATCGGGCGGTCAGACCTTCAAAAAAATGGTTGGAGAACAGGTATTGCCCGCTGAGTTTCAAGTGTATTGTGACCCCTTACAAAAGCGTTATGCCGACACGGATTTGTACGGTCATTACGTGTACGATGATGAAGGCGTGAAAGCTCGCCGGGTGGATAACGTGGTAAACGGTGTGCTGAAAGAATTCCTCATGAGCCGGGTACCGTTAGACGGTTTTCCGGTGAGCAACGGTCACGGGCGTACCTCCGGGGGAGGCGATCCTGTTTCCAGACAATCTAATTTAATCATCGAAACCAATCGTCCCTACACGGAAGATGAATTGCGTGCCATGCTAGTGGAAGAAGCCAAAAAGCAAGGAAAAGAATACGGTTATTATTTCCGCACCGTAACAAGTGGTTTCACGTACACGGGTGAGGGAGGAAGCCTGAACTCGTTCAACGTGACTCCCTTGGAAGTGTACAGGGTATTCGTGGACGGTCGCCCGGATCAACTGGTGCGTGGCGTGGATATGATCGGGACTCCCCTGTCAATGTTCTCGAACATCACGGCTGCCGGCAACAAACCGAGCGTGTTCACGGGCGTTTGCGGGGCAGAGTCAGGCTGGGTACCCGTGACGGCAACCTCACCCACGATATTCGTGAGCCAGATAGAAACACAACGCCGGGCACAAGCACGTGATATAGCCCCGGTTTTACCTTCACCGAAACCGGAAAACAAAGTTACCGGAACCACGGACGAAACGATTTTCGCAGCAATGCGTTCCGAGCTGGAGCGCAATAACGCGGCACTGATTTTACCAAACGGCCCGAAACCTTACTATATCTCGTACACAGTGGCACGTTACCGTCGCTTCTCGGTAGCCGGTTCATTAGGAGGCATCATGTTCTCGAATGTTTCACCGTGGCAAATGAACGGAGGTACGCAAGTGATGCTCGGGGATTACCAACATAACAGCGATGTACAATACTCGGAACAAATCGCTCCCGCGCAATTACCCTCGGAAGTGGATTACGACATCATTCGCCGCGGATTCTGGGAAGCATCGGATATGATGTACAAATACTCGCTGGGAATGATGGCACAGAAAGCGAATTACTTGCAACAAAATCCCCGGTCACTCGAGGAATCTGCCTTGGCGGAAATGCAACAATTACCCGCGGTTACCCACGTACGGGAACGGGAAACAAAATTCGAGATCAATCAAGCCGCCTTGGAACAGCTTGTAACCGAAGCCTCGGCTGTATTCAAAGAGTACAAGGATATTTATAACTCCAGCGTGGCAATCAGCGGGACTGAAATAGACCTCTATCGGCTGACCACGGAAGGTGTGCAATTAAAAGAACCCGGCGGGCACGTGACCGTGTCGGTTTCCGCGGAGGCCCGTGCTGACGACGGTTCAACCGTGGGAGATTCTTTCTCGCTCTCGTTACTGAGTCCGGCAGAACTCCCCTCCGTCGAGGAGTTAAAAGAACGGGTGAGAGCCTTTGCCGAAGGATTGATGCAATTGAAAGCTGCGCCCCCGGTGGCAGAGTACTACAACGGACCGATCATGTTCGAGGGAGGAGCCGTGGCAACGATTCTGGCAAACAACCTCTTATACCGCGGCGGATTGATCGCCGCCCGTTCACTTAGCCCGTCCCGGGGAGGACTGGAAGACCAGTTCGGGAGCAAGATCATGGATAGCCGTCTGACTGTCAAAAATTACACGGCAATGAAAGAATACAACGGTACACCGTTATACGGGCATTACGAGATAGACGGGGACGGTGTTACCCCGGAAACAGAAATGACTCTGGTCGAGAAAGGAGTGTTCAAAAAGATGCTGAACGGACGCATCCCGACACAGAAAGCCCCGGAAACAACAGGCAGTTCCCGCTTTATACTATCACCGCAAAGCCCGACTGTTACAACGGGAACCGGAACAATTCACGTACAGGTGGAGAAAGGCACTTCCCACGAAAAAATGAAGAAGATACTGATCAAAGCGGCAAAAGAAGCCAGACAATCGTGTGCCTACATCGTGAGAGGGATTGCCGGGTCAGCACTCGTGGTCTACCGCATTGATCTCAAGGACGGGAAAGAAACCCGTGTCCGTACCACCGGATTCCGCATGCCCGACTTGACAAAATTGCAGAAAATCACGGCAATATCGTCAAAAGAAGAAGTAATGAATTACCTGCCGGATTACTATCCCGCTTCTATGATCTATCCTGCCGGAATGATCGTGGACGGCTTGGTAATCGACAAGGCAAGCCCGAAAACGGCAAAAGAACCGACACTAAAAGTCCCGAGACAACGGGAACAAGAATAATCAAGTTATCCATTTTAACTAAAAATCTCCCGTGAAAATCAATCCGAATCAACACGGGAGACTTTTAAAAACGAACGAGAAGATGAAAAAGTTTTTATTTACCGTATGCATGTTATTCAGTTGTGTCATGTTATCCGTGGCACAAGGAGATAGTTACAAAATCGAGGGACGGTTAGACAACTCCGTCAACGGAAAATTACTGTTGGTTGCCAACACGGAAAACGGAATGATCGATATCGGCGAGGCCGTGATCACGAACGGAGCTTTCGAGTTTACAGGCCGGATGCCAGAAACGACATTGGTCTACTTGATGCCGGTCAAGAAAAACACTATATTGGCAGCCATGATGTTGGAGAACGCAGTTTACACGATTACCATGGGCACCAACGAACTGCTCGTGGAAAGTAGCGGTGAAGCCCAGAATATATGGAAAGAATTCAACGATCTGGACAAGTATCTGGCACAAAGCGAACAACAGCTGCAAGCACAAGCCCGGTCAAATCCAGCACAAGCACAAAAACTGCAACAGGATTTCAAAAAAATAATCACACAAGTAGAGGCAGAAGAATTGGCATTACTAAAAAAATACAACGACACGTACGTGGCAGCCTACGTCGTGGCAGCCAAATTGCCTCAAACTCTTGACGAAACGAAACTGGCAGAACGCTACGATATACTGGGAGAAAAGGCAAAAGCAACCATTTACGGCAAACAAATCGCTACCGAACTGGCAAAGATCCAAAAAATAGCGATAGGAGCTGTTGCGCCCAATTTCAGTGCCCCGCTATCCGATGGCGGCGTACTTTCTTTGTACGAAACAAAGGCAAAAGTAAAAGTCATCGACTTCTGGGCATCTTGGTGCGGTCCCTGCCGACGGGAGAATGTGAACCTGATAAAAATCTACAAACGCTTCCGCCCGAAAGGACTGGAAATCATCAGTGTTTCAATTGATGATAACAAACACGCTTGGTTAGCCGCAATTGGTCAGGACGGCTGTAATTGGAAAAACGTGTCCGACCTAAAAGGACAACATTCCGAAATCGCCGCCGAATACTGCGTGAAAGGCATCCCCTGCACCTTTATCCTCGACGAGGAAAACCGCATCGTGGCTAAAAACCTCCGCGGCAGAGAACTCGAGAAAAAGATTGAGGAAATGCTGAAAAAGAAGAAGGATTAGTACTAGAGTATATACTTGTCATTGTATTGGTTGGATAAATAGTATTCAACCGACACAATGACAAGCAATATATTAAATCACTGTTTTATAACTCTAAACAACCTCTAAAAATCAAGATTATGAACAAGAAATTTAAATTAATTTTTGGTAGTGTTGTCTTTTTGGCGGGTGCTTTATTAATTGTTCTCAGTCCATCACATTTTATTACAACGATACTGATGCTTATAGGTATAATTTTCATCCTTAATGCATTAATCAAAAGAAAGGTCGTTTTTTTAATAATATCCATAATATTGACAGTGCTGGCTATATTAGTATATATTAATATACATAGCTTCAGGAGTATCGAGCGTATTGAACAACAAGTAAACAAAGTAGAGTATATTGAAAATGAATAGTTAATAAACAAAATTCAATTTGCTCATTTTGTACACTAAAGTAATGTTTAACTAATTAAATTTATTGCCTATGGAATAATAAAAACAACTATTCACCAAATAGATATGAATTATCAATGAATAATACCTAATTCCCAATATTATGAAACTACTACTACTATTTTTGGTAATAAGTACATTGATCTGCTTATCGTCATGTGCATCGTTACATGAAAACTTGTCGAAAAAGGAACTTGAAGAAGCTGTCCGTGCAAAAATAGATAGCCGGAAATATAGAATTGATTTAACACCTCAGGCTTTTACCGGGGAAGAGGGTACAAACTTGTATATCCCGGAGTATTTTCAAGTGTGCGGAGATTCTATAATCTCTTGCATGATATATGATAATCCTTTTCCGGGTTCGTTCCCACCTAAAAATTATATACAACACATGCGAAGCGTTAAGTATGGAATTTTGGACTACAAACAAACAGAAACCCGACGAGGTCGTATAATTGTCAGCTTTTGGTATAAAATAAAATACGACGAGTATGACCCTTATGTGTTGGCAAAATATAAAGACAGGCTTGTACCTTTGCATTACAGATTAGAATTTGGTAAAACACCTAGAGTGCGTGTTATCCAACAAAATGGATACATGGTATTTGGAACGTTATCATTATAGAATGATGATGCCATAAATTCATTATCAACCAACAATTTATGAATTATGAAAGAATCGAATCTACTTATTTGGCTCTGTTTATTAATAAGCTGTTCTAGTATTCCTGAAGTCTCGGAACCAGAGATTGGCTACATTGACTATTCTTGTTGTACACAAGAAGAACTCTCTCCCAATGATCATATTTTACTTGAAAACGTAAAATTTAATGAAGGTAAACTCTCTTGTATACTAGATTTGAATTCAGCCTTGGAACAAGGAATTCCTAAAAAGAAATACAACTATTTCCTCGAGTATTTACAAAACGAGAACCAAAAGTTTGAAAGATATTTAGAGGCCGGTGCAATTGTATTTTACAACGGGGAACCATTTACTCGAAACGAAGAACTTTACAAATATATTGAGGACAAGGAAGAACCGTTATCAAGGGCAACTTACAATCACGCAACTCCACTATGGAGGCAGGAATTTACAGGTCGTTATGACGGAATCATACCAGAAGAACATGCAAATTTCAAAGGACCATCTAAAATCGGAGTTTCTAAATCAAATGGAGGAGGCTCTTTTGAATTGAAAGAGGAATTTAAAAAACTCACGGCATATATAGGAGGAAACGCAAGTTCTGCAACATTCAAATGGGGATTCGGAAACGACGTATTGTGGAATTGGAAAATAAAATATTTTGGTCCATTATATACGAAAACTACGCTTATTTTTACGGGACTTTGGGAAGATCCCATGCCGGATTTTCCTTCAAATGATTTTATAGGTAAAAGATTATGGTGGAATAACATGCCCACTTATGTAATTCTAACACATTATAAATTAGATAACTACATCGAGATTTATATTGAGTCAACAGGAGATTTTTCCGCACAAATTTACAAAAAAATAAGCAAAGATTATGTTTTCTACAATTCAATTAACGACTTCCATGGTTATACAAAATCTCGCATGTCAACCCCTCCAGAACAAACGTTCTGGATCGTAATATACCGTAAACAAATTGTAGACCAAAAAACCTCATGGACCTATTTAGGAGATATGGAATATCGTTATCCCCTTCATTGGAATGGGTGGGAGTAAAATCATCGCTAACTTCAATTTATGAAATCATGAAAGAATCTAAAATCATTTTATTTGTATTTCTAGCTTGCTTCAGCATCACCGTCCCGATAGAAGTTTCGGGACAAAGCATAGTGATTATCGGGCAAGACTCTTTTGAAATGTACTCCAACCCCTTAAAAGCAAAACAAATCCTGCATGACAAAGTATATGAACGCATACCCGAGGGTGACTATATCCGGGATATGCCACCTTACGTGGCATGGTGGCGGTTACAGAATGACTCGTTATTTCTGGATAGAATCGTGGATTGTTACAGTACCGTACGTTCTGATAATCATAAAACCGTTTTAATGGATATAGAAGGCATATTCGATGCTTACCTGCAAGACGGAAAGATTTTTGCCTCGTGGTATAGCGGGGAGTTGGACGTCGCAGGTGGGGAGTGTATATATCAGGCAGGAATGGGATTCCGATCGGATTACGAAGATCAATGGATATACCGGGTAGAAAATGGATGCGTTGCATCTAAAACGACATACCGTAATGAAAGAAGGGAGACAGCCCTTTCGGACAACATTGTATCTTTAATAGAAACCCTATTTAACGGAGATCGCTTTCCCGAGTTAGCAGATAACTACGTGATTGCTAAAGTACAGGTAATTCCCCGCCCTGACGGTTCCATCGACAGCCTTGGTCTTGCCATTCGCGTGGTAGCGGATAAATCCTCTATCAGTCAAGTGAGAGATGATGACGGGCAATGGATAGAAAATGATTTTTCCAATCCCTACATACAAGAATTGAAAGAATGTGTGCTACTTGTACCCGCATGGGACTACGTGAAACTCCGCGGTCAAGTGCATCCCATGCCGGGATGCGAATTGAGGATATGGGAAGGCAAGGGATGCAAGGATGTCTGTTCTAATTCTTTTGACAACTGGGCATTCATCGACACGCTTTCCGCGAACGGGAAAACCTACAAGTTAAAAAATACCCCTCTCCAATATGATATGAACCTTTATGCCCGAATACGTTCCCGTTTGCGGGATGAGTTCATTCCCTCTTGTTTACGGGGATATACCGCTAACTGGGAAATCCGGGATGGCAAACTCTACCTCATCTCGATCCGGGGAGCGAAATCCAGACAGCCGCTCCCTCTTGATGTCATTTTTCCCGGGAACAACGGAAACCCGATAGAAGCAACATGGTACACAGGTGAATTATATTTATCAACTGGGAATGACTTGGAAAGGGGCAACTCTGCCCGGAGAAACACATCTTACAAAGTGAAAAAAGGAAAGATTATCAAGTAAACGGTCTTCAACAATTGTTATATAGTCGGTGTTTGTGTGGAGGGGGAGCCTGACCTGTTTGGCTCTCCCTCGTGCTTACAGAAGAAAAGCTCATTATAATCTCGACCTCGGGAAATTTTCCCGACTTTATCCAAAATAAAAAAACGCATATAGAAGATAGGCCCCGGGATACGGATAAGCAATATTGATTTTTACGGTTATTCATTAAAAGCATGATAAACGAAATTGCCCGCCGGTGAGTTCTTCACGAGGCATAAAAATCAATAACATGGAAAATAAAAAAACAGGAACAAAAACATCATCCAACGAACCCCGGTACGGGGGTGAACACGTGTTTATCTGGGGTGAAGGCTATTGCAAGCGAGCCTTGTACGCGGATATACTTTACGTGCAGGGATCGGGCAGTTACAGTACATTCCACTTCACCGACGGAACTCAAATAATTGTTTCCTACTGCCTGGCAATAACCGAACGGTCGTTACCGGAGAGCAGTTTCGTCCGGGTACACCAGAGTTTTATCCTTAACTGGCATTTTATCGACACGCTGGTAGGAAATTCGGTGAAAATAGGGAGCGAGTGGTTCCCCGTCGGAAGGGCTTACCAGAAGCGTTTGCAGGGAACGTTACATTTCTCGGAAATTTCCCGGAAAACCCGCAAAACAGAATCATAGTATCAATAATCTAAAATAATAACCACACCTCGCAGGTATATTTATCGGCGGGATTCCGTGGAAAAGTTTACCCTTCACTATATTCAGAATCCCGGGAACAATACCCGGTGTAGAGCCGAAGTGCATTCGATGAGATAAGGGTGTAATAAGGGATCAAAGACGTTTCACCTTCGATACAAAGACGTTTCAAAGACGTTCGGGGGCGTAGGCGAAAGGTCTTTGACCCGGGAGTGCCGCGGGAATGATTTTTTTCTACCCGATTTCTTCCCCGGGATATCGAAAGAAGTTACGGGGTGAGCGGTTTTTTGTCGGAATTCGACGTTAAATCGTCGAATTTAAAAAGATAACGTCGTTTTTAAATTAGAGTTGCAACACGGTAGTAGCAGGCAATATCTTTGTCCCGGACAATGGGAGAAAAGGACGGAGAGGAAAGAAAAATAGTAGTAATGAATTAAAAAGGACGAAGAATGGCAAAGACGGAAGAATCTATTCGAGGGAAAGTTGGAAACACGGTATTTTACCGGGTAGGCAACGAAACCCGGGTGAGAAGTACGGCGTCAAATTATATTGACGCGGACACGGTGAAACAGCGGGCAAATCGTTCCTGCCTGAGAGTGGCAGTACGTTTTTATCAACACCTGAAGGGGACTATATTACAAGAGGCATGGAAAGTGGCGGCGGGAGGCTCCGGGATAAACGGTTACAATGCATTCATGAAACTGAACATGACGGTGTTCCGGTCGGACGGCAAGATCGGGGATTTCTCCCGCCTGCAATTGTCCGTGGGGCTGTTGCAAAAAGCGAACCACCTGAAAGCCACGGTCGCAGACGACGACACGGTGACACTAACATGGGAGAAGGGTATGGATGTGCCCTCGGCACGGGAGAATGATGGCTTGGTGGTAGTCGTACTGTACGCAAATCGCTCTTTCTCGCCCGTGTTTATCGATACGGACGGCGCAACGCGAGGGGGCGGGAAGGCAATATTCCGCCTGACACGGAAACAAGGTACGGCAGCCCATTTATACAGCTTTTTCAAGGAAAAGGAGGGGAAGGCGTATTCGGCGAGCCAATACATTCGAATTTAAGATTTATGATTTAAGATTTATGATTTAAGATTTATGATTTTATTGATTCAGTGATTTACATTTTCAATTTTCAACTTTTAATTTTCAATTAACATGAAGAGAGTGATTAACAACATCGAAAAAGGAGAAGAAATAACCCTGTTATTACTGCGGCAACTGAAAGAATACCGGCAGGAGGTAAGGTTAGCGATAGAAACGGCGGCAAACGTATCGCACAGATTGATGACCGCGGCGGAAGTTTGCAAGGCAATGAATATCTCCGCCCACACCTTGCGCCGTTACGAGAAGTTGTTCGCTATTCCCGTGCGGAGAGTGGGGAACAAGAAGTTTTACTTCGAGGCAGAGATCAAGAATAGTATTGTCACGGGATTGAGATGGTGGAAAGAGTAAAGGGCGTTGTCAGTGCGGTCGGCGGGGTGATCGACCGCCTGACGCTCCCGGCGAGGGAGAAGAAGCAATTGGAAACGGATTTGATGCGAATCTTTATCGAGTGGGAAAAGCGGGTAATGGAAGCCCGCGCGGCGGTGCTGACAGAAGAAGCCCGGGGTACATGGTTACAACGATCGTGGCGTCCGTTGGTGATGTTGACATTCGCCTTGATTGTTCTCGCGGGGACATTCACGAGCCTGCCCATGCTCGCCGACACCTCCCGCTTTTGGGATTTGCTGGAAATCGGGTTAGGCGGCTACGTGGTGGGAAGAAGCGGGGAAAAAATCGTGCAAGCCTTCACGGGAAAAAAACGCTTCTAATTTTTGATTTATGATTTACGATTTATGAGTTCATTTTCAATTTTCAATTCTCAATTTTCAATTGTTAACCACCGTTTGGTGGGAGACGGGGTAAGGCATCTGGTGTGCGCGAAGAACACGCGTAAACTTGTAGGACCGGATATGATTGTTTTACATTACACGGCGGCAGCGGGTAGTGAGGCGGCGGCAATTTATCTGACAAGACCTGACGTAAGCGCTTCAGCACATCTGGTGATCGGGCGGGAGGGAAAGATCATTCAACTGGTGCCGTTTGACACGGAAGCGTGGCATGCCGGACGGAGTTGGTACGCGGGGCGTTCGGGACTGAATCGTTATTCCATAGGGATCGAACTGGATAATCTCGGCTTATTGCGGTTACGTGAAGGGTTGTTTATTGCCGAGTGTGGACGGATCGTTCCGCCGGAGGAGGTTTACACCCATGACTCGAACGGGAAATTGACTTACTGGCATCGTTACACGAGGGTACAGGTACAAGCATTGATGAAGGTATGCGAAGTGCTGGAAGAATATTACCCGATCAAAGACGTGGTGGGACATTCGGCTATCACGACAAGGAAAATCGACCCGGGACCGGCGTTGGAATCCGCGCTGAGGGAATGATTTATGATTTTAGATTTTAAATTTTAGATTGAACTCCCTCCCGGCTTCGCCGTACTCCCTCTATAAACAGAGGGAGAGCTGAATTACCTTATATTATTTGGTTCGTGAAGTTGAGGGAGCAGTTCATTTTCAATTTTCAACTTTCAATTATTTTATGGCAGAATTTAATTCTTATTTGTTAGGTAAAGCGAGAAAATCAGTTGGTAACATCACGTTGTGTTACACGAAAGGGAAGAACATCGCGAAGGCGAAGGTGTTCTCGAGGAAAGACAACCCGACACCGGAGATACTGGCACAGCGGGCAAGGATGAAAGCATTGGTGCAACTGGGACGGAATCTTTTACCGGTGATCCGCAAAGGATTCACGGGTATCGGGAAAGGTTCGACGTCAAACGCATTCGTGGCAACGAATCAAGAGGCGATCTTGGTAGACAACAAGAACGTGGCAACGGTGGACTTCGAGCGGCTGCGGGTGGCAACGGGGTTACTTACTCCGCCGAAGGTGACAATGGCGTACGACGAGGAGAGTAAGAAGTACCAGTTCACGCAGGAGGTACAGGAAGAGGAAGACGGGTACGCTTCCGCGGAGGACAAGGTGTACGGCGTGTTGTACGAAACGGAACGGGACAGGTCAAGGCTAGTGATGTTGAGAGCCCGCAGCGAGAGTGGCAGCACAAGTTACGCACTCCCGGAAGACTGGGATAGCACGAAGGTGAAAGTGTATTGCTTCGCCATGCTGAAGAACGGGAAAGGAGCATCGGACAGCGTACTGATTTCTTGATTTATGATTAGGTGATTCCAGCCGCACGGGGCTTTGCTTTTGTGTGGCTGAATCCTCTTTCATTTTCAATTTTCAACTTTCAATTTTCAATTGTATGAATTATTTTATGATAGGAATGTTTTCGACACTGAGTTTAAATTCAGTGTTGTCGCAAATGGCGGATCATTTTTTCGCCGGGGTAGTAAGTATCGTGGGCGGAGTGGTTAGCTCCATCGTTGTCGCCCGGGTGAAACGGCGATGGAGACAACGACAGGAATAGTGGTAATAGATTCCGATTCGGCACCGAACTGGTGCCGAATCACAAAAGAAGCATAGTATTGTTAAGTACTTGTTACTCAAATACAAAGTGATTGTTTCAGCTTTCAAAAGCCGATAAACATGGATTTCACGAAAGAGTTTTGTAACTTGCAGCAACTTAAAAACAAACGATATGTACAATTTTGACCAAATAATAGATCGCCGGAACACGGCTTGCGCGAAATACGATAATCTGGCAAACGTGTTCGGGGTTACGGATATCCTCCCCATGTGGGTGGCAGATATGGATTTTCAGGCAGCACCTGAAATTCTGGAAGCCGTACGCCAATGTTGTGAAAAAGGAGTTTTCGGGTACACGTTCCGAACGGATGAAGCAAAACAGGCTTTCATTGACTGGACGGCACGTCGCCACGGCTGGCAGGTAAAACAAGAGTGGATATTAAGTAGCCCGGGTATCGTGACGGCATTGTCCCTCGCCGTGCGAGTGTACACGGGGAAAGGGGATAAAGTACTTATTTTCACACCCGTTTACCCGCCATTCCATGCCGTGGTGAAAGACAATCAACGGGAACTCGTGTGCAGCACGTTGAAAGTAGAAGACGGACATTACCGCATCGACTGGGAAGATTTCGAGCGGAAACTGCAAGAAGGAGTGAAACTGCTTATCATCAGTAACTCGCACAACCCGGTAGGCAGGGTATGGACGAAAGATGAACTCACCCGCGTAGGTAATCTTTGCCTGCAACACGGGGTAACCATTCTCTCCGACGAGATACATGCCGACCTTGCCCTGTTCGGACACAAGCACACGGTAATGGCAGCCCTGTCACCCGAAATTGCCGACATTACGGTAACCATGATGGCTCCCAGTAAAACATTCAATATCGCCGGAATGATGAATTCCGTTATCGTGATTTCATCTCCCGAACTACGCCGCCGTTTTGAAAAGGAAATATTATGCCTGCACTTGGATTTAGGAAATATCTTCGGGCATATCACGTTGGAAGCAGCCTATAAACATGGCGATGCATGGCTGGACGAGATGCTCCGCTACCTCGAAAAGAACATTACCTACACGGACCAATTCCTGCAACGGGAACTTCCCCGGGTAAAAATGCTCCCCCCTGAAGGTTCATTCCTGCTCTGGTTGGATTTCCGGGATACCGGGTTGACACACGAACAGGTGCGGGAAAAATTACTCAAGGAAGCAAAAATAGGACTCAATAGCGGAACCGACTTCGGCGAAGAAGGCAGAGGATTCTTCCGCATGAACATCGGCTGCCCTCTTGCCACGGTAAAAGAAGGACTTGAACGAATAAAGAAAACATTTATTCCCCTATTGTAATAATCATTACAAAATATCTCTCCCTCGTGCCTTATCTTTGTACTAGAAATCAAAAACAACTACAAGATGAAACGAACAATAATCAAGATAGACGAGGAAAAGTGTAACGGTTGCGGTTTATGCGTACAAGGTTGTCACGAGGGAGCGTTACAGTTAATAGACGGGAAAGCCGTCATGATCAGCGATTTGTATTGCGACGGGCTAGGTGCGTGTATCGGGGAATGTCCCGTCGGCGCTATTGAACTGGAAGAGAGAGAAGCGGAACCTTATAGTGAAGAGACTGTCATGGAGCGTATCGCTCCTAAAGGGCAACACGTGATACTAGCTCATTTACACCATTTGAAAGAACATGGAGAAACAGAATTATTAAAACAGGGAGTGGAATACCTGAAACGCCATAACATTCCCGTGAACCTGCAAGAATTACATCCCGCCCAAAAACTGGGATGCGGGTGTCCCGGCTCCATGGCAAGAGAACTGAAACCTGTCACGAAAGCCACCCCGGTCGCTTGTACCGGAAATTCGGAACTCCGGCAATGGCCCGTTCAATTACATCTGCTTAACCCGCAAGCCGGGTATTTCCAAAACGCGGATGTACTCCTTGCCTCCGACTGTTCGGCATTCGCCGCCGGAAACTTTCACGAGCGTTTCCTGAAAGGCAAGATTCTGGCAATCGCCTGCCCGAAACTCGACCACAACACGGACTCCTACGTGGATAAACTTCGCGATATGATTGACGATGCCAAGATCAACACGTTAACGGTGGTAATCATGGAAGTTCCTTGTTGCGGCGGACTATTCCAAATGGCATTGAAGGCAAGAGAACAAGCCTCACGCAACATCCCGGTCAAACGAATTATCCTTTCCGTGGAAGGAGAAGTAAAAAGCGAAGATTGGGTGTAGTATCCTGTTGTAAAACATCTTATAACGAGAGCAATCGACATACATTATTACTATTTTTGTCCCCTCAAAAATAGGATTATGCATATAGATTTCACTACCATTATCGACTACATCGGAACCTTCGCTTTCGCGATCAGCGGTATCCGTCTTGCTTCTGCCAAACGTTTTGACTGGTTCGGGGCTTATGTCGTGGGAGCAGCCACGGCTATCGGGGGTGGAACAACCCGGGATTTATTACTGGGTGTCACCCCTTTCTGGATGCACCAACCATCCTACCTCATCGTCACGGGACTTGCCCTCCTGTTCGTCATCATATTCGGAAAACACGTGATCCGGCTAAATAATACCTTTTTCATTTTCGACGCCATCGGTCTGGGGCTATTCACCGTGGTCGGCATCGAGAAGAGCTTACTCGCCGGATTCCCCACGTGGGTAGCAATCATCATGGGTATGACCACCGGAGCCGTCGGGGGAGTCATTCGCGACATTTTCATCAACGAGGTACCCCTTATCTTCCGAAAAGATATTTACGCCATCGCCTGTATTCTCGGCGGCTTTATCTACTTCGCCTGTGATGCCCTCGGCATCGGTCACGTCACCACGCAAATCGTCACAGCCGGAAGCGTCATCCTTGCTCGTGTTGTCGCTGTAAAATACCATATCAGCCTCCCGGTACTGAAAGGGCATGAAGATCATTAATATAAAGCGGGAAAATGTGCCTGAAATTGTATTCCATAAGATACAACTCCAAGCACATTATTTCTCGGTCACCACGAGCTTTGCACGTCTACGACAATACCTATTTCACTATAATCCTGAAAATATCATCCTTTACGAAATGATAATCTTCATTACTTATTTCTATTGATAATATATACACACCCTTGGGGATTTCGTGATGAAACGGGATAGTAAAAATCCCGCCGCCATTAATTGCACAAGCCGCTTTCATAGCTTCGGCATCACCTTCTCCGTCCACCTTTACATCTGCCACCCGATAAGTAATCGGAGCCGTTCCCAACACCCCCTGTATCCCCGTGGAAACCCAATCGGATTCATTCTCCCATCGTATGTACTCCTCCACTGTCCATTCCAAATTCACCACCAACGAGTCCGGAACATAAACAGCATTTTCCGTTTCCAAATAGCCAATTTTCACATCATGACATGACATCGCCACGACAACCAGCAATAAAAAACCAGCAATATATTTTCCCATAATTCTATTCATTTATAATTCACCACAATAAAAATTGTAATCCAAGGAAATCACGACACCTGTATTCGTTTGAATATCCGGACAAGCCAACGGAATACTTTTTTGAAAATCCAAAGAAACGCAATAAAGAGTCAGCGGACCGGCATCTTCCACCCCGTGAGCAGGAGTAGACACCGTGTAAAGCCACACCTTTCCTCCTCCCAGAGTTGGCATTTCAACACCACCGTCACGTCCGGAAGAGGCACTCGTGCCGATACTGCCGCGAGGAATATCCGTCATCATGTACCGGCCTTTAATCACGTGGCGCAACACGATTTTCTTACACGTATCCGCGGGGATACTGTTTACATCAATGTACGCGCTGTCATACATCCAATTACGGATAGAATGATTGGTCGGTCCCAAAAACGTTATCTGCTCCCCGGGTCCCTCTCCCTCAAACAAAGAAGTTAACCCGGCACGTTCAATAACACGTACAATGGTATCCCAATTATATGAATCCCCTTTCAAGTACTCCAGCATAGAACAATCATGAACTCCATCTGAAATACCCGTATCAATATAATTATATTTTGTATTACAAGCCCAAAACGTGGCTAACAACAGTCCAATAATTAATTTTTTCATGGCTATAACTTTATTTTCTATTAAACCAATATGTATTCTGAATCATCATAGGATTCAAAAAGAACGCTCCATCCCCTATCGGTAAAAAAAGAGCACCATCCGCCACTTCCTGATCCGTCAATAAACTATACACTTCCTCCTCTTCCTCGTGAGGGAACGGGAAAGGAACAAACACTTTATTTTTAGGCAATTCTGTTTTATAATATCCTTTATTTCGCATGATATCAAAGTAACGGTGGTCTTCAAAAATCAATTCTTTTTCTCTTTCCCGGAAGATCGCCATTTGCAAATCACCACCCGCGTATTCAACGGCTTTTGATCTCCGCTGAACTCTCCACAAATCCTGCACGGCACCGTTTGTATTCCCTAAATGCATCCGTGCCTCCGCCCTCAACAGAATCAAATCGGCCAAACGCCAAACCATCCTGTTCACGTCGAAATTCACAAATTCTAAAGTCTGTTCAGAAGTCGTGGAAGTACTGTACAACCCTTTTCTGTATTTATACTCGAAAGCATATCCGCCACAGGCGCGTGCGCTGTCCGGATCATTTGAATATAATTCCGGTTTATAAAAAAAAGCGTTCTTGCGTTCATCTGCTCCCGGGTACATATCGAGAACCGTTTGAATTTTCAATTTCCATTGATTACTATTAATATCTCCCGGAAGTGCTCCCGGAACAACAGGAAAACCGACAAACCAACGAGCGGATGTAAAAACAGTCCCATCCAATGTTTTATCTTGCGCGTTCAATTCTATCTCGAAAATACTCTCTTTACCATTACGTGTATTTAAAGTATTCGCAACCAATAACTCGGCACTATTCTCCAATTCATAAAACCCGCACTCGTCCGTGTCGATCACTTTGGATGCATAAGTATCCACCTTTTCCCAACATGCACGCACTTCTTCATCACTCAAACCTTTCCCCATCGCAGCTTTCCACGCGTAGATGTGTGCTATCAAAGTTGCCGCACTACCTTTACTACCGTATTGCTTCGAGGTAATTCTGGCTCCGGCATAATCCACCAATTCTTCATGCTTCTTCAATAACATGAAAGCTCTTTCCGCACAAGCTAATGCCGTATCCAAAACCTCCACCATCGGCTTTTTAGGACGAGCTTGAGTATCCTCTGTATGTCCGGAAATAACGGCATCTCCCCAATAACGGGCCAATTGCAGATAACATACCCCTTTTATGAAATTTGCCTGTCCATAATAAAAATCCATCCGATCTTGAGCGCACACGGGTTGTTGGACGTTATCAAACAACAAATTGCATTGATAAATCGCATCATAGAAACTCTTCCAACTTGTCCCGACAGAATTCCATAAATGAAAACGCATAAAAACATCGGGAGATGGGAAATGACCGGAAGGAGAAGCATCCGTTTTCACCCCCGCATATTCCAACGTATTAAAAGTTCGAAACGACCATGCCAGTATCGCGTGCATTCCGCGAGTCAGCGCAGCTATATCCTGTTCATTTTTATAAAAATTAGTAAAGGTAACAGAATTTTCAGGCTCAACGTCCAACATACTGCTGCATGAAATACTCAAGCACAACACAATTGCAGCCAATAATCTTATCAATTTTCTCATAACCTATTCATCTAAAAATTTACGGTAAGTCCTAAAGATATCTTCCGGGCCAACGGGTAGTAATTAAAATCATCCATCCCCGAGTACATATCCACAACCTCCGGATCTAAACCGGAATAATTCGTCAATGTGAAAAGATTCTCGCCCGTGAAGAACAATCGCACACCGGACAGCTTCAATTTCTTTACAACCTGTTTAGGCACATCATAACCTATCGTGAATTGTTTCAACTTGATATAACTTACCTTTTCCAAGTTGGAAGCCAAAGTCCCCCCAAATTGCTGCAAAATATCACTATAAGCAGCCTTTCTCGGGTAATCGGTAATATCCCCCTCTTTTTCCCAAAAAGATACTTTACCCACGTTCTCCAGAATCGGAACATCCGGGTTTCCTGTTAAAGATTTATGATTATAAGTTCTATACATCTTACGTCCAAGAGAGTAAGTGAAAAGAATATTCACATCGAACCCTTTCCATTTAACTTCATTCACCCAGCCTCCATAAGCCAAAGGCAAGGCACTACCTTGGTAAACCATATCTCCCGCACCGATCATGCCATCCCCATCAATATCCAAAATTCTCCTTGTTCCCTCCTCATAACGGGTAGCAGCATTACCGCTTCCGTTTGCACCTACATACATTTTATGCTTGTAACCTCTTTGGTCATAAACATAAGGAATCTCATCATCCGTCTGATAATAACCGTCATCCTCGTACAAGAAAATAGAATAAAGCGGTCGTCCGATAACGTATTTTTCCACGTCACGCCCCGTGTAACTCTTCTTGAAAAGATTCCAGTTACGGGAAATATTAAATTTCATCCTCCAAGAAACGGCTGTTTCACGGAAGATATCAGCCTCCAGCTCCAGTTCCAATCCCTCGTTCGAAACCCGCATGGCGTTCTGCCATTGATTCGTCATAAAACTCCAGTTACCGCCCAAGGGAACGTAATACAAAAGACCTTTCGTCAACTTATAATAATAATCCAACTTAAATTTTATACGATAATCAAACATATCCATATCCAGCCCCAAATCATACTGGTCACTCTCTTCCCATGTCAACCGACGATTAATCATTCCACCCATGGGATTCGGAGAAATTGTCGTTTGTCCCAAGAAAGTCCCGTTCGGAACCATCACGCCGTGCGCCAAGTATGCCTGCCCGAACTGTTGCCCGGAACGTCCCCAAGAAGCACGAATCTTACCAAAATTCAACCAAGACACGTCTTCCAGAAAACTTTCTTCTGAAAAAGCCCATCCGACAGCCGCCGACGGGAATGTAGCCCAACGCACCTTATTCCCAAACACGGAAGAACCATCCTTACGCCAAGTTGCTTCAAAAAGATAGCGTTGCATATAATTATACGCCAAACGGGCATAATAACTGACCAACACTTTTTCTGTCCGATCCGTTTTAGCTTCTTTCAGGTATATGGTCTGCCCATTAACCTCAACAGATGTTCCCTCGTCTACAATATAATGAATCTTGTCACTGGCTCCCCCCAATCCTTTCGCCGCAATATAATCGTTCTGATCAGACTGGTAAGAAATACCGAACAACGCGTCTATATTGTGTTTCTCGTTAAAAGAGGTTTTATAGGTCAACATATTCTCGTTCAAAATTAACAAGTTCCGGTCGACCTCCCCGATAGAAGAACTCAGACCGTTTGTCGGATCCAAAGTACTGGGTCGAAAATTATTTCTCATTCCTTGATTGTAATCCAAGGAACCAAGTACAGACAAATTCAATCCCTTGTACAACTGGTATCTTAAGTTCAGATTCGCACGCAAACGGTAAGATTCATTCTTCTCAATGGAAGTATTCAACTCTTCGAGCAATTTCTCCTCATTTATCCCCCCGGCGGCAAGAAGAGAGGAAGTAGTTTTGGGATCTACCGTCAACCTCTCGATTTTTGACCCGGACATGGTACCACCGGTACCGGCCCCGCGGCTACGGTCTGTATACGCAAAATACAACCTTGTATCCAGACTCAAATTCCGGGCAGGTTGCGTACCTAAATTTACAATCAGATTTACACGGGAGAAATCACTCCCGTACATGATCCCCTTTTCAGTATAATAGCCGGCCCCCACGAGGTAATTTATCGTTTCACTTCCCCCGCTTGCTTGAATATTCGCGTTTACGATTTCCCCGGCACGGAATGCATAACGGAACCAATCCGTGGAATTATTATAATACGGATTCAAGGAATCCTGTAACTGTCTTTTCCCACTTGTGCGCTTCATCGCGTTGTACCACCAACGGTCATATAATCCCAAACCGGTTTTAGAATCCAAATAATTCTGCGGGAATATATATTCCCCGTTATTATACCCGGCCATATGTTCATTCTTCATCACGTCAAAATTAAAAGCCCTCTCGCCTCGCCCTCCCGTTTGTACCGGAGTCTCGGGTAATATAGAGTAAGAATAGGATACATTTGCAGAAAAACTGGCCCTACCGGCTTTACCCTTTTTCGTGGTAATCAGGATCACTCCATTTCCGGCACGAGAACCATAGATTGCCGCAGAAGCTGCGTCTTTCAATACCTCGACGGACTCTATTGTCGACGGGTCAATCTCTGCCAACGCATTCGTCCCCGTGATTGGAGAAGTAAACGAATGTACAGGAACCCCGTCAATCACGTACAACGGTTCCCCGTAATCGCGACCGTCCCCCACGAACAGGGAATTATATCCCCGGATAGCAACAACACTACCGCCACCACCGGGAGCACCGCTCTGCGTGTTGATCTCGACTCCCGCCATCCGACCTTGCAGAAGATTCTCGATACTAGCCGTCGGAACCTCTTTTATATCATCCGCCTTCACGGAAGATATAGCACCCACTACTTCCCGCTTTTTCCGTTCCCCGTAAGCCACCACGGTTACCTCGTCAATACTTGCCAAATCCTCTTCCAACGTGATTCTAAGCGTATCAGAGGGGAGCTTGAATTCCAGCTCTTTCGTCTTAAACCCGACGAAACTCAATACCAGCGCACCTTTCGTGATCGGCAACCGGAAAACAAAAATCCCTTTATTATTTGTTGCCGTACCGATATTCGTGTTTTTCAATCTTACTGTTACGCCCGGTATAGGCTCCTTCTTCTCGTCTATCACTCTACCGACCAACACGTGTTCTTTTTGAACCGAATCCCTCGTGACAACCGGGTTTTTCGTGTTAAGAATAACCACGTTATTCACGATGGAATACGTCAGATTCGTACCCTTCAACACGTGCAACAACACATCCTCCAAAGCCATATCCTTCACGTCGATAGAAATATTCCTGACGCTTTTGATATCCTTGTTATCAATGTTATAAAAGAACCCGTAATCCGTTTGCAATTTCAACGATTGAATCACTTCTTCCAAAGTCGCCCCGTTCAATTTAAGACTGACCGTCTTATTCTGAGAATAGAGGCTTGCCGATACATTCATCGACATCACGAACAAAAAAACTGTCAATAATCTTGTCATAAGCCACATTTTTCGAAAACAGTTCCCCCGTATAGGAACGTTCCAACGATTTTTTTTCATACATTTGTTATTCTTAAATGAAACATTACCGGGAACAACACCTGCAAAATGTTTGTTCCCTATTTGTTATTGACAAGAAGTTGCTGCAAACAACTTCTTGTTTTATTTTTACTCTTTCACGATAACCGTCCGGCCACTCACGTTAAATTGCACATCACCCGCTTTGGCTATGATTTCAAGCACTTCATCCAAACAAGTCTGTTTTTTCATGATACCGAAAAAACGTTTCTCTTTCAAACCTTGATTTTGATAAAACACCTCGACATCATACCAACGTGCCACCTTCCGCATAATGGATTCCAAATCATCATTCCGGGCAACAAACAGCCCATCCTTCCAAGCCACGTAAGGGAATACGTCCACCGTCTCTATTCTCACCTCCCCGGACTGTTTATGCAAACGGAATTGTTCTCCCGGTACTATTCTCCGGAACACATCCTTCCTCTCTCCTTTTACATTTATCCCGACGCTTCCTTTCACCAAAGTTGTTTGCACGACATCCTCATCCCGATAAGCCATCACGTTAAACTCCGTTCCGAATACCTTCACCTCTTCCTGCAAAGTTTCAACGATAAAAGGTCTCTTCTCATCTCTGTAAACAACAAAATACGCCTCTCCTTCCAGAAATACCCTGCGTTCATTCATTCCAGTGAAAGACGTCGGGTAACGCAAACGGGAATCCGAATTCAAGTATATTTTCGTGCCGTCAACCAATTCCACGATATACTCTCCGGAAGGCGGAACAACCAGCTCGTTAAAAACAGGAGCCTCCGTAATAACCGTGTTTTGTCGATAACGCAAAACGCCATTCTCAACTTGAATCGCTACACAATCCTGTCCGACAGTTTTTTCCGAGAACGTGGAATCAATAACGATTTTTTGTCCCCCTCCCAATGAAAGTATCACATTCTTATGACCGGGGGAAAAACGGAAACCCGAATTAACTTCTTGAACATTCTTCGTGCGACCGTTTTGCCAATAAACCGTTCCGAGCGTCACGGACAATAGCAAAGAAGCGGCAATTCCTCCCCAAGTCCATCGGTTCATATAACGACGTCGCTTTCCCCGAATACTAGCATATCCTTTCCGGACATCGACACGGGAACATTGTCTTTCCATAATCTTCTCCTGTTGCCGGCAAAAACGTTTATAATACAACCGATGTTCCTTGCTCACGGCGTACCACACGTCAAATGCCTTCTGCTCCTCGGTGGAAAGAAGTTCCCCCGTCATTTTCCGGTAAAGAAGAGATACATTTATAAACTCCGATTCACTCATCTGTTTAAATTTTTACACCTATGACGTAAAAATGGAAAAACAGGGTGAACGAAAAATGAAAAAAATTATGGATTGAATAACTTTGAAATTGCTTTTCGTCTCATCTTCAGCAGAACAAAAGACAAAAAAAGATGTACATGCTGATCAGAAAGAGTCTCTCGTAAATCTTGATATGCTTTTTTCATGTGAGTTTTTACCGTATTGACAGACAATCCCGTGACTTCCGCGATCCGCGGATAACTCATCCCCTCGTAGACACTCAACTTCAACACTTCTCGCCGTTGCTCCGGTAATTTTTCAATTTCCTCCTCGACCCTGCAAATCAATTTCTCCTGCTCCAACACGTCAAAATCTCCCGTGTAGTAAGCCGCATCAAACAACTTCACGTCCAAAGGATCGGTAATCTTTAATTTACGCAGGTAATCCACGCACCCGTTCTTCACGCAACTATAAAGATAGGAACGGCTATACTCCACATCCTTTAAATCCTTTCGGGATAAAAGTGCCAAAAAAACATCCTGCACCATATCTTCCGCCGTTTTCAAATCCCCCACGTACCCCTCGGCAAACAAGACAAGACGCTCGTAATACTTCTCAAATAATATGTCGAACTCACTTTTCACCGTATATACACTTTATCCACGGACAAAGATAAAGAATATAATTATTTCCCAACAATGGTGACACAATTTATTACCACAAACCACTTTATAACACAGTTATCCCGCTACCGAACGGTAGCGGGATAACAAAGCATATTTAATAAACGAATTGTTGCATTATCAATCATAAATCTCCTCCAACACGGCATCCAATTGCGCTCCCCGCATATCCGTTTTAAAAATACGTCCTTCCTTATCCAAAAGAATACACGTGGGAACACCCTGCACGTTATACACTTTAGCAACCGGACCGTTAAACTCTCCCGGATCATTCAATTGCGTCCAAACCATATTCTCCTCTTTCATGGCTTTTTTCCACTCCGCATCGTTCCGGTCGATAGAGATACTGATAATCTCGAAACCTTTATCTTTATATTCCTTGTAGACCTCTCTCAGATGAGGGATTTCTCCCCGGCAGGGTCCGCACCACGAAGCCCAAAATTCCAGCATCGCATATTTCCCCGCGGGCACGTATTCCGACAACTTCACTTTCTTCCCCTCCGGATTCACCAACTCGATATCCGGGTACTTGGCTCCCACGGCGATACGCTTTCCGACTTCCGCCATTTTCTTGAACTCGGTAGCCTTCTCCGTGTTCGGCCATGCCTTCTCCACCAAGGTTTCCAATTCATCTATCTGCCCCGGGGTGATACGGACGTACATATCCTGAAAATACTGTTTAGCCATATCAAAACCCACCACGGTCTGAATATTATTCTTCACGAATTCCCATTTCATGTCAGCCAACTGCTTTTCCAGCTTCTCCATGGCACGAGCCAACTCAATCCCTCTCTCCTTGTTGAAAATGCCATCCAGTGCCGGACGGTGATATTCTTCCAAATACTGTTCATACAAATCACTCGAACGGTTTCTCAACTCCCGTCCATCCGCCTGAAATTTCTGATAGAGGTCTTCCATCGCCGACCCGGTCACTTTCGGCGCCTTCTGCGGTTTATTACTCCAGTACATCGTGGGCAAACTATCAATATTCCCCGAAAAGCTAATCACTGAATTTTCCAAATAGAACGGACTATTCGTGACATTTCTCAGTGAGAATTCCTCTCCCTTAGGATTTCTGTCAATCTGTATCGTGTAGTACCCCGGCTCCGCAAGTACACCCTCGAACACAAACTTTCCATCCTTAATTACCGTGCTGTCAATTAATTCCAATTGCGGGTAATCAATCCTATTCAATGTCACCTTCATACCCTCCGCGTTACCGGAGATTTTCCCGTTAACAACATAACGGGGTGCCTTCTGGCAGGAATATCCCACCAGTAAACACGCTAAAACAATAATTACTGTCCTCATATACTTTTTTTATAATGGATTTTGTTCTAACAAATTATTTCCCGCCAATGCTGTTTGCGGAATAGGCAAAATTAATTGATTATCAGAAGTAATTGTACTCTTAATATCCGTGATATTAAAATCCCCTTCTTTATAATACCGTACCAAATCGAACCATTCTTCATAAACCTCCGATACCAATTCCAACAATTTATGCTTACGTACCATCTCTAACAAATCCCCATCGGTAATTGTATTCACGTAATTCTCATCATAACCCGCCCTATCCGTAATCTTCTTCAAACTTGTCCGGGCACCGGCATAATCCTGATACCCGCGTATGGCCGCTTCCGCATGAATCAAGTATACTTCTGCCAGACGCATATAAAACACCGTATTACTCTTCGTGCCATCCAGCATATCATTATGAGGGAACTTCCCGTTATTATTCTGTCCTCTCAAATTATAAGCAAAAGTTTCTGCAAAACGCTTGTCATATCCCTCTCCGGTAGTCATATTCCCATCTCCCGCAACAAAATCGTCTGCAATTTTGGTTAAATAACGTCCCGGAATCAAAGCATTAATATTCAATACCAACCTTTCAATACGCCCGTAAGTATAAGGACAAAACAACGCCTCGGAAGAAAAACAACTATTTTTAAATACATCGATAAAATTATTTTCCATGGCATATCCATATCCTTCCGCTTCACTTAAAACCTCATTCGCCAAATCCGCTGCTTCTTTATATTTCCTTTGGTACAACAGCACCTTAGCTTTCAATGCTTTTGCAGTAGTCCGACTCATGCTATAATGTGTCGATACATTCTCGGGCGCAGTTTCAATGGCATCGTCCAAATCTCTATTTATAGATACGTAGACCGCCGCCACTGAATCTCTCGGCGCAGCTTTCGTCTCTTGCATATGCTCCTCTACCAACACGATACCGTAAGGCGATGTTTCATCGTAGAATTGCCCGTAAGCCCTCAACAAAAAGAAATGCGCCATCGCACGGTGTATTTTCGTTTCCCCGATCATCTCCACCATGCGCACCGAATCCAACCCCACGGCTTTTCCGGCTTCCAATTGCTCCATCACTATATCAGCATAATTCACGATATGGTACAAAGAAGTATAATAATTGGCAATAACACTTGTTTCCGGTTTCACTTCGTTATTTAAGAAAACACCGGCATCAATACCACTACCCGTTAAACTACCGGACAAAAAATACATATTGGGCAATATCAAACTCAACCCCTTATCCCGCCATTGCTCGTAAACACCCCGTAAAGCCAATTCCGCCGAACTGGCATCCCGAATCAATGTCTTTTCATCCAAAATATACTCGGGCTTAATATCATTGATATTCCCGACCAAGTCGCATGAGGTAAACCCCATAACACCCAAAAAGGAATAAACTATATATTTAAACGCTTTCATCATATTCATTTATTATTTAAAATTCTACTCTTATACCAAACGTGAATGTTTTACTCAGCGGATAGGCGTCATTACTGAAAACTCCTTCCTGCAAAGGATTGGTCCCCGCCAGCGTTCTGTCTCCCACCAGTTCCGGGTCAAGCCCCGGCCAATTCGTCCATGTCCACAAATTGGATGCGCTGGCAAACAATTGCACAGACTGGAAATTGATTTTTTTCAACCATTCTTTGGGTAAAACATAAGATAACGAAATATTCTTCAACCTCAGATAAGAAGTTTCAAACACATATTTGTCACAATAAGCTGAATTACCACTATAATCCAAAGCAACCAAACGAGCGTAACGAGCGTCTTTATTATCCTCCGTCCACGTATCCCGGAACATCTTACGTTGTATGCTATTCCCGACAACTCCCGTCGCACTGTTAGCCAAATCATTCAGAAAAGCCTCTCCCCCTACCGAGAACTGGAATACAAAGGACAAATTCAAATTCTTGTAATTAACCGAATTAAACCATCCCCCGAAAAAGTCCGGTTCCGGATTCACAATCACCTTTTTGTCCTCTGCCGTAATTTTCCAGTCCCCATTCAAATCCCGGAACTTATAATCTCCAGCCCCAGTCGATGAGTTCTGGTAATAACTACCCTCTCCATTTATAATCTCTGAAAACTTGTTATAGGCGTTAACCTCCCGGTCAGACTGGAATATCCTGTCTACCACGTACCCTTTCAAAGCACCTGCCGGATACCCTTTCGTGAAAAAATCCAACTGGTAAGAAGCCAGCGTGGCCCCGTTCAAATTCTCTATTTTATTCCGGTTCAAAGCGACATTAAACTTAGAAGTCCACTGCCAGTCACTTTTCCGTATAATATCGCCCCCGACCTCAAACTCAATTCCCTTGTTCGACAAATCAATCAAGTTAGAATAATAAGTCATGGAACCCGTTTCCAAGGCAACAGGAGAAGGAGTTAATGCCCCGTCCGTGTAACGGTAATACAAATCCAAACTACCGT
Organism: Butyricimonas hominis; assembly: GCF_014287455.1. NCBI lineage: Bacteria > Pseudomonadati > Bacteroidota > Bacteroidia > Bacteroidales > Odoribacteraceae > Butyricimonas > Butyricimonas hominis. Next base: position 449,673 of record NZ_JACOOH010000004.1, read on the forward strand.
ACAAACGACGATTAAAGAAAGAAAAATCAACACCGATATTATATTCGGTTGTCATCTCCCATTTTACATCCCGGTTCGGGAAATTACTCTTCGGCACGATTGTCGGTTTACCCTCCCACAAATTGTTTGAAGTCCTCCCGAACAATTGCTTGTAAACAAAATCATCCAAGTTCGTCGAACCGGTTTGTCCCGCACTCAAACGTAATTTCAAATCATCCAATCTGGAAAAATTCGCCATAAATCGTTCGTTACTTATTCTCCACCCCAACGAGAGCGAAGGGAAATAACCGCGTTTATTCCCGGGACCGAACTTAGAAGAAGCATCCGAACGGAAATTAAACTCCGCCAAATATCGGTCACTATAAATATACCCCACGCGGGCATAAACGGAATTCAATCCCGTTGTAGACTTTGAAGAATAGTAAGCGGACACTTTTGCCGCGGAAGCCGGATTATTCAGAATTTGGTCATCCGCGAAGTCCTCGTACATTTGATACCCTCCTTTACGGAATGTTCTATCCCAACCGTACCCCACCATAAAAGAAAGGCGATGTTCCTCTATATCCAAATTATAATCCGCCCTGAAATTAATGGAAGTAGTTGTCATATCACTCTGCGACTCTGTCAGATTAGACAACGTTTCATAATACGTGTATTCATCCATCGCCGCTTTAGGCACAAAAGAACTTCCGTCATCGCGGAAAGAGGCTAGATTGAAATCTCCCCGGAGTTTCAAATTATCCAATATCCGGTACTGGGCGTAAGCACTACCTATAAACTGGCGGGCATCCGTACGGTTCTTGACCTTTCTTTGAGCGACCGGATTCGCCGCGTAATACACGTCACCATAATTAGAACCGGGCAACCGGACAAATTCCCCGCTTTCGTCTTTCGCGGGATAATCCGGACGCACCAGCCAAGGTTTCGTGTTTCCATCCGTTATACTTGTAGCATCCCGGAATTTTGAAAATGAATATCCTAAAGTGGCACCACTTTTCAAACGGTCGCTAATATTAGCATCGACAGCCAAACGCACCCCGTAACGCTTCAGTCCGTCATTAATGTAAATACCGTCCTGATTCACCGAGTTGAAAGAAAAAGCATAATTTATAGCTTTCCCGCCACCACGGATACCAAGGTCAAATTGTTGATTCAAAGCATTCTTATTCTGAATCTCTTTTTCCCAATTCGTGTTTGCTTCTCCAAAAGCATCTTCATTCAAACCGTCGTACTCGTACTTCGGGATAAACAATTCGTCATCAAAACCGATCTCCGAAAAATTCCCGAGTAACTCCAACATCGGTATAAAAAAATAAACTCCCGTGTAAGGCTCAATTTGCCCCCGGTTTATGGCAGATATCGTGTTTTTTATCAACAAATCCTGCACCTCTTTATACTCTGCCGTGTTCAACGGTTTATACTGTTTCACCGGATTACCGACCGTAACAGAATAACCGGCTGATACATTAATTTTTTCGTTATTTTTCCCGCCCTTGGTTTTCACGATAATCACCCCGTTTGCACCCCGGGAACCATAAATAGCGGTAGCCGCAGCATCCTTCAACACATCAATACTCTCAATGTCATTCGGGGAAATAATCAACAACGGATTCACACCTCCGCGCTCGGAAAAGAAAGGAACATCATCAATAACATACAAAGGCTCATTCGTGCTTCCTGACACGGGTGAAGTAACACCTCTCACGTTAATTGTTGCGGCCGCACCCGGGGCTCCATTATTCTGAATAACACGCACTCCCTTGATCGCTCCGCCCAACATACCATCAAAGGAAGTGGCACTACTGGAATACTTTTTCAATTCGTCCGCGTTAATCGAAGACACCGAACTCGTCACGTCATGCTTTGACTTCGTACCGTAACCGATCACGACCACGTCACCCAGACTCACTTGCTCTTCCTCCAGAACCACGTTGATCTCTTTCTGTCCCGTGTAAGGAACTTCCTTGCTTTGCATTCCCACGAAAGAGAAGACAAGCGTAACATCCTGCCGTTCGGCAAAAGTCAGCGTGTAATTCCCGTCGATATCGGTAGCGACACCCACCGTTGTCCCCTTCACGATCACGGATACTCCCGGCAGGGGCAGACCGTCCTTATCTTTCACGTTACCGGTTACCCGGATCTCTTTCACTTCCTTTTTCACGTTATCTCTCGCCACTATCGCGATAGAATTTCCCTCGATAGTGTACGTGTAAGGAGTCCCTTCCAACACCTTGTTCAGCACGTTCTCCACCGTCTCCGCCGTCACATTCAACGTCACCGGCTTCAACTTATCCATCTGATCGTCGCTATACACGAAATTGTAAGTCGTTTGTTTACGGATTTCGGCAAACACTTGCTTGACCGCCGCATCCTTAAGATTAATAGTCACCCGTTGCGGTGATGCATAAGAGGAATTAGCCCAAAGATTCGTTACCATGCACAAACACAGCGTCATAATCACGAACACTTTGCAATAAATCCCCGCAAAAGCTTTCTTTTCTCGCGAATTTTTCATACTCTTGTAAATTAATTGATGATTCAATTGCCTAAACCTCCAATTTAGGCGGTTAACTTATTTACGACGGGAAGTGCTGGTAACACTTTCCGTCTCTTTATTTAGTAATGGTTATTTTATTTCCATCCACTTCAAATTTCACTAATAGCGTACGCTGAAGCAAATTCAACACGTCCCGGAAATCCTCGCTCCTGTCCACCCGTCCCGAGAACCGTTGGGAACGAGCATCATCAGCCGCAAACACCACCTCCACATCATACCAGCGTCCCAATTTTTCCATAATCTGTTCCAGACTTTCCCCCTCGAAAGAGAAATATCCCTCTTTCCATGCCACGTACGCCGAAGCATCCACTTCCGTCACCACACATTCCCCCGTTTCCGTATTCACCTCCGCCATCTCGTTCGGGCTCATCATCCATTCTCTCGAAGCATGTTCCAAAGACCTTACTCCCACTCGTCCCTCTACCAGCACGGTCTGTACCTGCCGCGGGTCATAGCCGTTCACGTTAAACCGTGTCCCGTAAACCTTCACTTCCACCCCGTTCACGCTCACCTTAAACGGCTTCTTGTCCTTCGTCACCTCGAAATAAGCCTCCCCTTTCAAAGAAACCTCTCTCGTCGTGTCATTAAAAATCACCGGATAAGTAAATTCAGACTCGGAATTTAACCAAACGACAGTTCCGTCTGCAAGCTCCACCCGAAACTCTCCCCCGCGAGGAATGATCAACGTATGGTGATCCGCTTTCTTTCCCTGATTTGTCGATTCCGTGTAAGCGATTCCATCCTTTCCCGAAGAAACCACTCCGCCCGCGAGTTGTTTCAACAAATTGCTCTCTTTCGCCAAATTCACCCGTGTTCCATCCCCCGTTACCAGAATCGGTTGCGCTTTCCCGTGAACCGCCACGGGCAACACGTTCTCGGGCATCACCTCCCGCGAACCGTTCGCGTACCAGAAATACAGCCCCACACCCAACAACATGATAAACACCGCCGCGTAGCGAGTGAAATATACCAGACGTCGTTTACTGTTTTTCCGCTTATTCTGCCGAAATTTATCCACGTACCGGTTCCGGTCACGTTGATACGTTTCCCCGGACAATCCCGCGATACCTTCCGAACGGTCAAACTTAGAAATCCGATTGTAAAAAGCCCGATGCTCCGGAGAAGCCTCCAACCAAGCATTCAATTGCTCCTGCTCCTCTTTTGTCAAACCCTCTGCAAGACTCTTCCTAATTAGCGTCCATTCCAAAGATTCATCGTTTCTCTTTTCCATAGTTTTCGGGTTTAATTTTTATTAAGACGCCTCAAAAGAGAAAAAGGTTAAGACAAAATATCATTATTTTTTGATAAAAATTTTCAAGGTAGCGCATACCAATAAACAAAATACTAATTAACAACTAATTAGCAAATGAAAAATCGGATTAAAAAAATTATCAATAAAAGAGTCGCCTGCGGCGAGTTACAAGTTACAAGTTACAAGTTACAAGTTACAAGTTGCATTTGCCTTCGGCAAGTTGCAACTCGCCGAAAGCGACTCTAGCCCCTTAAAACAGAGCAAACAACAATAAACGATCTTTCAGATAAGGCAATTTTTCCCGGATCATTCGGATAGCCCCGTTCATCTGAACCTTAGCACTATTTTCCGAAATCCCTAATTTTTCGGCTATCTCCTTAAATTTGTAATCCTCCGTGACACGCAAACGAAAAACTTCTTTCATCCCCGGGGGCATCTTATCGACAATTACCTGCAACTCGTCCAACACGGAGCCGTCCTCTATCGCATCCACGGTATCCGAATACAGGTGGGCTTCCAGTACATTCTGTTTATACGAGTCTTTGATTTTCAGATTCCGAAGGAAACTCAGACAACGATTCCTCACTGCCATAAACAGATAGGCCTTTACCGAAGTCGTTATATTCAACACCTCGCTCTTCTCGAAAAGATCCGTGAACAAATCCTGCACGATATCATGAGCTGCCTCGGGATCACATAAATAATTGGCAGCGAAACGATACAAACGGTTATAATATTGCTCGAACAAGAAAACATAAGCCTTCTCCTCCCGGTTCTTTAATTGTTTCACGAGCAAAATATCGTTTTCGTCCATAAAGTGATAGAGTAAGTCCTACAAAGATAACATACGCAAGTTAAAAAGCAAAATATACCCGAAACAATAAGAATACAATAGTAATTTCCGTAATAGTAGTACATTAATTCCGGTTCACTTCCGTGTAAAACGCTATTAGTTCCCTATTAAAACGCTATTAAAACCCTATACTATAATAGCGTTTTAATAGGGAACTAAAAGCTTATTAATAATATTTCAACCGGAAATGAACCGGAAGTGATCTACTACTATAGTTGATTTCTTCTATATAACGGATAGTACTTCCTCATAACTTCCCACTGAATATCAGACAAAAAAAAGAAATTAGAATTTGTATTCCTCAACAGAACCTATACCTTCGGCAATCTCTTTGATTATACCTTTTTCCACGTAAACCGGACGGGCATATTTCCGTACTATCGGGCGGTAGTGTTCAAAAATCAAAGAAGCTATAAAACAACAGGCACCTGACAACAAGATAATATTCTGCAATCCCGCGAACTTCTCGATAGCCCCCAACACCATACTTCCCACGGGTGCCATACCCGTGAATGCCATAGCCATATACCCCATTACCCGTCCCCGCTTATCTTCCCGCGACAGCGTTTGCAACAAGGTATTGATAGAAGCCACTGCCGCGATAATCGTGAACCCGACAGGCACACACAAGACAGCCGCCACCCACGGCACGGTCACGAAAGACATCACGACAAGACCGATTCCCAGCAACGCGCCGGAGAGCATAACCACTTTTCCCAATCCCAACACGCTCTTCCGTGCCGCGAGATATAAAGCCGCAATAAACGACCCGACACCCACGCACGACAGTAACAACCCCAGCATCTCGCTCTCCCCGCCCAAAATGGTCTTCACGTAAGCGGGAATAAACGTCATCAACGGCAAACCGAAAAAGCTAATCGCGCTCATCAACAACAACAGCGAACGGATAGGCATATCGTGTGCCACGTACAGGAATCCATCCCGCATATCTTCCCACACCCGTTGTTTCACGACGGTTTCCCGGTTCGGTTTTATCCGCATCATCAACAAGGCGATAATCACGGCGATATAACTGACACCGTTCAACAGAAAGCATATTCCTTCGCCCAACAAGCCGATCAGCACACCTCCCACGGCAGGACCTATCAAACGGGAACCGTTGATCACGGCGGAATTCAAGGCGATAGCGTTACCCAATTTCTCCGCAGGCACCAGACTCGGGTAGAACGACTGGCGGGTAGGATTATCCAAAGCATTGATCAACCCGATAAGCAGGCTCAACACCATAATGTGCCACACTTCGATCCAGCCCGTTAGCGTCAATAATGCCATCAGCAAGGCTTGCACCATAGACAGCGATTGCGTCACGACCAGCAAAGCCCGCCGGTTGAAACGATCGACAAAGACACTCATGTAAGGAGTCACGACCAGCACGGGGATTTGCGCCATAAACGTGACCGTCGCCAACAGGAACACGGATCCCGTCAGGCGGAATACCAACCAGCTCATGGCTATCTGCTGCATCCACGTTCCGACGAGTGACACGCATTGTCCCCCGAAATAAAGCCTGAAATTACGATTCTTCAGCGACGCAAACACCTGGGAGAAAGCCCCCGAGTTATTCGGCAATAACTCACGAAGCCCTCGCCAACCGCCCAAGAATTTATGTTTGTCACCACTTTTATTCATGTTTTACAAAAGTAGTTAGTTTTTACTTGAATCATGAAGCAACGCAGAAGAATTTTGGTTACTTTCGCGTAAAGATTAGGGTACATCATGACACTACAAACAGAAAATAGATTATCCGTGGCAGAAGCACAAGCCATTTGCTTGAGGAATAATATTCCTTTCTACTCTTATCGCCTGCCCGGTTCGCATGAAGTCGTATTCGGGGCACAATTGACCAATAACATCCGCCTTTTTAAAGGATTCGAAAAACACCGGGGCGAGAAAGGCTTCATCATCACCCCTTTTAATCCCGCGTCATGGAGTTTCCCCTTCTTCATACAGGCAGACCTGACGTTCACGGACTATCTCACGGATCAAGAAGCTATCGTTAATCTCCGGAATACCGTGTTCAACACGCCGGGACGTATTTTCACCAAGCAGGATTGCGAGCATTTCGAGTATCTGGACGAATTGCGCACCCTAATCGCCACGTTGAAACGGGAGGGAATGCGAAAAGCGGTACTATCCCGCACGATCACCATCCCGTGTGATTCCCTGCGGATAGCTCCCGTGTTGTTTGAACAGATGAGGCAATACCATCATGCCTTTCTTTTCTTTGCTGCCATTCCCGGCAAATGCGCGTGGATAGGAGCTTCGCCGGAGACTTTCTTGAAATACGATCGCAACGGATTTTTCTCTATGTCGCTTGCCGGCACGCAACCCGTGTCTACCGCACAGAACCCGCCGCAATGGGGAGAGAAAGACATCGAGGAACAACAAATAGTAACCGATTATATACAAAATACTTTAAAGCAATTTTTCACCCGCCATCTCGAAACGGAAGGACCGATCACGCTTCAAGCGGGCAACGTGTTCCACCTCTGCACCTTTTTCAGAAGTGACGAACAGATTCCACCCGACCGGATCGACGAACTGGTCACACAATTACACCCTACCCCGGCCGTTTGCGGTATTCCCAAGAAACGGGCGATGCAAGTAATAACCGAAATCGAGAAGCAGGAACGGGGATATTATGCCGGGTACCTCGGCCCGTTACAGGCAACCGGGGCGTTTGACCTTTTTGTCAACCTGCGCACGATGGAGGTATTCGACGATGCCTTGAAACTATACGTGGGCGGAGGTATCACCCCATTGTCCGACCCGGAAACCGAATGGCAGGAAACTTGTCAAAAAGCCGATACATTACTCAATTTGATTCGCCAGATCAACTATGGAAAAACTACATTCTGATATCGAGAGCGTTCGCGTGCTCGTGAGCCTGCTCGTGCAAAAAAGAGTACGCCACGTCGTCCTCTCTCCCGGTTCCCGCAACGCGCCGTTGGTGGTGTCAATCGCCCGGGAAAGACGCATACTCCACCGTGTCATCACGGATGAACGCTCCGCCGCTTTCTTTGCCCTCGGGATGGCACAACAAAGTGGTGAACCCGTGGCACTTGTCTGTACTTCGGGTACGGCTTTGTTGAATTACGCACCTGCCGTGGCAGAAGCTTATTATCAAGGAGTCCGCTTATCGTCATTTCGGCCGACCGTCCCGCGGAATGGATTGATCAGGATGACAGCCAGACAATCCGGCAACAAGGCGCACTCGACCGTTTTGTCAAGAAAAGCTACCAACTGCCCGCAGTGATTGCAAGCGAAGAGGAGCACTGGTACACGAACCGCGTGATTAACGAGGCTATCAACCTGACGAGACTTCCCCGCAAAGGTCCCGTCCATATAAATATTCCCCTGCGGGAGCCCTTGTACGAGTTTCACCAAAAAACACTTCCGGCGGAACGTGTTATTGAAACGACTCCTTCAAGGAATGTTTTCCCGGACGAAATTATAAACCAACTGAGGCAGGAGTTCGCGTCTTCGACCAACGTGATGATCATCGCGGGATTTCAAGCACCCGATCCGGTTTTACAGCGACATATCGAACAACTCGCGGGATTCCCGAACACGGTAGTTCTCACGGAAAGCGTGGCTAACTTGACTACTCCTTGTTCCTTCTCGACGATCGATCGCATTATCTCGACCGTGCGTCCGGGGGAAGCCGGGGCATACGCTCCCGATTTACTCATCACGTTCGGGGGTGCCATTATCTCCCGCATGATAAAGGCGTTTATCCGCAAGCACCCGCCCCGCGTACATTGGCATATAGACGAACGTGCCACCCCGCCGGACACGTACAAGTCCATGACACGGCATCTGCAAACAAATACCGGGGAGTTTTTTAAACAATTCCTGTCAACACCGCTTCCCTTGATATCCGCTTCCGGCTACGCGTGGAAATGGTTGCAAAAAGCGGAATCGGCGACAACCAAACACGAGGCATATATAAACCGCATCCCGTGGTGTGACCTGAAAGCATTTTCCGTGTTGATGCCCTCGTTGCCCGCCGATAGCCACCTGCAACTCGGGAACAGTACTCCCATCCGTTACGCCCAGCTTTTCCGCTATTCCCAAGTATCCCGTTCGGATGCCAACCGCGGAACCAGCGGCATTGACGGATGTACCTCTACCGCTATCGGGGCAGCCTGTTCTTTTGACGGGACGACAACCCTCATCGTGGGGGATAACAGTTTCCTGTACGACTCGAACGCTCTTTGGATGAAACAGATACCAGCCCGCCTGCGAATCATCGTGATGCAGAACGGCGGAGGCGGAATCTTCCGTTTCCTTCCGGGACCGTCGGCATTGCAGGAGGTGGAAAAGTATTTCGAAACACCGCATAAGGTGAACCTGAAACAATTGGCAAAAACCCATAATTTCGAGGTTTACAAGGCCGACAATGAAGCTGCTTTACGGGAAATCCTACCCGTTTTTTACGGACCGTCACAACGTCCGGCGGTATTGATTGTCGAGACCCCGGGGGAAATAAACGGCGAGATTCTGAAAAAATATTTCGAGGCTTTGAAATAGACTTGGAAGTAATTTATTATCTTTAAATCGTGGAAATGAAAAAGAAATTAATCGGATTAAAGATTTTAAGCATTCTTTCTCTCGTTATCCTTTTATCAGGGTGTAATGATGATGAAGAAAAGATTAGCGCCAAGCAAATCCGACAAGCTCTATTCGATATGAAAGGGACATATCATGGTTCCATTGAAGTTGCATTTTATCACGGGGATGAAATCACAAAGATTGACAACGCCAAAGCCAAATCACGCGATTCACTTTCATTCGTGATGCAGCTTGCTCCCATTGCCGACATCATCGACGACAAGCAGGTTGCCAAAACCCTGCGTGACATTGAAGAAGTGGAAGTCAAAGCCGAATACGAATTCTTACAAATTGACAACGATGGATACTCCGTGCATTTTGTACTTATTCCGGAAAACATTGTCATTCCCGCCAATGGAAACACGCCGGACATTACGATAGTCCTCGCCGACACGTTCGGCGGTGATTTTGAGAAAGCCTTTAATTTTATCATGTTCAATGTTTCTCCTAAAGAAATTTTAGTGGGAGGCACCAAACTTGATTCTTTCAAACAACTTGTCTATCACTTCAGAGGAGAGTATGAATAATCTAGCTTACAGTATGTAAATATTAAAACCATAAGAATATGTCAAAACGAAACTGGACTATTATCAAAGAATACAAGGATATTAAATTTGAGTTCTTCGAGGGAATAGCCAAAATCACGATTGATCGTCAGAAAGTGTATAACGCTTTTCGACCGCAAACTAATTTCGAAATGTTGGATGCCATGAATATTTGCCGCGAACGCAGTGATATCGGGGTGGTGGTACTCACGGGGGCCGGGGATAAAGCCTTCTGCTCGGGAGGCGACCAAAAGGTGAAAGGCGTGGGCGGATATATTGACGAGAACGGGGTACCCCGATTGAACGTGCTTGACCTACACAAAGCCATCCGTTCACTCCCGAAACCCGTGATTGCCATGGTCAACGGTTACGCCATCGGGGGCGGACACGTGCTGCACGTGGTGTGCGATCTTACTATCGCTTCCGAGAATGCCCGTTTCGGTCAGACCGGCCCGAAGGTGGGGAGTTTCGACGGGGGATTCGGTTCCTCTTATCTTGCCCGTCACGTGGGACAGAAGAAAGCACGGGAAATATGGTTCCTGTGCCGCCAGTACACGGCAAAAGAAGCCGAAGAGATGGGTATGGTGAATAAAGTGGTTCCCTTCGAGCAACTGGAAGACGAAACCGTGGAATGGTGCAAAACAATCATGCAACGGAGTCCGATGGCAATCCGCATGATTAAACGGGCATTGAACGCGGAACTCGACGGACAACACGGGATAATGGAATTTGCCGGAGATGCCACCCTCATGTATTATCTGATGGAAGAGGCACAAGAGGGTAAAAATGCCTTTTTGGAGAAAAGGGACCCGGATTTCCAACAATTTCCCAAGTTTCCTTGACAGCAGGGGCTATAAAATTTGTCATCATCAAGTATCAATATCCGTTCGTTTATTAAACGAAAAAAGATATTTTGTAGTTACAAACGTAATACATTGAAAATAAGCAAATATTCAAAATTCAATCAAAAAGTAAAGAACACAAAAAACAATATCAATAAACGAACGTTTAATAATATAGAATTACACATGGTAGTACATTGATAATGATAGAAAAAGGTAGTCATACGACTGAAAATGCTAAAAATGAAAAGGCTCAGATAGACCAATCACTATTGGACGCATTAATCAAAGGAGAGGAAGCAGCTTTCGAGAAAATATATAAAAGCTATTTCGCTCTCCTTCGGAACTATTCTGCCTCTATCGTGGGTGATTCCGATGCGGCTTACGAGATTATTCAAAATATCTTTGTAGCCTTATGGGAAAACCGTAAAAATCTCGACCGAGAGAAATCTCTCCGCAATTACCTTCTTCGCAGCGCACACAACAATTCCTTGCGTTATCTCAAAACCCAATCTCTCCACCTACAACATCAAGAAAACCTCAAAAAGGAAAAAAGCGAAGAGGAACAAGAAAACGTGATCCGACACGAAGAATATCCCGATCCCGAACAACAATTATCCGCTTTACTGAATGAATTACCGGAAAGAAGCCGACAAGTGGTGATCATGAGTCATATCGAAAACAAAAAAAGTGCCGACATTGCCCGAGAATTAGGCATTTCCGTCCGAACGGTAGAAACCATTCTCTACCAAGCAATGAAAAAACTTCGGGGAAAAATAAAAAAATAGTATTTCCGAATACGTAGTTTCGGGAAGTCAGGTATTATATATATACTTTAGTGAATAGTGCGAATGAAAACAGATGCAGACAAATATTTGAATCGCCCCATCGGGGAAAATGAAGATGAGTTGCTGGATGAAATCTGGAACTCTCTCCCGGAAGAGGAGCGCGAGGAACATATATTGAACGAGAATTACCAAGACGTGAAAAGCAGAATCCGCCGGAGAAGAAATACCCGCCGGATGTATTGGATTTCCGGCAGTGTTGCCGCGGCTTGCGTGTTCGTGTTCCTGTTTCTGTTGTTCCGTCCCACTGCCTTGCAGGATGTTCCGGTATACGCCCAACTCGATAACATGGGAGTATCCGTTTGCAACGAACAGGTGCAGTTGATTGTCGGGGATTCTGCCGTTTCAAACTTGGGAAGCGACGCGAAGATAAATGTAGACAAACATTCGAATGTCGCACTGCAATCCGCCGACGGGAAAAAGATTATGCTGCAAGAGGCAAAAGTATTGAAAATATACGTCCCCTCGGGCAAGCATTTCAATCTTGAATTAACTGACGGCACACGTATCGTGCTAAACGCCGACACGTGGTTCGAGTATCCCTCGACGTTTGACTCCCAATCGGAACGCAGGGTGAAAATCAACGGAGAGGGATTCTTTGAAGTGAAAAGCGATACGACGAAACCTTTCTACGTGGAGATTCCCAACGGGGAATCGATCCGGGTACTCGGTACCTGTTTCAACGTATCGGCTTATGAAGACAACACGGAAAACGTGACCACGCTACTCTCCGGTAAAATAGCTTATCACGTTCCGGCGAACAACCAAACGGTGACTTTATCACCGAACGAGCAAATTCGCGTGGACAAAGGAACGAACAAGGTAAAAAAACACGAGGTAGATGCCGCGGAATACGCCATGTGGAAAGAGGGCGTAATTTATTTCAACAACGAGAAACTAAGCGTGTTAGCTAAAAAATTGTCCAGAATGTACGGTATCGATATTCAGGTATCGGAGGAACACCACGATTCCCGTTTTTCGGGGATGATCCGACACGAGCGGGGAATCGACTACATCACGAGGCTAGTAACAACGACAAGTAATATCAAATGTATTATTGAGAACGGGATTATATATTTAAAGTAGGTAAGAAAGGAGATAACGATTAATAAATCATAGTTAGAGGAACTCCCTCAATATCAAGAATAAAACTTTATTGAAAAATAAAGTTCAAGATCTTGTATGCTTAAAAAAATGAAAACTCGAGTATAAAATAAATATCAATTAACACTAAATCAACATGAAAAAAGACAGATCATTTAGTCTGAGCCGGATGATACCCCGGGATAAACTCCGGGGAAAGATCCTCCTGCCGGTATTCCTGCTTATAGTGCTTTGCAGTTTTACGCGGGTAAGTTACGCTCAAGAGGCACAACTAAATTTAAAACTGGAAAATTCCACGTTGCTGGATGCCTTGAAGAAAATCGGGACAGCCACGGGAATGGAATTCTTTTATAATGCCGGACAAATCAGTACTTCCAATAAACGAATCACGAGAGAATTCAAGAATACCCCGTTAAAGGCGGCGTTGGAATACGTTTTGGACGAAACTCCTTTTACATTCAGGATTGAAGATAAGACGATTATCATCACGCAACGTCCGGCGGAACCTCAAAAGCCCCGAACGAGAATCATCGAATTGAAAGGGGTTGTCGTGGACGGCGACACACAGGAATCGTTACCGGGAGTAACCGTCATGGTCGAAGGGACAACCAAAGGGACTGCCACTAACGCAGACGGACAATTCACGTTTCCTCTCGATTCGGCAGAGTATAATATTATTTTCTCGTACATCGGTTACGAGCGCCAAGTAAAGAAATTTACCGGAAGCAATATGGCGGATTTTCAGAAAATCGTGCTCGTGCCTGCCGTTGAAAAAATTGAAGACGTGGTGGTGACCGGAATCTACCGGAGAAAGAAAGAGAGTTTCACGGGATCGGCAAGCACGTATAAGGTGGAAGACTTGAAAGCCGCCGGAACGCAAAATGTACTCCAAAGTATCAGAACGCTCGACCCCTCTTTCAAGATTAATGTCAATAACCAATTCGGATCAGACCCGAACCGGTTGCCGGACGTGGAGATACGGGGCAAGAGTAGTGTCATGGGATTGAAAGAAGAATACGGTACCGACCCGAACCAACCGTTGTTTATATTGGACGGTTTCGAAACGGATTTGCAGACCGTCATGGATTTGAACATGAACCGGGTTGCATCCGTAACACTATTGAAGGATGCCGCTTCCACGGCAATTTACGGTTCGAGAGCCGCCAACGGCGTACTGGTTATCGAAACGAAAGTTCCGGAAAAAGGAGTGCTTTCCCTCTCATACAAGGGTGATTTCAGTGTCACCATGGCTGACTTGTCGGACTACAACCTGATGAACGCGCGGGAGAAACTGGAGTTTGAAACCAAAGCGGGCAGGTACACCAGTACCAGTGGCGACCCGATGGACCAAATCGCGATGGACAATCTCAGGAACCAACGTTTACAAGACATCGAACGCGGCGTTAACACCTACTGGCTCAGCGAACCGATTCGCACGAGTTTCGTTCAGAAACACAACCTTTATGCCGAAGGAGGTGAGGAACGCATCCGGTACGGGCTGGGGTTAAGTTACGGCAACACGCAAGGAGTGATGAAAGGTTCCGACCGTCAAACGATAAGCGGAAATATCGACTTGGTTTACCGTACCGGGAAATTCCAGTTTAGTAATAAATTTATACTGGATTACATGAAAACGAATAACCCGGCTGTTCCTTTCTCTGAATACGCGAAAGCCAATCCTTATTTCAGAAAATACAACAGCGAAGGCGGTATCGACAAATATTTATACTACACGGAAGAGTACGAAGAATATTCCGTACCCAATCCCTTGTGGAACGCTCACCTGAATAATTACGACGTGCAGGATCAATTCGGGTTCACGAATAATTTTATCCTCGAATGGTTTGCCACGAATGACCTGCGTGCAAGAGCCAAGTTCGGAATTACCAAAAACAGTTCGACAGCCGAGGTACGTCTTTCCCCGCAACACAGTGATTTTGACGAGATGAGCGAGACGGAGAAAGGACTTTACACGAATGCTCAAACGAAAAACCTGAATTACGAAGGAGATATCTCCGTTACCTACGGACGTCTGTTCGCAGGGAAACACATGGTAAATGCTGTTGCCGGATTCAATTTCAGCACCAAGGAAAACACCCGAAACGGTTATAAGGCTATCGGCTTCACGGAAGATGAATTTGATGCCCCGTCTTTCACAAACAGCTACCCGGCAGGCTCTAAACCGACTTACACGGAAAGCAAAACACGTGCCGCCAGTTTCTATATCAACGGGGGATACGCTTATGACAACCGTTATCTGTTTGATTTCAACTACCGCAGTGACGGTACTTCCGTGTTCGGGACAAACAACCGTTTCAGAAACACGTGGTCTGTCGGTTTAGGCTGGAACATCCACGCCGAGAAATTCATGGAGAATTGCGATTTCTTCCAGTTATTAAAACTCAGAGGCTCGGTCGGAAACCCGGGGAACCAGAATTTCGCTTCTTACCAAGCATTCTCTACCTACGCTTTCACGCATTGGATGAGCAATATTTTCGGAACCGGAGTTATTCTCGAAGGCTTGGGCAATCCCGATCTGGCATGGCAGGAAACTATCAATTACAGTTTGGGAACCGATATCACGATGTTCAACGAGCGAGTGAACCTCACCTTGGATTTGTACCGGAAAAAGACCGATCCGCTGGTAGCAGCCATCACGACACCGAGCTCTATCGGGGTGAAGAGTGTTATGATGAACATGGGACAACTGAAAACAGACGGTATTGAAGTAACGTTAAAAGTTTCTCCCATTTACCGCCCGCAAGAGCGTTTTGTATGGAATATCAGCCTCAACGGAACGCACGCCAAATCAAAATATTCGAAGATAGGGAACAAGTTACAGTCGATGAATGAACAGAATCAAGCGAACCTGAACACGACCAGATACTATGACGGCGGCAGCCCTACCGATATTTGGGCAGTAAGATCGGCAGGTATCGATCCAGCGACAGGTCAGGATTTATTTATCAAGAAAGACGGGACTTACACCTTCGCGTATGACAAGAATGACGAAGTGGTGGTCGGGAATACCGAACCGAAACTGGAAGGAGTGCTCGGCACAACCCTTTACTATAAAGGTTTCTCGTTCGGATGTTACCTGCGTTACCGGTTAGGAGGTCAGGTTTTCAATAGCGCTCTCTACGAAAAAGTGGAAAATATTGACCGGGAAGGGATCAATTATAATCAGGATAAACGGGCTTTGTACGACCGTTGGAGTACCCCGGGACAAGAGGCTAAATTCAAAAGAATCTCTCTTTTTCAAACGACCGAAACTTCTTCCCGATTCGTGATGGACGAGAACACGCTGAGCGGAGAGTCTTTCAACGTCGGTTACGAGTTCACCCAACCTTTCATCAAGCATGTCGGGTTGTCCACATTAACCGTGCAAGCTAACATGAACGATATTTTCAGAGTTTCGTCAGTAAAGAGCGAGCGAGGCATTGACTACCCGTTCGCACGCACGATGTCGTTCTCTATATCTGCAACCTTTTAAACGGAAGAATTATGAAAAGAAAAATACAATTAATCACGCTTATATGTTGCTCCCTTGTTTTCGGGGCTTGTGACAGTTGGTTGGACGTGAAGCCTTACGACCAGATAGCGGAAGAAGACCTGTTAAACTCGGAAGCCGGTTTCCAGAAATTACTGAACGGCGTGTACATCGAGTTGAACGACGAGAACCTTTACGGAAGTACCCTCATGGTGGAGATGCTCGAACTCATGGGCGGAGCCTACAAGATCGGCGACGACCAAGGGAAATGGGGGGATTATATTGATTTGAACAGTTACAAATACAGCACGGAATACTGGCGGGGACGTTTGGATAAAGTTTGGGAGAAGGCTTACGCGCTGATCATGAACTGTAACAAGATTCTCGATAATATAGAAGGACGGGAATCACTCTTCACGGGGATCAATTACGATATTATCCGGGGGGAAGCCTTGGCGTTGCGTGCCATGTTGCACTTCGATATGTTGCGCCTGTTCGGACCGGTTTACATGAATAACCCGGAAAACGTGTGTATCCCCTACTATCTGCACCAATCACCGAACGTGAATGATTTGTTACCCGCAAACAAGGTAATGGAATATATCATCGGCGATTTGCAGGAAGCGGAGAAAGCGTTGGCAAATGACCCGATCATCACGAAAGGTACTTTGATGGAGTCTGCCGGGAATGAATCCAATTTCCTGCGTTACCGGGCATTGCGTATGAATTACTACGCGGTACAAGGACTCATGGCACGGGCTTATCTCTATGCCGGGGATAAAACCAATGCTTCCACCTACGCCAAGAAAGTGATCACGGCGGCAGAAGCGGGGACATTCCCGTTCACGGAAAGGACGGAGGCAAAGAGTGACCGAATTTTCTCGTCAGAGGTATTGTTTGCCTTAACGAACACGAATCGGGTTCTGTTATTCAAGAATTACTACGACCCGTCCCGTAACCCGTCGTTTATATTTACCATGGATGAAAAATTATTGAATTTCCTGTACTCGGCGTCGGGTTCCTCTACCACGAGCGACACTCGTTTTGAGGCCAACTGGGAACAGGCTACTCTTCCCGGATTGACAAACGGTGCCCGGTATTTCTATAAATACAATGATATGAGTACCACCGGATTAATACAGAACACGATGATTCCAATGTTAAGGTTGGGAGAGATGTATCTGATCGCCGCAGAAAGCGAATCGGAAACTTTGGATGACGGACTTCCATATATCAACACGTTGAGAAATAAAAGAGGTATCACGAATTTGGGTTCACTAACCGTAACGAACCTGACCTACGAATACATGCGCGAGTTGTATGGTGAAGGACAATTATTCTATTTCTATAAACGGACGTTTACAACAATCTTAAACAAAACGAACAGCAGTGGAAGTAAACCTGCAGGCCAAGCGGCATCTACTCAAGTTTTCGTGGTGCCTTTACCCGACACTGAAATCAATAACAGACAATAATACGCGAATCATGAAAACAAGAAATATATTTATATGGATTATGCTCATTCTAGGATTAACCGCTTGTTCAGAAGAAGAAGTTAATACCTATAGTGCAGAGGAAGGAATCTATTTCAACCAACGTATAAGAGTGGGGAATATACTGACGGACAGCACGAATTTCACGTTCGTGTATATCGAGGAATCACAGAACGAAGCAACCGTATCTATTCCGGTTCAATTAGTCGGGAGGGCTATTGATGAACCTCGCCCGGTAAACATCAAAGTTGTCGGGGGAAGTGCAAAGGAAGGGGACGATTTCGTGTTACCCGTCAACCCGGTATTACCCGCGGGAGCCAGTTCGTTCAATTATGAAATTACGTTGAAGCGTTCGACCGTCCTGCAGGAAGAAGCAAAAACGATCGAGATCGCCATTGAAGAAAACGAATATTTCAGACCGATTATCACGCACGAGATCACGGATATCCAAAGCGGTACGGATGTTACAGCCATACGTCACAAAATAGAGTTTTCGGAATTGTTCACAGCAGCACCTGCTGCCTGGTACACTTATATATACCCATTTACCCCTCAATGTTTCTTTCTGACTTGTCGGGTAATGAACATCCCGCGCTCAGACTTTAATGATACGTCAAAAATCTCATCCTTCCGATTCCAATATTTTATGTCTGAAATGAGAAAATATGTAGCGGAACAATTGTTATTGGAAAATCCCGACCCTGAAATCTTTGACGAGAATGGAGATACAATCTTTTAACTACAATAAAAAGACTAACTATGAAACAGATATTATATAGAATAAAATCACTTTTTTTACTTGTTGCAATAGCAGGTGGAATCAGTGCTTGCGCAGACGATAAAGGTAATTATAATTACCATGATATCCCGGAAGTGAAAATTGAAGGTATCGGTAATTCCATTACGGCTTTGGCATACCAGAATTTGTCTATCCCCGTGCAGTTAGACGGCTTGCAAGCCGATGAAAACCGGTATGAATACGAGTGGCGGGCTATCCGTCAATTCGAGGCAGAAGATGAAAATGACGCTGTAAGCGAAGTGTTGGCAACCACAAAAGAATTTAATGATATTATATCTTTACGCCCCGGTCCTTATAAATTGATTTACACAGTAAAGGATAAACAATTGGACGTATTTTACCAACAGCAGGCAAATCTCTCCGTTGTCACGACAACGTCCGAGGGATGGGTTCTCCTATGTTCTGAGAATGGCAATGTCCGTTTGGATATGATTTCTACCGTATTAGGAGAAAAAGTACATTCCAAAGATATGCTTGCCGATTCGGATATGCCTTTCAAGAAAGGACCGTTGGCACTTATTGCCCTTAACACTGAAGAACAACAAGTAGACCCCATATCTCCATTTTATTTACTTACCGAAGAAGGAACTACCCGGTTGCATAAAGATGCTTTCGAATGGAAAGAGGAGTATCTTATGAAATACGAAATGGGAGATATGAGCGATGCCAAACCTACTCATATCACATCAGCAATATATTTTCGCATGATGGTAACACCGGATGGAATATACAGTAGCAATTTCGGTTATGGAACCGAAGCATTATGGGAATCAAAATTGAATTATCTCCGTAATGACGATAATACGAAAGAATATATACAAGTTGCACCGTACGTGGGATGTAATATCACGAACTCTATGCAATTCGCCCCGGTATTCATGTTTTATGATTTAGACCACAAACGATTTGTTTACCATCCGGGAGGTATGTACGGGGACTTTACCCAAGATCGAACTGCCGGTTGCGTGAATATGAGCGATGATGAAGCCGGAGAAGATGTTTCCTTTTCATTCCCGATAGGCTATAACTACGTCTACATGGAAAATACCGGACGTAAATATACAGAATCTTCCATGGCGCCCGGTTCGTATAACAACATTACTTTTACGATTTTGGAAAATAATGGCGTCTATCATCTTTATGGAATTACGTTAGGAGACTATTTAGCAGAAATGCTAACAGGAGTGCCTACACCACCCTACACAAAAACCCACTATGCGAACCTCTCCAATTGTACTGATATCACACGAGCAGAACATTTTGCATTCAGTCCCTTGAACAATCAGATGTTTTATGCCGTGGACGGAAAGGTTTACCGGGTGAATCTGGACACGAGTACCCCTTCTGCCCAATTCCAGTTTGAGGTGCCGGGAGAAATTACTTGTCTGAAATTCTATCTATACAGGAACGCAGAAAATGCCAGACGTTCTTACGATTTGATCGTGGGTAGCGACAAGGGCGGTACTGACGGAGGTGAACTCAGAGTGTACGAAGCCATTGATAACCTTGCACAAATAACCGATTACAAAGAGTATCATTCCGGTTTCGGCAGAATCGTGGATATTATCTATAAAGAACCTATAACTCAAGAATAAAAAATGAAATACATTTTATTTATCGCGTTCATTCTATCCGTCGTCAGTTGTGCAAAACACGACGGATATACCCTCACGGGACACGTCCCCGAAGCATGGGAAGGGAAACCCGTTTTTCTGGCACTGGATGATACAAATCAACCTCATTTTATCGACAGCACGAAAATATCGGGAGGCAAATTCAAATTCCAAGGTAAATTCGAAGTTCCGCGTTATTGCACGATTAACATTTACCTTGATCCCAATGACCGACAGACCCGTAGTAAAATTATAAACTTCTCGTTATTTATCGACAGCACAGCGGTAGAAGCCACTTGCGACTATTCCGGCAAACACCCCGTGTTCCAAATCTCCGGAAGCGGCACACAAACTGAATACCAGAACTACCTGAGCGAGATACAGCCCATGGAAGATGACCGGAGTAAAACGTTTTACGCTTACGGGGAAGCCTATTACAGCACAAAGGATTTAGCGAAAGCGATTGACCTTGCCAAACTTGTCACGGAAAAAAGACTCGCGATCAGAGAGGCTAAAATGAAATACCTGAAAGCGCACCCCGAATCCGCCATCAGCGTTAAGATAGCGCAAGAACTCTCCGACAGAAATTCCGACCTTTCCCTGAAAGAAATTGAAGGATTGTTCACCAGCCTATCGCCCGAAATGCAAAATTCGGAAATGGGGCAGGCTCTTCGGGCAACAATTCAAGGCAGACAGGTATTTATCGGAGGGGCTTTCATCGATATGGAACTCATGGCACCGGACGGAAGCAAAAAGAAAATATCGGATTTCGTGAAACCCGGATGTACTACATTGATCGAATTCTGGGCATCATGGTGCAGTCCCTGCCGTGCGGAAATTCCCCACATGCGTAACACGTACAGTAAATACCATCCCAAAGGGTTAAATATCGTGAGTATCTCCATTGACAGTGAGCCGAAGAATTGGCATCAAGCCATGGAAGAGGAAAAAATGCCTTGGGGACAGCTTATTGATAATACCAAAGCAGCCTTTCGAGCTTATAACCTGACCGGAGTCCCTTCCTCTATCCTTGTAGACGAGAAGGGAAAGATTATTAACGTAAACGCAAGAGGCGGATGGCTGGATGCTGCCATGCAGGAAATCTATGATTAATTATTAATATATACTTGAAATGAGAAGCTTTATATTTATTATTTTACTCTCGCTCGCTTGCTCTTGTTCACAGAAGAACAACGACGATATTGTCGTGGACTTCAAAGTGCAAAACATGACCTATTCCAAGATTGCCATTGTTGTCAGCCCGGAAATAATCAAGGAAATGGATCTGGACAAACACGGGAAAGCCACCTGTACATTGCAGGGCGATGTGATATACGCCCGACTGTTTTATGGCGAGGAAGCCAAGAATGTTTTTTTCCGGAAAGGCGATCGTGTAACGATTTCTTTTGATGCCAACAATTTTAAGGACGGCATGAAATTCGAGGGAAAGAATGCTCCGGTGATAGAATACCTTAATTCTATCACTTATGCCCCGATAAATCCCCCCGATTACGAGCGTTCATTGGACGGGATTATGAGTCTTGCCAACGAGAAGATAGACGAGGCTACCGCCTTACTGAAAGCCCGAAAACTGGAAACGACAAATCCCGAATTTGTAAAACTGGAAGAGGGACGAATTAAATATTCATATCTGGTCAGTCTGGTTATGTATCCCATGGGGCATGTCATGTTCGACACGACTTATCGCCCGAACGAGGAGTATTATTCAACGTTGGAACAATATGTACAAGAAGACGAGAGTTTGATTGACCTCGACATTTACAGGGAATTTATTATAGAGTCCGCTCTTATACTTGGAAGCAAGGATAAAGAAATCTCCGGCATTTACAATAAAAATGTTGCCCGAATGAAATATATCGCTCAACATTTCAAAAATGACAAGCTAAAACAATCTCTTCTTAACGAGATTGTAGTCAGACAGATAAAGAAAAACGGTATTAATAATATCACCGAAATGGAAAATATTTACAATACCTACGTGACGGACCCGACTTTACGGGCTGCCTATAAAACGGAGTACGACAAATGGAATATTGCCGTTGCCGGAAAACTTTCCCCGGACTTCGAAGCAAAGGACATTAATGGCAAAACTTACTCCTTGAAGGATTTCAAAGGGAAGTATTTATATATCGATATGTGGGCAACGTGGTGCGGTCCCTGCAAAAGAGAAATGCCCTACCTGAAAGAACTGGAAAAGAAAATGGAAGGGAAAAACATCACCTTCCTCGGTCTTTCTACTGACGAGGACAAAGCGGCATGGGAAAAAATGGTCAAATCGGGAGAACTCTCCGGCGTTCAACTTTTGCTTGGGCGAGGGAGTCAATTCCAACGGGATTATAATATCAACGGCATCCCTCATTTCATTCTTATTGATCCGGATGGCAAGATTATTAACCCCAAAGCTGTCCGTCCTTCTTCCCCGGACGCCGAAAAGATTTTAAACGCTCTTCCTAATATTTAACCCTAACGCCTCCCTCCACAGGTGGGAAAACAGCTTGGTTAATTATTATTCACGAAGAGAAGTAATTACCGAAGCGGTTTCTCTCCCCCTGTGTAAGGGGGTGTTGGAGGGGGGAGCTCGTACAAACCGACTTTTTAGCCTCTTCCTTGCTTTCATTTACAGAATATCTTACTTTTGCTTGTACAAAACCGAAGAATGATATGTTACAAGCAAAGTACACGAGATATATTCTGAAATTCAAACAGCCCGCCGGAACCTCCCGCGGCATTCTCACGGAAAAAGAGACTTGGTTCATTAAAATCTGGGATTCGGAACATCCCGAAATATACGGACTGGGGGAATGTGCTTTATTCCGGGGATTAAGCGCGGATGACCGCCCGGAATACGAGAGGAAACTACAAGAAACCTGCCGGGATATTGGCAAAATACGCCATATACACTACTTCCGAAACTGGAGTTCTATCAGCTTCGGAGTGAATACCGCCCTGTCGGATTTAAAAAACGGAGGCAAACGCATTATCTATCCCGGTCTTTTTACCGAAGGACAAAAAGACATCGAGATTAACGGTTTAATCTGGATGGGTGATAAGGATACCATGCGCCAACGGATTATCGAAAAACTGGATGCCGGATTCCATTGTGTCAAACTGAAAATCGGGGCTATCGGTTTCGAGGAGGAATTAGATTTATTACGCTATATCCGAAAACAATTCAGCAAAGAAACCGTCGAGTTGAGAGTAGACGCGAACGGTGCTTTTACCCCGCGGGAGGCTCCCCGTAAACTGGAAGAACTGTCACGCTATGACATCCATTCAATAGAGCAACCTATCCGCCAAAGACAGTGGAAAGAAATGGCTGCTTTATGCCGAAATACCCCTATCCCAATTGCTCTGGATGAAGAACTGATAGGAATTAACAGAACAGGTGAAAAAGGCGAGTTACTTGACATGATTCATCCCCAATATGTTGTAATAAAGCCATCTTTAACAGGAAGTTTCTCCGGCTCATGGGAATGGATAGCACGTGCCCGGGAACGCGGCATCGGCTGGTGGATTACTTCCGCACTGGAATCCAATATCGGACTCAACGCCATCGCACAATGGACTGCTTATATATTGAATTTCCACCCGACGGGTATGCCCCAAGGACTGGGAACCGGACAACTCTACACGAATAATATTCCCGCCCCGCTGGAACAAACCGGTTCGACTATCCGGTATAACCCGCAATGTTCATGGGATGTAACCCCGATAGAATTTTAGATTATGACAATCAAAATAAACGGTATTCGCTACACCACGCCGGAAGCATTGCAGGCTGTCGACAATCCGGATGTAGTCACATTCCTGCAAGAATGGTATGACGATAAAGACCACGTGACCGGACATACTTCCGGCTCCACGGGAACACCGAAAACTATCCGGTTGTCAAAGCAGGACATGCTGGCGTCAGCTAAAATTACAAACAGGTACTTCGATATCCATTCCGAATCCCGTTTATTATTATGCCTCTCCCCGTCGTATATCGCCGGGAAGATGATGATTGTCCGCAGTATCCTTGCGGGAGCCGATTTGATTGTCGTTCCCCCCTCGTCATCCCCGTTGAAGCATTTAGAACAAGACATTGACTTTGCCGCCATGGTTCCCATGCAGGTAGAAACCTGTCTTACCACCCCGGAAACAGCAGAAAAATTCTCCCGAATCAAACAAGTAATTATCGGAGGTGCAGCCCTTTCCCCGGTACTGGAAGAACGCCTGCAACAAGTCCCCACACGTTGTTATTCCACCTACGGCATGACTGAAACCGTGTCACACGTTGCCCTGCGGGATATTAACAGCGTAAAGAAATCACCCGACTACTTTGCCTTAGGCGACGTGCATTTCGAAACAGACGAAAGGCAGTGCCTAATCATCCACGCCCCGCATTTGCATCAACAAACCTTTATCACTAATGACATTGTTAATCTCGTCGACACGACACGTTTCGAATGGCTGGGACGTCATGACAACGTGATTAATTCCGGGGGCGTAAAATTATTCCCCGAAAAAATCGAAGCAAAGATTGCCCTCCTCGTGAAACAACGTTTCTTTATTATGCCCGAGGAGGATACCCGATTGGGACAACGAACCGTTCTCGTCATTGAAGATGTACCATGGGACAAGGCAGGAAAAAAACGACTTCAGGAACAACTGAAACAGCTATTGCACCCATACGAAGTACCTAAAAAAATTTACTTCCGGGAACATTTCACGGAAACTTACTCGGGAAAAGTCATCCGAAAACTAATGTAACAAAAACTTTTCTATCTTTGCCGCACAAAAAACATACAAATTAGAGTTGCAATCCAGCGAGTTTCCGGTTTCTCAACTTGTAACCTGCCAACTTGCAACCTGTAACTCAAAAACAAAGTTTTTGAACTTATGAACTACAAGGAAGTTATCGAAAATATATATAACGAGGTAAAACCTTTCTTCGGGAAAGGAGAAGTCGCCAATTATATACCGGCTCTGGCAAACGTGAACCCGCGACAGTACGGGATTGCCATAGCTACCATGGACGGGCAAATCATCGGCACGGGAGATTACCAGACCAAGTTTTCCATCCAAAGTATATCTAAAGTATTCACGCTCGCCATGGTCGTGCGCCACATGGGAAGTGACCTGTGGCAATACGTGGGACGGGAACCGTCGGGAACTCCTTTCAATTCGCTCGTCCAGCTTGAACATGAACACGGCATTCCCCGTAACCCGTTCATCAATGCCGGGGCTCTCGTGGTCACGGACAAATTGATGAACCTCTACCACCGTCCCAAAGAAGCGATACTCCAGTTCGTGCGGGGAGTCGCCGGCTCGGAAGATATTTATTTTGACAAAATTGTAGCCCAATCGGAACAGGAACACGCCAGCCGTAACCAAGCCTTGGGATATTTCATGAAAAGTTTCGGAAACATCGACAACGACGTGGATTCGCTTATTGACGTGTATTGCAATCAATGCAGCCTTGTCATGACTTGCGAGGATCTGGCAAAATCTTTTCTCTTTCTGGCAAATCACGGGGTGAACCCGCACAACAACGAACAAATCCTAACGGTCAGCCGCTCGAAGCGCCTCAGCGCCTTGATGCTTACCTGCGGTTTCTACGACGAATCGGGAGATTTCGCGTTCCGGGTTGGTATGCCGGGTAAAAGTGGCGTAGGCGGGGGAGTGGTCGCCATTATCCCGGGTAAACTCAGTATCGCTGTGTGGAGCCCTGAACTAAACGAACACGGAAACTCGTACATGGGTATAGAGACACTCGAAAGATTCACCACGAATATCGGGATTTCTATTTTCTAATCAAGATATATAATTCTTGATTTTCTCGCGCTTATTCCTTACTTTTGTTAAGTAAGGATAAATTAGCGTTTATGAGGAAAATTATCTTCTTTGGGCTATTGCTGTTTTTTTCCTGTAACCGGGACGAAGAAATCACGGGAAAAGAAACACAACTCTTGTTCCAAAGTTACACGCTCGGTAATGCATCTCTTCATACCCCGGCTTTCGAGACGCTGGCTCTGTTCGCCATAGACCGGGATAACCGTGTTGTCCGTCACGAACATTTCACCCGAAATGATTTGCATGAAAACACGCTACGGGCAAAACTTCCCTTCGGACGCTATCGCCTCGCTTGCGTGGCTAACTGCCCGGATATAAATTTCGATACAGGAGAAACACTGGAAAATATACTACTTCGTTTACCTCAAAAAGGAGAGATTTTCGAAGAGGCGGATGATATACTGACGTCTCTCCAAAGTGTAAGTATCTCGGAAAATAAAGATGCAGTCTTTACTGTAAACCTTTATCGAAGGGTGGCACAATTGCAAGTGAGGCTGGAAAATATACCCGAAGAGGTCGATAACGTGAATTTTGAACTGTCATTCGTTCCCTCCGCCATCAATTTTACAGGCTCAAACACGAATACATTCGGGACAATCACGAAACCGATGCATCGGGAAGCAAATCAAGGGCATGTCGAACTCTTGACTTTTCCCGCCGGAAAAGGAGAAGCAACCCTGTCCGTTACCTATCGCACGGGAGATAAAGAAAAACGCAAAATCATCCCGTTCACGGAAAGCATAGACACGAACCGAATCATCCGGGTGGAAAGCAGTTTTCTTGAATTGGAAGAAGGAGGATTACAAGGAAATGGCATCAATTTATTGGAAAACGGGGACTTCGAGATTTGGAGTGATCTTTCCAAAGAGCCTGACAGCTGGCATTTTTTCAAAGACGGACGGGACAGTTCTGCCATAAAAACGGGTGAGGATAAAGTACATTCGGGAAGACAAGCGGTATTCCTACAAGGAAAGACTTATCTATACCAAGATGTTCCCGTCGAGGCCCTCACCCGCTACGAGATTAAAATGTTCGTGAATGCCCCGTCCGCTAATTTCTCGTGGAAATATTACTGTTACTGGCGAAAGAACAAAAGTACGGCTCTCCCGTCGGAATACAACAAACCGATTCAAGCACAAACTTATCTGAAACAAACCGACGGGTGGATTAATGTCTTCAACAGCAAAACATTCACCGCCCCGGAAGGAGCAAAATATTTGCGGGTGGAAATCCGCACCTATGGCAAGGCTATTGTCCCCGACGAGGGTATTTATATTGATGATTTTAGCGTAGAACTCGTCGAATGAGATACTTTCATACCAGAAAATCATGGAATTCCTTTTAAGTTTTCAGTATAAAAACTAAATTCGCGTTCCAAATCGTATAATAAATTATATTCACAATAATATGGGAAGAGCGTTCGAATACCGTAAAGCACGGAAGCTAAAAAGATGGGGCAACATGGCCCGCACGTTCACGAGAATAGGAAAAGAGATTGATATTGCCGTAAAAGCAGGAGGACCAGACCCAGCAAATAATACTCGTTTGCGTATCCTTATCCAAAATGCGAAAGCGGAAAATATGCCGAAGGAAAACGTGGAACGTGCCATCAAACGCGCCATTTCAAAAGACACTTCAGATTACAAGGAAATCGTGTACGAGGGGTATGCACCTTTCGGTATCGCCGTTGTAGTGGAAACCGCTACCGATAACCATACGCGTACCGTTGCCAACGTGCGCCACTGTTTCTCCAAATACGGCGGCTCACTGGGAACAACCGGAAGTCTGGACTTCTTGTTCGACCGCAAATGCGTGTTCAAAATCTCCCGCCCCGAAAACTTCGATCTCGAAGAGTTCGAGTTGGAAATGATTGACTACGGTGCCGACGAAATCTTTGAAGACGAGGAAAACCACGTGATTATCTACGGTGCATTCGAATCATTCGGTGCTATCCAAAAATATCTGGAAGATAGCAAATACGAGATTACCAGTGGAGAGTTCGAACGTATTCCTCTCGATACAAAAGAATTAACCGAGGAACAAAGAGAAACCGTCGACAAATTGCTGGAAAAATTAGAAGAAGATGATGACGTAACCAACGTTTATCACAACATTAAAGAATAATTTTCTTGCAGATTAAAAAATATTGTTGCATATTTGCACCCGCAAAACGGTTAAAACCGCTCGCAACAAGGAAGACTTCGTAGCTCAGCTGGTAGAGCAATTGACTCTTAATCAATGGGCCGTGGGTTCGAGTCCCACCGAGGTCACCGAAAATGAACCACTTACGAAAGTAGGTGGTTTTCTTTTGGGGGTAAAATTGGGAGGTTTTGAGGTAGATGTTTAAACCATGTTTAAACCAGAATTTAGACATGAATACTTCTGTTTCAGTAGTTTACTACACATCAAAAACATTAAAGAATGGGAATCACCCTTTAATGCTAAGAGTTACTCAAAATCGGAAACCTAAATATGTGAGTTTAGGCATTAATATTCATCCGAATTTTTGGGATACCAAAAAGAATAAGCCTAAAACTAATTGCCCCAATTATATGGCAATTCAAAGACTTATTACAGACAAAATTAAAGAATATACAGATAATATTGTTGATTTACAAATTGAAAAGAAGGACTTTACAAGCAAAAGCCTCATTGATAAAGTAAATAACCCAACAAAACGCAAAACAGTAGGAGAATTATTTCAAGAACAAATTCAACGCTTATACAACGCAGATAGAATTAGTTATGCTTTATCGCATAAATTTGTTTATAAGAATCTATTAAAGTTCAACGGACATTTAGATATTTACTTCTCCGATATTGATGTACAATGGTTACAAAAATATGAAGATTGGCAAAGAAAGAATGGAAGTGCAGAAAACTCTATCGGTATCCGATTTCGTACTTTAAGAGCAGTATATAACATTGCTATCAAAAAAAAGTATGTCAAAGCCGATCTTTACCCATTTAAAGATTATAATGTTTCAAAACTACATGAAGACACTCCCAAACGGGCTATTGTGAAAGATAATGTAAAAAAGATCGTATCGACCTCCACAAATAATGCTTATAAAGAATTAGCCATTGATTTATTCACTTTCTCTTATTTCATGGGAGGTATCAACTTCACTGATATGGCAAGAATCAAATATGATAATATCATTGATGGACGATTGGCATATAAGCGAAAGAAGACAAAGAAGCTGATACAATTACCGTTGCAACCCAAAGCTATGGAAATTATCAACAAATATAAATCACCTAGCAATCCTTACATTTTCCCTATTCTATCAACATTTCACAAAACGGAACAGCAGAAAATAAATAGGATTCATAAAGTTATTGGTAAGGTAAACAAGCATTTGAAAGCATTAGGAGTTGAATTAGATTTAGATAAGAAGTTGACAACCTACGTTGCTAGACACTCATTCTCAACCACACTCAAAAGATCAGGTGTAAGTACATCACTCATTTGTGAAGCATTGGGGCATAGTTCTGAAAAGGTAACACAAATTTATCTGGATAGTTTCGAGAATGACCAGATAGATGAAGCTATGAGTAATTTACTTTAGCTACATTTGAAGTTGATAAATCAAGTAAGGTGGGTTTTAGCCAGAAAGGTATATAGCAATGTATCTTCTGGCTATTATTCACTAATAAAAAAGGTACAGATATTTTTGAAAAGCGTTTTTATCAGATAACCAATATTTACTTTTCTATTTTATTTCGTAGTTTTGTCTTATAAAATATCGAAATAAAGTATTATGGTAGATAAAATAATAGCCAAAAGTAATATAGCTAATAAGATAAGGAATACAGTTCTATCTCGTAAAAAAGGATTAATGCCATTATTTGAATTAATTAGCAATTCCATACATTCAATTTTCGAACGTGCAGCAGCAGATCTAATGGATGAAGATGAGGAGGGAAAGGTATTGATTACTTTGATCAGAAACGGCAAACCACAAACTTTGGAATCAATCGCTGATAATGATAATTACCCAATAAGAGCTATTAAAGTTCAAGATAACGGCATTGGATTAAATGAGGCTAATCTTATTTCGTTTACAGAGGCGGACTCTGACCATAAATTAAATATCGGGGGAAAAGGAATAGGACGTTTTGTATGTCTAAAAGCATTCAAATATTTAGAAATTAGTAGTGTTTTTAGAGAAGGAGGTGTGTTTAAAAAGAGATCGTTATCTCTAAAGAACACTAAACAAGGTTTTGAAAATTATACAGAAACTGATACAGATGAAAGAGTTTATCAAACTACATGTACTTTATTTGATTTTTTAACAGAATATCAACGTCATACGCCTAAAAGATTGGGTGAGATTGCTGATGCCATAATTACTCATTTCCAATTATATTTTATTACAAATCAAATGCCCCATATCATTATTTATAATCAAAACGGGGATCATATTGACTTGAATAATAGATATTCTACCTCATTTAGTAATAAGATACAAGAACAAGGATTCAATATTGGAGAAGACTATTTTACAGTATATTTATCTAAATCAAACTCCTCCCAAAGCCATAGGTTACACTTTTGTGCACATAATAGGAGTGTCATAGAAGAGTGGCTAGGTAAACGAATTATTGATTTAGGTAAAAAACCAGTAGTATTTAAAGATTCTTCTCCTTTTTATTACGCAGCTTTCATTGTTAGTGAGTTATTAGATAGGTCTGTCAATAATGAAAGAACGAACTTTTGTTTTCCAACAAATGAAGAAGATGAGGAAGAAGAAGAAACAGAAGAAATTAGTTTGTCTAAAATACGTCGTCATGCAGTAAACGCAGTAGAATCTTTAATAGCTGATTACCTT
The DNA here is from genome assembly GCF_014287455.1 of Butyricimonas hominis. Lineage (NCBI taxonomy): Bacteria > Pseudomonadati > Bacteroidota > Bacteroidia > Bacteroidales > Odoribacteraceae > Butyricimonas > Butyricimonas hominis. Next base: position 480,392 of record NZ_JACOOH010000004.1, read on the forward strand.
AATGATGTCCAAAATCAAAAAGTTGAAATTTATCGAACTGTAATCGATACTGAAATGCCTCAATATCGAGCAGTATTAAATAGAAGACCCGAACAAGTCAAGAAATTGCAGGCTGGATTATCAAAGCAAAATCTAGACATTGAATTATATAAAATTGAAACTGATTGGAAAGCTGATATAAAAAAGCAAGGTATAGAATTAATTGAGAAGAAAAAAGATATTACAAATCTAGATGAATATCAAGATTTGTACGAAAGCTATTTAACAGGTCTAAATGAAATTGGACAATCTGAATTAGCAAGATACGTTACACATCGAAAAGCGGTAATTGATTTATTAGATTATCTTGTAAGTAAGGAAAGCGATGAAGACAAATATGCAAATGAAGATATTGTTCATAGCCTTTTTTTTCCTATCCGATCAACATCGGACATAATTCCATATAGTAAACAAAATTTATGGATGATAGATGAAAGATTGTCATATCATACTTATCTTGCTTCTGATAAATTTTTTAGTACATTAAAATATATTGAGGTTTCTGAAAATCCTGATGATAGACCTGATATTTTAATTTTTTCAAATGCTTTTGCTTTTGTTGAAGAAAAAGACCCCCCTTATAACTCTATAACAATCATCGAATTTAAAAAACCAGAACGGGATAATTATATTGATAATGATGATTCTAAAAATCCTGTAGATCAAGTAGAGCGTTACATTGAAGATTTATTGAACGGAAAAGTTACGAATCGAAAAGGACGAACGATAAATATTACAAAAGAAACACCTTTTTATGTGTATATTATTAGTGATTTAACCCCATCTTTAGTAAAGATATTAGAGCGACGGGATTTTTATAAAACCCCAGATGGACAGGGATATTACACGTTTAAATCTAGGAGATATAATGGGTATATAGAAGTGATGACTTTTGATAAAATTAGAAGTGATGCTAAAAAACGTAATCAAATACTGTTTGACAAATTAGGTTTACCAGCAGACTAAATACTATTAAGGATAGACACTGTCCATAAGATTGCATAAACAAAATTCTGGACAGTGTCGTATCTTTACATTTTATTTCCAAATATTTTCGTATATGTCAGAATAATCATCAACTTCAATTATTTCAAATCCAACTCTTTCAAGAAAGAATTTTTTTCCTGCATTGTCTTCTTTTTTAGAGATATACCAACCTTTGTGCTTTCGATCAGGAAATTGTTTGAAATATTTTATTCTCTCAATTAATAACCACCGCAAAAAAACTTCATTCTCTTCAAGTCCTAAACCAAAAATAAAAAGAGATTTATTAAATATAATATGTAGCCATGTTTTGAATCCTCTCCAATTGTTCATATTCTTACCAGAAAATAAGTTCTCCTCATTTCTTTTATGTATAAAATTCCTTGCTCTTTCAACACTTCCCATATAATGGCTTAAACCGAGTCTAATACTTCTGTGGTAATTGATCATTCCATTTATATGCCAAATTCCGAAACCATCTATAGGAGATACAAGTTGCGAATCTCCATAATAGCTCGTCCAAGGATAAAAATCTGTAAATTTTCCCTTATTCGTTTTAAACAAACTCAGTTTACATGCTTTAGCAAGAGTATCTTCAAAATTAGTTGTTAGAATGGGGGCATTAATATCTCTAATTCTATTGGTAATCAATTGATGATGATTGAGGGGCTCCCACTTAGACATCAAACTTACAATCCTTGTTTGTAAGTTTTTATTTTGAGTATTTTCTAGGTCTAAAATGTCATAAAATTCGGTCAAAGAAATACCTGGAGGAATCTTACTTAATGTATGTAACGAAACATCACTCCATAACTGAATTAACAAGTTATTCCAAGAGAGTACGTTAGAATTAGTCGAATAACGATTAATACCATTTCCTATGATAAAAGCAATATCACCTTTATTGTTTTCAATTATTTCTTTAATATCAGCAACTAACATTTCTATTTGCAAATTAAAATATCATGCATATAAACATATATGCTTCCACCTATTTTACAAATATAGCAACAAATATTTCATCTTAATCTAATTTTATAAAAATATATTCAGCATAAAAGCATCAAAAATAGAACAAAGAGAATTATAGTAATTATGTTTTTTACTACTTCCTTTTAAATTTCTTTATTCATAAAGTAGATATTATAAATATGTTGTTCTAAACAAATTTTTGCGAGTGAAAAAATATCATCTAATTTCTTTTATATACCTATTCTGTAAACAATTCACCAACAATAATTTTACAACCAGAAAAATCCATCAAATAATTAAAAATCAATGTCATCAACAGGCATCACTCTCTAAAGTTCATTAACAAATCCTTTAGTTGTGGTTATTTAAATAAATTCTCTTTTACCGCTTTAAGTGTGTACGTGTACGGTTTCTTGCTGTATGAAAAGCTAACATCGTAATAATCTTCAATGGTATTTTTCTTCACTTTATAATCAATACCGTACCGCTTGTATACGTTCTGTAATTTAGATTGAATCTCATCCATCGGTATTGGCACGTTTAAAGGGAAGGTTCCTCTTACTTCTTGTACCACCTCAACACTAAATCGTAATAATTCTATATTACATTTATCCAGAGCCTTTTTTATCTCTGCCCTCTGGTACTTCTTGTTTGCAAACACCTCTATTTCCAGCTTCTCGTACGCTTCAACTATCAATTCTCCATCTTTTCCCTGTTTGAGAATATCAATATAAAAATCACGCTCTGGATCACCCTGTAACTTGTTCAATTTATCAAGCATCAATTTACAGCGTTCAGCGAATGTTGGCAACTGTTTCAATTCCATCCTGACGCTATCACTTACCGCATAAAACACGTTCCTGTAACTAACTATAAAATGCCCTGTTCGCTCGTAAGATTCTTTTAAAGCATTCCCAGATAGATAATACCGTTTTACCCTTTCATTGTTGTAATAGTTGTCAATAGCGAAGTAATCTATTTCAAGTAATCCATCATCAAGTTGAGTGGCAAATTCAGCTAAACCTAATCTCCTTATATCATCAAGTATAGCTTCCTTCCGTGTTTTATCTGTGGCTGTATTGTACCTAGTTTGTAAATCCTCGTAAGTTTTCAACTTCTCTTCCAGTTCAATATCAATCTCTTCATCCGTTTTTACCTTCAAACTGTCACGAACGTTAGTAACATGAGTGATCGAATTAAATGTACTACCGTTAATCTCTTTTCTGAAACGACCGCATATTTGTACCGCTTCCGTGTACGGGTCTATCATTGAATGTTCTGCTTCAAACAAGTTGGTAAGCATCACTATATCTGGTTTAACTTTCAATATTATATCCAGTGCGGAGTAAAATCGACAGGTTAAAAAGTTGTACTTGGCGATAGGTTCTGAATATAAACTTGCGACATTCGTGTAACCTTTCTTCTTTAGCTTGCTCACGCTTTTACTGGAACAGAATATCCTCGATTGATTCTCTATTTCAAGAGTGTTCACGATCTTATCAATTCCATCCGTTGTGTTCAGGAAGACGAACACGCAAGAACTGTTTGCCAGATCATCCAGTAACAATTTACGAACGGACATTTCATAGCTATTAGTAATAATTAGATTCAAAGGTTTCTTGTAATCAAAATCAGGTTTGACCTTTATCCACTTGAAATTTTCAAATCGAGGATCACTCACCTCTAGCGGTGTTGCTGACACGAACGCCTTACCTTTAAACTGGAAGAAATCTTTCATCGGTTTTGTTATCTTCCTACGAAAATCGCTATCCTCCGTCACTTTTTCACATTCATCAAACAGGCAAAAGAACATACCATGCATATCCAGTTTCAACTCTTCACACGCTTTCTTTACCTTCCAGAAACTTTCTGGCGTGGTAAGAATCTTCTTGTACTTAACCCCAGCCCTTTGCAAATACCGTTTCACGTCAGGAACTTTACAATTTTCGTAAACTGGCAATATCTCATCTTTACCGTACGCTTTATCATGTATCACAGGCAAAGTCGGTTCTATGATAATTGAATGACGTTTTGCGTGTAATTCCTGATAAGTGGCACCGATTCCCGTTAACGTTTTATCCAGTATCACGTCACTTGGAATGTTTTTATATCCTATCGTTTTTAAAGCGTCAATCAAACGTTGTCCCTTTTTCAATATCGCTGGGATAACTTCAAACTTCAATTTTTGAAATAATCTCTTCATGTGATCCAATTTTACAGGTGGTGAGTTTTTACTGTCGTTTAGGTATTATATACCGTTCCAGCTATTTTCTCACCGACTTCAAATTTTGGTGATTAAAGGAATCCGTGGTCGTTATTTGAAACAACCACAGAAACCTCACTTTAGAACTAGTATTCAATCCTCAACTCGTTCAACAAATCTGGATTCCAACCGTCTTCACTGATTCCCCGTTCCAGTTCCTTCACTAGAATTTCTCTAGCACCTGTTTGCAACTTGGCAATCATTGAATCGTATTCCCCCTCGTCAAACTCTTCATCCTCTTCTTCCGTACCCTCGTTCACCACCTTGAAGCATTCATCATTGTAGGCATTTATCCTTTTTTGCAAGGAGGTTCGCAACTCGGATGTTATTGCCAGTATCTCTGCATCATTGTAATGATGATTGATACTCCACACCAACTCTTCAGTTGTCAGTTTTGGAGCTTTACCCAGCTCTCTTCTTTTTTCTAAATCAATCATGTTATTAATATTATAATTAAACAATGAAGGTTTCTGGTTTTAGCCATTATCAGACTTCACACGTGTTTAGCTAAAACCAGAACCTTTTTATTACTTGCTAGCCTTTTTTAATAGAGCGATAAAGTCATTACCAGATTTCACCGCTTTAAACTTCTTCGCTTTATCTTCCAAGCTTCCCAGTTTACCCAGAGCATCGAAAGCTTTTTCTTCACTTGTGGCACTACTATACCCTTCAAATCCCTCGATGAAATATCGTTTGGTAATATCTTTTACTTCAATTCCTGCCATTTGACAGAGCGTGATGAACTTGTTGCCTCTCTTTATATTAATTTCCGCTCCCTGTGGTAAGGTATATTCTTCCCCTTTTAACGCCAAGCTCGTTGCCTTGTCAGATAATTTTTTCTTGGCGTAGATTAACCCCAACGTGGAAGGATTAAAACCCTCTTCCATGCGTTTCGCCATAACATTCAGTAATTCATCCTCTTTATTCACCAAAGCCGCTACCGTTATTTTATCCTTGGTATTCCAGTTGCCTACCCTGTTTATATCAACAAGATATTCCCCTACATTCTCTTTCTCTTTAATCCTAACGTTAGGAATAACACGAGTTTCACCAGTGGCGTTTATTCTGGCGAAAGCTATGCTTCGGTGCTGACCGTCCAGAACAACAAAATAATCTTCTACCTCTTCTTGAGGGATGGGCTTACCTTCAATATCTTTTACCGTGTATCCCTGTTCCACAAGTGAAGCGGCGGGAATCACGATAACGGGATAGGCTTTCTCGTACTTTCCATCTGAAATGATAGAGATAAAAGTACCCACCTTCTTGGAATCAATAGGTCGATTGTTTTCAACAAAAGCCAATTTTTTACTTACCTCTGTTTTCTGGTAGGTATCGCCATCCACCACTTCAAAGGTGATAAAATCAGGTTTAACCTTTATCTCGCTTGCCTTCATTTCTGGATGATTGGCAACTTCCACTTCCAGCTCTTCCACGATCTTCTTCTGTGCCTCGATAACGGCAGGATTCATGTTCTTGTTCTCCAAGCTGGTTAAATCTTTTCTAGCTTTAGCCATTTTCTTTTTTAATTCGTTCAAATCCATAACGTTTACTTTTACTTCTTCAACTTGATTGTTTAATTCTTCCTGTGTTTTAATTGAATTTTTCATTTCTTTAAATTTTAATATTTCACAATATGTTTTCTCAATCTTGGAAGAGGTGCGCGCCGTCGTTCTTGATTGACAATGCAAAAATGAAACTTATAAATTCAAAGGCAGAAAGCCAATAAATGTTAAAATTGAATTATCCAATTTTGGGAAAGTCAAAAAAATAAACCATGGAAGCCCATGGTTTTATATAAAAAATACTTGCAACAGGTTTACTTGGAAAAATGGACAGGGGAGGCTCCAAAAGTATAAGAGTGAAGGTCTGGTTGAAAATTCTGTTTTTGCAATTTACGTAATAAAGTGTCAAGACTCTCTTGTAGATCATGTGCGTTCTCGCAATACGGAATCTCCAAGTAATTTAAATATCTAATAATACATTCTACTTGGGTGGCTGTTATTCTTGTTGGGGCATTTTCAGGAGAAGCGAACGAGGGATGATGTTGTAATAGTTTATACGTACCGTACGCCAAGATATTCACTAGAGGGTCTTTCCCGCTTGGCATTTTGGTTTTATCATCAACATCTTTAACTCGCCGTTTTGATTCTTCAAGCAACTCGTCTACTTCTTGCAGGATTTCTTGCCTCGTTCTATTCCTGTTCAATCCCCAGTTTTTGATAAATTCATTTTCCAGTAATTCCACTAGCCAACTTTGGGCACAAGTCAACGTGATCGCCTTGTGATCTTTCCCTCTTAACGTGATAGGTTGTTCGCTCGTCAGCATGAACCTGTAAAGCTTTAGCATATCTTGCTGGCGATTATGAATGTTATTAATTTGCACATTTTCAGTAAAATCATAAGATTCCACAATTTCCTTGTTATCACCTGTAATAATAGATGACTGGATAATATATTTATCAGGTTTTAGAGTGCAATTACTTCTATCCATTTCAGCATATGCAAGCCTGTTATATAACAATCCCAAAAATAAAAGCGTGTACTCTATGTCGTCCCGTTCATTTTTAACTTTTGGATCAAGTTTGAATAAATTAGTTTCATCCCCTCCCGCCTCAAAACATAAACATAAATCCGTGTCCATTAAAAATGCGGCACGATCAAAGTAACAGCCTTTCATTCCGTCTGAATCCAGACTACACCAGTATTTAGCAAACTTTGAATCTTGAAAGTCATTCTCTAAAAGCGGCAACGAGGCTACAAGATGTTCTATTTCTTCCTTAATTAATTCTCTACTGAAACCAAAACATTCTTTCAAAAGGGGTTCAATCCTTCTAAATACCTTTAATGGAAAAAATAAGATACCATCTTCTATCGTGATTTTTTCATTCATAACGCTAATATCATTATTTATCAGGTTAAAGTTACACGTTACTAGAAAATTTCAAAAATATACTTGCACGAAATTCATTCTTGGGTAAGTGAAGAATTGATAGCATTTTACTATTATATACCCGATCCGTTGAAAACTCACCAACCTGAATATATCCAGTACAAGTATATCTATAACTTGAAAACTTGCCTGTTAGCTACCCTTATCTTCAATATTCTCACTTTATATATACCTCAACTCGATTTTTAAAGAATACCTATACTCTATTTGTCGGTATCCCAGATGTTTAATATCTTTGTATCATCTTAAAGATCAAAACATACCATTTGAAACAATTATATAAAAGATTCCTGTTACTCCTTGCAAGTCCACCTGTAAGGAGTAATTTTTGGTCTTCAAGTGGCACTAAACTAGATACACCGTACTAACCAATCAAATTATCAAATCATGTACACTTACGAGCGATTAAGGCGATTAGCCATACAATCTGGCATCCCTGACAACAAGGTATCCATAGGTTTCTGGATAAAGTCTAAGGGGCTGAAAAAGATTAAAAAACAGGTAGATAAAGTGAGGAAGATATACTACGTTCCAGATGAGAATACCAGAATCCAGATACTACCACCCTGTAAAGATTAATCTATAAAGCTACATGATATAACTATATTTCATGTAACCAGAGATTCCAACCTGAAATAGAGAGATTATCCCTCCATGAAGATTAATATTTAAAAGTTGGGGATTTGATGGGGTATGCTTTTAGGGAATTGACAGGGTACATACTATTAACTAGTAAACTAATAACTAGTACTGGTGTTACAGGCTTGCTAGCCTATCCCACTAAATAAAAGCAGAACCAGTGAATCCATAGATCATTTTTAGATGGTTGTTTCAAACTGGAATTAATAATGGCGAATGAAGAAGAAAAGAAGGATTATAGAATCATAACGAGAGATATTGCGGGTAAACTGAACCTAGATGAAACTTATACATTTACATGGTTACTTTTTAAATCAGATTATGAAACAGGTGAATCCCATGTACTGAGGGAAACACTTCGTGAGGTTACAGGCATTAAAGATGTAGATACTATTTCCAAGTACACTGCCAAATTTGAAGATTTAGGCTTCCTGCGTAAAGAGTATAATTACAGGAACAATGAAGGACAGTTAACCACACCCGTCACGTATCATGTAGACATTCCAAAGAGTAACTGGGTCAGGTTCAAGAAAGATTTATTACTGGAAGATATTCCTGATGAATTGAAAGCCTTCCTAGTGCTACTTAAATGTTTATGTATCAATAATACCAATATTATTTACTATAACAAGACAGAAATCTCAAGACGATTAAACTTATCTCCAAAAACCGTAAAGAAATATATAGATTTGGCAATAAAGTATCATAAACTGGTGGAAGTTAATAATTTCTTCCTTATCACGGATAACAACATCATACTGGATACCCCACATGCTAAAAGTAATTTTGGACTGAGAACTTTTGATAAACTAGCCAGAGAGAAATACGATATTATATATAACTATTGTATAGAGAAGAATGTTATCCCACCTCCATACGATTTCAAGCTAATGGAAGTGTTATGTATTCACAGGTACGATCAACCAGAGGAGGAACTGGAAACGGCAGTTAGAAATGGAGATAGAAACGCCAAGAAGCATTACAATTATTATTCATTGAAATATAACTTACCTAAATTATGTCCCAACCTGCCATCCCAGATACATAGTTTACAATATTTCCTTACTTCGTTGATAAATACTAAATGTTATAAAGAGAGAGTTTCCCAGCCAGAAGAAGAGGTGGAGGAAGCCGTATTGTATCTTTGACAAACATATATACCTACCCTCTATAAAACACCCCCTCCCTTTCAATTTCATGTTGGCATTATATATAAAGAGTATTCCACGCTAGGGTAGTGTAACCATTTATACCCCCACCCCAAGAGTGAAGAAAATTAAATTAATTAATCAAAATCTTATCAATTATGAACTTGAAAACTTACTACCAAAATTTGGAGGTTGCACAACCTAACAATTCCCTTGAACTCAATCCTGAACTGATTGAAAAGTTTAAAAATCAGGTGGCGGTATTACCCACTCCCGTTAAGGTTGGTGATGAAATGACTGTTATTGACTTTAAAGGGGAAAACCCTCAACAATTACAACTGGTTTGTGCCTTGGGAGAGGAAGAGGTGAAAGAGATTAAATACACTCAACTTGTTCGTGCGAGCCAGAAAGGGGACATCACGCCAGATGACATTCCCTGTGACCCTGCCATAGAACAGAAACATGGGGACAAGTTACGTTTCATTTACTCTCTCGCCAAGAACATGATGCTAGACCAGCTTATCCTGACGCTTAAAGGCAAAACCATAGTGTTATGCGGTCAGGTTGAAACTCCCGCCGTTTATGCTGGAACTAAAACAAAGATGCAGATTAAGAAATTCGCCTACTTGGAAGAGTAGTTAAAGATACAGGGACAGAGAGCGCAGTGGGAAGGGGAAAGATATTGTTATACCAAAGTGAAGGAAGTATCACCTTTCTAAACAGGCAGTATAAGCAAGAATCTTTCCTCTCCATTGCCAAACCTGACAAGCCTACAACTCTCTAAATTTCATTACCATTAACGTATTCAAATTAAAAATCAAGTAAAACAATATCATGAATGAGGAATTGATAAAAGTACCAGTGGTAGAACTGGTGTACAGGAACAATACCAAACCTTCTAAAAGGTATAAAATCAAAATGGCTAGGGACGTGCACGAGTTACTGGTATCCCCGTTTAAAGATACCATCGAACACCATATCTCAACTAGAGTTATCCTGTTAAATGGTAGGAACCAAGTACTGGGTGTATCCACAATCAGTGAAGGTGCGTTATCTTACAACATCACGGATATAAGGTTTATAGTACAACTGGCTGCACTCTCTAATTGTAAAAGCGTGATAGTTTGCATAAATCAACCTTCTGGTGATATAAAGCCAACTAAACAGGATGATGAACTGGTACAACAGGTAAAGATTGCACTTTCATATATAGATGTAGAGTTACTGGATTACGTTCTCTATTATGAAGAGGGTTATTACAGTTATTCAGCTAACGATAAGATATGAAAATTTAGGTTGGTGAGTTTTTGTCTGGATTGGTATATATAGCCAATAGGGACAATAATTCTCACCACCATTGGCAATTAAACCATAAATGTATTTCCAGTTCAATTTTTTAACTGGCATAACGCTAGAGAATAAATAAATCAAGTAAAAGTGATAATGAACTTTATAAATCAAGGTTGGTGGAGAATTTATGAATTGTATATATAAACTGAAATTTCTAATAATTCCACCACCGTTAAATAGACTAGATTATGAACACGTCAATATTAATTTCAAGCCAGAATGAAGGATTGTTGCCAGTTTTATTTGGCAGTGATAACGTCAAGCAAGAAGAACCTACCTACACTCCTTATGAAGTGGTAAATGAACCAATTAAAAAAGACAAAAGGAGAAAGCATTTCATTGAAGCTAACACTTCACCAGTAGATATGCTACATTTAAAGAATGATTGTATCGTGCCAGTGTTCAGCAAGGATAACGAGATGACAATATCCCATCCAGCATTTATTGAAACAGTGCATAAGGTGGCTAGTGAATTGTTTAGAGGGGAAAGCATAGATGAACCAGATATAATGGTTAGCCACGTTATAAAAGGTAGGATTCCAGAAGCCATACATAAACCAGTATCTGAATTACTGGAAAGTGACAAGACCATCTATTATGAAAGAATGGCGTTCGCATTTGAGATACCGACTATCTATGAATCTATAAACGGTAACAGGGTTAATTTATGTATCACGGGAGTGAGAGCGTATAACAGGGAGAACCTCTATTCAAAGAAGACATCAGAAAGGTTCAGTGTAGCGATTGGATTCAAGAACAAGGTATGTTGTAACCTGTGTACTTTCACGGATGGTTTCCAGACTGATTTAAGAGCGATGAGTTACCATGACCTGTTTAGAGGTGTTATGAAGTTATTCCAACAGTACGATGCAGACAAGCATTTAAGGTTGATGAAGAGTTTCACTGGTTCTTACCTCACGGAACATCAATTCGCACAATTCTTGGGTAAAAGTAGGTTGTATCAATGTTTACCTGCCAGAGAGAAGAAACGTTTACCATGCATGGAGTTGACGGATAGCCAGATTAACATGGTGGCGAAGGCGTATTACAACGATGACAATTTCAAGAGGGAGCATGGAGAGAATGAAATAAATTTATGGAAATTCTACAACATGTTGACAGGTGCGAATAAATCTTCTTATATAGATAATTTCCTCGATAGGTCATTAAATGCCACGCAATTAACGGAAGGAATAGATAGGGCGTTACATGGTGACAACACCTATAAATGGTTTATAGAGTAATTAATCTAATTCTAAATTACAATAGAATACCCGTTGTCTGGCAGCGGGCGATGATTAATTCATAAATTTGTTACACGGCTACCCCGTAGTGGCGTTTGTTGGATGCTAAAAATTATCTACCTTTGTATGACACTGGGCAGGATAAAACCTGTCTGGTAACATATTAGATAATAGAAGCGTTTAGTTTTATCCTCACTTTGGAATCTGGACAATTTCATCATACAGGGATAAACAGTACAAACGCTCATGCTTGCCATATATACAATCCAATTATATATACTGGTTTAGCGTGGGGTAGCTGTTTATTTGTATGAAAGGGAGTCCAGACCCTCAAAGTGAATAGACTGACAATTCCCACGCTTCTTTTTTGGTATTAATACTTCTTGGGGGATTGGGAAGTTATTTATACTAATTATGAGAATTGCAATATTATTCATATTATTACTAGCATACACCACGAGTGCCGCACAATATAGTAAAGCGGAACAAATAATTTTAAATCTCCCTAGTACAAAAACAGTAAAACAAATACATTCAGATTTAGTTGCGCTTGCACTAGACGCAAGTTCTAAGAAACTTATAAATATCAAATTCTCTGTTTTAGAATACACTGACAATTCATATGATATATTCTTTGTTGCCAAGAAAGTAGATAATGAATGGATTGAAACTAAAAGGAAATTTGTTCCCATTGAGCAAGGTGCGAATGTCATTTCCAATTTAGATAAACGATCTTCTATTAGAAAATATGCAGATAAATTAGCTTTTAGAAATTCTGGAAAAAAGGAAGCTCACGTTATCCTGCTTAATTCTTTAGCAGAACAAGATTACAAGTATGTTAGTATTGGCTCTGCAACAGACATCATAGCCGTTAAGGATTTACGATTTGAAAATGGTAAAATTGAAACAGACCTAGTTAAACCGTATGAAAAACCTGAAAAGAATTATGCCTTTTGGCAAACATTCCAGATAAGTGATGCTAATATCTGGGAGTGGTTCAAGATAGGTTTCTATTGTATTATTGGTCTGTTTGGACTAGCTGCATTAATTATCGTTCTAGTTAAGTTATTAAAAAAGATAAGTAAACTATGAATACGATTGTTTGGGCAGCAGTAATAGTCGCTGGTATTGTTATGTTATTTATTCCTAGTTGTGCGGTGTTTGCCTTATCAATAATCGTTAGCTTGCCAATGGCGATAATAACTCTTGTTGACGGACATTATACATGGTTATGTATTTTAATTCTAGGAATTATAATTAGCTTGATAAAAAAAGAATAGATCATGTAAAGAATTTTTTAGAGTAAATTCTTCTGTTTTCAATTAAGATTATAAACTAATAACATGAATAAAATGAAACATACTTATTTGATTTTGATTGTATTGATTCTTTGGTGTATGATATTTGCATCGTGTAGCTCTAGTACTTGCAAAGTTTCTTACAAAGGGAAGGAGATAACAATAACGATGCCTTTACGTGGTTCTAACATGAAAGATGTGTATAATATGGAAGAGAAAATATACAACAAGTTACACAAAGGCAAAGGAACATACAACATCACATTAACGGTCAAGATACTAGACAAGTATGGACATTATTCGCAAACAAAATCATACAGTTTAGGAAGCTGGGATACGGAGGAAGTACAAAAGTATGCCTCATATTACCATTTCAAGGGACAGATATACGATAAAATGTCAAAAGCGGTTAGTGGTCGCTCCAAGTAAAACCAAGCATATTAACAATTTAATATTAATAACAAATGGAAATTATTGCAGGATTACTAGTTTTAGGTGTTGTTGCACTTATACACAATGCTTTAAAGAAGAAACAAAAGAACTTGGAGAATAGGTGGAAAGATTAATCACAAACAAGTAAGTGAGTTATTATCGTGGTATGTCTATATACTTATCATGATAAAAACTCACCAACCTTAATATTATTACAATGAAGCATTTGTTACTCTTTATACTGGTTGCAGGCTTAGCTTCTTGTTCAAACAAGCCTATAAATTCATACTTGCATAGATACGAACAAGTGATAGACAGTATCATTGCAGGATATGATAGTAAAGACGTTGATATTTATGAGGAAGCACAATACAGAATAGCTTCTTCATTTGGAATCGTGCATGATATTATTGGAGATACGTTAGTGTCTAAAAGTGATAAGAAGTATCTGGCAGACAAGATTGAGCAAGCAGAAAGCACGTGGTGTGCAAATGGCTCTGGTATGTTCTCTAAAGTAACCTTTATAACAGGTGAAACTGGTGATGTGGTAGGACAAGTAGACATACTATACTGGGATAATAATGAAATGGACAGTATTGCGGTAATGAAGATTTGGGTTCCAGAAGAAGTGGATAGTATTTACCTGACACTGGCTAACTGGGAAATAGATTGTGTTAAGGATATATACAGTTCAAGCCCTATGCCCTTGGAACGAGGTTGTTTTATCAGCCGTTTGAAACCTTATAATCAAGAAATGCTATTACAGAGAAACACGCTTTTCATTGATGGTTATACAGCAGGAGATGATTCACTTTACTTGCACGTGGCGATACCATTAAAGATATTACATAAACAACTTCAAGAATGGAACAATGAATAGATTACGACAGTATTGTTTAAACTGGAAGACCATGTATATAATATGGTTCATCTATCTACTTGTAATAGGAACACTACGGAATAACTGGAATTTATTCTTCTCTATAATAGAAGTATTATTCATTATAAAGATTATTGGTTGTTGCGTCTTTACCATATCTGGATGCTATTGGTTACGAAAAAAGCAATGGTTAAATGCCGTAATGTTTTTTATTCCAATCTGTTTTAGAGGAATAATGTCTATAATTCATGAGTTATGAAACGGATACTACTTACTTGTTTAGATGATGTTAGAATATCAATCATATTGCTATTCATGATTTTTTACTTGTTTAATACAATTCCATTTGATCCTAATGCAATATATTGGCTTAATTTCAAACCTGTCATTAAATTTGGAGATTTTGAGTTGGGGCAATTATATATAAATGGAAGATCATTCTATTTAGGTTTAGGAATATGGTTAATCCCTTCATTTATATACCAACTATACAAGAAAAAATGGAAAAATGTGGGAATATTACTTGTTGCGTTTTGTATTACCATGTTCCTCCACACATCAGATATTGCGGTTAATCAAACATTTATTCACAAGATATGGTGATTTACAAATTACATTTTCAAAATGATAAGATATAAAGATATATTGAATGCCTGTTTAAACTGGAAAATAGTCTATTCATTCTGGGCTATCAGTTTTATAGTGTTATTTGCTGTACAAGTCACTACTAATCTTACTGTAATATTAAAAATCTACTGGTGGACACTAGGCATTGCGACTACACTTGTAGGCTTGTACCTCCTTTGTAAGAAACAATGGATAAGTAGCCTGCTATATTTCTGTTTGTTCCTGTTTCCAATGATCGCATTTAAGTTGGGAATGTTAGTGAAGGAATTGTTGATATATGGACAACTAAAATGACAATATATGAAGTACTGGAAAGATTTACGAGTGTATGTTATATTGTTGCTTTTAAGTAATTGTATATGTGCGTTTGTGGCAGGGGTAACAAGCTGTAGTAATATTGAACACTATATGTTTAATTTTGACAAGTGGTATGATATTGGTAATTACGTGTTTATTACATTGATTGGCTTAATGCTAGCATTTCTTGTTATCACGCTTTCATCACGCTCTATCAAGAAAAGTAAGAAAGATATTGGATTAATATTAATACTCTGGTTAAGTCCTGTTGCGATTCTTATTATAGTAAGTCAACTATTGGATAAATTCATAATATAGTGATAAGATGAGTAAGAAGAAAAAACTTATTACAACGATATATACTGTCGTTATACTTGTAGAGATACTTGGGGTTGGATTCTTCGTTTGGAAGTGGATAGAGCCAACAAACTTTGGATATGCCGTTCTGTTTGTTTGCGTGTGGATCGTGGTAGCTTGTATCATAGTCATTCAGACGTGTGAGTTTTTGGACAAAGTACTAGATGAAGAAGACGTTGTAAAACAACATGAAGAGATAAAGGAAACAGAATGGCAAAATGAGATTAGCGAAGAAGAGCGACAGGCGATAGATGCGAAATATAAAGCAGAACATCAACAGGCAACAATAGATTTGTATAATGAATCAATGAAAGCCTTGTTCTCTTTTATAAACAACCTAGAGCGTTTCAGGTGGAAAATAGCCTCTCCTTACGAGAATCGTTTCCTGTCAGAGCAAGATGCTTGGGAAGTGGCAAGAAATAGACCTCCTTTCCGTGGTTATCTGCATCCTAATTATTACAGTGATAATGCTTTCTTGGATGAGTTAGATATTGTACCTGTAAAAGAGCTAAAAGAGTTTATTGACAAGCATAGAGAACTAGCACAATCGCTTACAGAGTGGGGAATAAAGTATGGAATTACAACCCAAGAAACAAGCGATAGAATGGACGCTAGAAATTACATTACAAGTTGTATAATGGGTACAGAATTTTATCCACCTATAAGGGAGAAAAACGATGAAGAAGGTATTTAAAGTGATAACTGCAACACTGATAGGATATTTCATAAATAGATTGGAATTCTTGTTATGGGCAATAGGAGAACAAATATATTATAAAATACTATTTCCTGATGCTTGCAGATATAAAAGTGATATATGGTTACTTTACACAGTAATGTTTCTACTTAATATAGCCTTTTGCAATTTATATGTATTTGTAAATAGTAAAAAGAAAAGGTGGCAATTATTTATACTGTATATATTGCTTGTGATAACTTCTTATGTGTTTATAATGTGATGAAATTAGTTTAAAGAAATTCTGGTATGAAGCATAGAGAAACAATAATAGTAACAGGATGGATTATAATGACAATAATAAGTTACCTGTTTAAACCTCATTCAAATCCACCTTTACCTCTACCAATGTTAGTTAAAATTGGTTGGGCAATATTAGTAACGTGTACTATTATGATTTTCATTGTAAAAACTAAATGAGGTAACATGAAATACAAAGGCGTAATAATTGTTGCATGGCTTTTTCTAATAGTATGGGATCAATCAGGACCCACCACTACAATGGGACCTATTAGACCTACATCTTTAATAATCTATTTCTGGGTATTAGTAATTTGTACAACTTTCATTATAGTAAGATATATAACCCGTAAACGTAAAATGAAATAATAGAGAAGGAAGAAAACTATTAAATGTTATTTCTATTTCAACTGGAAATAATATGGAGAAAAATGATAATGAAGAAAATGAGAAGAAAATTATACTTGGATATAGATGGGGTTTTAATAACAACCAAACACCCGCAACCTGCATATCACGTGGTAGAGTTTATTCGTTATATAGTAAACAACTTTGAATGCTACTGGCTCACTACCCATTGTAAAGGAGATGCTTCAAACGTGATTCGCTATTTGTCTTCCTATTTTGAACCAACTATCATGCAAGATTTGAGAACGATAAAACCTACCTGTTGGGATTCATTGAAAACAGAAGCTATCGACTTTGGTTCTAATTTTTACTGGTTAGATGATAACCCGTTGCAAGTGGAAAAGTGTGTGATACTGCAACACGGGAAGTTGGAGAGGTTGATTGAAGTAGACCTTAGCCATGAAGAAGAACTTAAACGTGTACTTGAACGATTAACGACACTTTAAAACTACGGATAGATTATGAATTGCACTCCTGTAAAGATAGCTCAACCAATCGCATTTACTTCCAAAGGAGGTAGGCAACGTAATGAGGATAGTGTTTATCCATTACCAGAAAATGTGACAATCGAAGATACTGTATTCATGGTTTGTGATGGAGTTGGAGGGGTATCCATGGGAGAGATTGCCAGTAAAACAGCGTGTCAAACCATATCCAGTTACTTGTTAAATTATAGTGATAGCCCATTCACGAATACTTTGTTCAATCATGCACTATCATGCGCTTATGACGAGTTAGATAGGATTGTTCCAAATGATGCGGGTACGACTTTGGTCTTTTTAAAAATACTAGAAAGTAGTGTATTTATTGCCCATGTTGGAGATAGCAGAGTTTATCATGTTAGACCTAACGAGAAGAAAATACTTTTCCAGACAAAAGACCATTCTTTGGCAACGATGCTTGTTGAACGTGGGGAGATTCAAGTAGATGATCCAAGACTACTTCAATTATCTCGTATCATGACCAAGGCGATACAAGCAAATCAACCAGAACGAGATGAAGCGGATGTTTACCAGACTTCTAACATTCTATCTGGCGATTACTTCTTTTTATGTTCTGACGGGGTTATCGAGTGCCTGAGCGCTTCAAGCCTCGTCCATATATTATGCTCCTCTATAGAGGATAATAGCAAAATGAAACAAATTGAAAGTATTTGTGCTGAAAAGTCCACGGATAACTACTCTGCGTACTTGATAAGGATATTGTAAATTTAAAGAATGGAGGGAAAGTATGATAGATGATATATATGAATTAGCTATAAGTAAGTACGGAGAAGGAAATTATATTCCAGATAAGAAGTACGATAATATCTGTTTGGTGTTCCGTTTCAATTCAGGAGGATATATAATGTATGATTACAATGGTTATGCAGAAGTGTACAAAGATGATATGTTTATAGAATCCTTTGGAGATATACAAACTAAAGCACAGCCAACCATAAAGACTAACAAGGAATTAGAGTTTGATTAACCTATTATTAAAGAATAGAAGTGAATTATGAAGGTATATAATGAAGAATATGAAGCAATAGGACACGTAAATGAACTTAAAATAAACGGTACTTACTATGATTTAAAAGGGAATTTGGTAGAGAACAATGAAGTATATCGTCTATTTTTAGATGAACATCCAGATACACGTGAAAAGATATGTATTAGGAGTGATAGATGGAAACGTAAAATACATTTGTGTTGGGGAGATTTCAAGTAGAAAATTATCAGCGAAATGAAAAATGAATTTATGGATAGGAATATATGCCAATATATGACTTATACTTATTGCAGTAGGTCATTTATTCCAATTTCATTAAATATACTTGGAAAATTGGCAAGCGATGATATAATAGATGAATTTTTCCTTCAATACAAAGAGATTCATAAAATCAACATTGATTTTAAACATAGAAACGATAAAGAAGAATTAAAGAAATTACGTGATAAATTGATTGTTTCTTCTAACTACAATCTACTAATAGACTACTTGAATGATTTATCAACCTTTTATAAGTTGTTAGATGATAAGAGATTTGACAGGTTAGTAGAAACTATTTGGTTGAATAATAAAGAATAATTATGGCTTATTTTAATGATGGGACAATAAAGGATAAAACGGATAGAAAGCCTTATACAATCCACTTACTTAATGTAGATAGAAGAACCGTGCCAGTAGAAGTTGTAGTTGGAGGTAAGATAATGAGAGGTACAAAGAATACAATTAAATATTCTATTGAAAGTGAAGTATTCAAAACTAAAGAAGAAGCACGTAACTACGCTAAACAACATGGATTGAAAGAAGATGAATATAAAATTGGAGAATGGTTATATTAGGTATAAATAATCTGGTAAAATAAAAATGAATAATTATGTCTGTATATGAGAGAGAAGGTCATAAATTTGAATATAGACCATACGGAATACGATTACTAAACAAACCTAAATTAGAAGTAGGAGAAATAGAGAAAATAGAAGTAGCTGATCCTTTAGAATGTCCAATGTTTAAAACCAAAGAAGAAGCTATTGCTTTTGCTAAAGAGAATGGTTTAAAAGAAGATGAATATGAGATTGCTTTCTGGTATGTATAATGTCACTTAAAAACAGAGATAAGTTATATGGATTACGGTAAGTTTACAAGACCTAAATTAGGACCACCACCAGAAGAAGGAGACCCTATATTTGTAATGGTTAATGATTGTATTACCATGTGTAGATATGCAGATGGACATACAGAAATACGTGACAAGAAAGGTAATTTAGTTGAAGTATGGAATGAAGCTGTAGACGGGATAGAAGAGAAGTATGGTAAATTAGAATATCATATTCATTATGGACAAGAAGGAAGTCATAACTATATAGCGATAAATGAAAATTATCGTATATATGGATATTCAGACAGAATTGAAGTATATAAGATAAGTACGAATGAGTTAGTGGAAACTATTTGGTCAGATAATGAAAACAGCCATGAAAGTATATGATAATGGAGTAATTAGAGAAAAACCATATTGGGCATTAGAAGGATTCTCTAAAAGTATAGCCCTCGTTGATGAGTTTGGAGAAATTATTAGTAATCCTGAATATGATAGTTTAAATTTTAGAACAGGGGAAGAAGCACGTGAATATGCTAGTGAACATGGACTAAAGGAGAATGAATATTGCATAGGTGAGTGTAAAGTTCAGCATATTATGAGGAAGTAGGTATTAATATAAAATGAAATAATATGAGTAAATTTCCATTTGAAGAGTCATTTACAGAACCAGTTGAAATGACACCAGAAGAAAGAGAGGAATCCATGAAGCTTATTATAGAAGCATTATCAGAGCAAATGGGCATGGAAAAAAAAGAATCTATAGATGAACCAGAACTTCCAGATGAAAAAGTGTGGGATAACTTTACACGGATATAGTAGAAGTTATTAGGGATGAATAATAAAGGAGAAAAAAGATTTGTAGAATTAACATGAAAGAAAAAATACATTCATACCAAGGCGTGATTAATGAAGAGATAAGTTACTTACTCTATTATTACAAGAATCAATTGGGAGAATTAATACTTTCTGATTCTGATACACTAGTAAATGATGCATACTTAAAATGTGATGATATACCACCTATTGAACTTGATGACTTTGGAGCTTTCATCCGTTTCTCTCAGTTCAGAAATATGGAAAGTATAAAATGTTTTTATATTTCAGAATCAAACTTACATTATTGTACAATTGAAGGGGTTCTTTTTGACAAAACAAGGAACAAACTTCTTAAATATCCTCCCAAAAAGGAAACAACTTCGTATATCATACCAGACTTCGTATCTTCCATTAATGATGATGCTTTTGATGGTTGTTTGAATTTGAAAAGTATCTTTTTACCTGACAAATTTAAATTTTGGATACAACTAGGAGGATGTGAGAATCTATTACAAATTCTTGTTTCAGATACTCATCCCACTTATTCTACAATTGATGGTGTGTTATTTGACAAGCGCAAAACCATGTTAATTAGATTTCCACGAGGTCGAGAAGGGAATTATACAATTCCAGAGGGGATTGTGTCCATATACGATTTGGGAGGGGATAAATTAACATCTATAACAATTCCAGAAAGTGTTACATCAATAAGAGATATTTATGCACCTAACCTTGAACAATTCATTGTATCACCTTCCAATTCTAAATATTCTACTGTTGATGGATTTTTAGTTAGTAAGGATGAACAACAATTGATACTATACCCTAAAGCTGCCAAGAAACCATACACGATACCAGAAACCAACAATACTATACAACGTCATGTTTTAGGTCATTATAATGGTTACTTATCAATTTTGATTCCTAATCATATAGAATATATTGATGAAGAAGCTTTTCAAGGACAACATTTGATTTCTATAACATTAGGGAGAAATATAAAACGAATAAAATACCATGCATTTCATTTAGGATATTGGAATTGTCTTCGTAATCGTCCCGTGAATTTAGATTGGAAACTTCCTTATTCATGCAAATTTAAATCGCCATTGAAAGAGGTACATTGTAGAGCTTCCATCCCTCCATTACTCGTGGAAGCATTTGATAAATCCAGCAAAGAAAGGGCTATATTATATGTTCCCAAAGGTTCTTTACAGGCTTATAAAAATGCTATTGAATGGTGTGAGTTTGCTACAATTATTGAAGAGTGATAAAAATTAGGTGAGAATATTTTATTATACCAATTCAGGAGAAAAGTCACCATGTTTAAATTTCAAAGTTCAGAGAAACATATTGCTTTAAAAACTATCACAAATAAAGGGATTTATATATATTTATATCGATGAATAACTTAAATAAAGATATATTGCTAGGAATAGCCATTGGTGATGCTTTAGGCGTTCCTGTTGAATTTGAACACAGGCAGGAATTAGAGAAGAATCCTGTTGTTGGAATGAGAGAGTACGGTACACATAACCAACCCAAAGGAACGTGGTCAGACGATAGTTCTTTAGCCCTCTGTTTGGCTGAATCTCTATGCAATGGATATAATTTGAATGATATTGTAGATAAATTTATAAAATGGTACTATGATGGTTATTGTACTCCTTATGGAAGAGTGTTTGATGTTGGGGTTACCACGGCAAGAGCAATATCCTATTTGCAAAGTGGATGTAAGCCTGAACTAGCAGGAATGGATAGAGAAAGGGATAACGGTAATGGCTCTCTCATGAGAATCCTGCCGTTGGTTCCTTATATCCTTAACATGAAGGAAGAAGATAGATTTAAGATTATTGGGGAAGTATCATCATTAACTCACAGGCATCCAAGAAGTATTTTAGCCTGTATCGCATTATGTGAATTTGCCATACAGTATATAAATCTCCAATCAGTTGAGAAAGCCTACCAAGCTATGCAACAAACGATACTACAACTTCTGAAAAAGGAGATGTTTATTGAAGAAGATATTCCTTTTAAAAGGTTAGTAGGCTTATCTTATGAAGAGTTTAAGAATATTGAATTGAAGAATATTCGTTCTACTGGATACGTTATAGATACACTAGAAGCTAGTTTATGGTGTGTCTTCAATACTACTAACTATAAAGATGCTGTTTTAAAAGCAGTGAATCTAGGTGATGATACTGATACAGTGGGTGCGATTACAGGAGGATTGGCAGGGATTATATACGGTTATGATACTATTCCTTCTGAATGGTTGGAGGTATTAGCAAAAAAAGATGATATTATTGAATTGGCTGATAAACAGGATTCAATAATGAAATAAAAGTTTTAATACAATCATACATATAGGGTTTACTTCAAAAGAGGTAAGCCCTTTTTTATTCTATGTGAGTTTGATGTGTAATATTTCAATAGGTGAGGAATATAAAGTATTAAGTTTTATATGCCAGCTCTGAGGAAAAGTCACCAAGTCAAATATTTAACCATTAGTTACTCCTAACATCATGGTTTTCTCGTCAACATTCACTATTTTTGCAAAAAGAGCAAATATGAAACAAGCTATTATCAATAAACTAAGAGAGTTCTTCACGCTACAACCAGTTGAGAAAGCATGGGTGTTTGGCTCTTGTTCACGTGGAGAAGAATCAAGGGAAAGCGATATTGATATACTTGTACGCTTTGACAAGAATGCTAACGTTACTCTTTTCAAGTATATCGGTATCGTGAACGCTTTACAATCTCTTCTGCACAAAAAAATAGATTTGGTGGAAGAGGGACAGTTGAAAGATTTCGCTAAAGAATCAGCAGAACAGGATAAAATATTGATCTATGAGAGAGAAGCCTAAAGATATTAACCGCTTATCCCATATAATAGAGGCAATTGATAACCTGTTCGAGTTTACTCAAGGTATCAGTTTTGACGAGTACAAGGGTAACAAAATATTACGTTTTGCCATTATCAAGAATTTAGAGATAATTGGAGAAGCGGCATATTTACTGACAAATGAATTTAAAGAAAAGCATCCAGAAGTTGAATGGAAAGTTATAATTGGAATGCGCCATGTTTTAGTACATGGTTATTATCAAATCAGTGATGAAATGGTGTGGGCTACAATTCAAACAGAACTATTGCCATTAAAAGAGAAGGTTGAGTTATACAAACGTGAACTAGAATAAAATATCATCATAGATAAAATATACTGGCAATGGATTCATTTCTGTTGCCTTTTTTATTTGGTGGAAAATTGTAGCAAATTTAGTTATATATACCCAATAGAAATATTATTCACCAACTTACATATTTCAATTAGAGATATGAATTAAGTTGGAATTTAATGTATAACCAATTAATAACAGAAAGAATGTGTATAAAAATCATATCCCAACCACCATAATTTAGTGGTAAGTTGCTTGTATATAAGCTATTTGTTGCTTATATTTGAGATTCAACAAGAGAGAGTTCATTAATAGTATTAATCAACATGGCAAGAGCATCTGTTTAAACTATGTTTAAACCAACACTTCGCTAACACCAAAAAGGAGTGAGTTCATTTTCTGTAAAACTTCGTAGCTCAGCTGGTTGCGTCAAAAGCGACAGCTTTTGAGGCTTTAAAGAGCAATTGACTCTTAATCAATGGGTCGTGGGTTCGAGTCCCACCGAGGTCACCGAAAATGAGCCACTTACGAAAGTAGGTGGTTTTCTTTTTATCCTCATATCTATTAAATACATTGACAATCAATAATATAAGATTAATTGCTAATCTAGTCTATTGATAAATTCTTAACATCTTTCTTCTAAGAATAGATAAAATATGAATATGCTAGGTACACAATCAGGTGTAATTATAGTGAACATAATAAATTACACCTAGAAGTGATATATCTTACTATATACCAGATAGTAACATCACATGAAAAATGATACAAAAATTGAAGATTTCATTCTATTTACTATCCTCAAAAATGAATATCAAAGGAGAAGCACCTATTTATTGTAGAATATCAATAGGTAATGAAAGGCAGCAATACTCTACTGGAATGTATTTAATCCATAACCAATGGAATAAAATCAAACAACAAGCTAAAGGTTCATCTCCAACAGCAGAAACCATCAACCTTCATCTCAATAGTATCAAAAGTAAGCTATTAGACATTGAAGCACTGTTTATGGTAGAGAAGAAAGAAAACTACACGCTGCATGATATTTATTCCAAATTCACTGGTGCAAATCAAGAGTCAGCAGTCACACTCATACAGGTGTTCAAAAAGAAGATTGATTCAATGGAGAAGCTGATAGGTAAAAGTTATAGCAAAGGTACTCTAACAAAATTCAAAGAGGTATTCGCACATACACTTGATTATCTGATAGAAATTCATAACATTAAAGATATTGCTTTTACACACCTGAATAATGACTTTATCCAAGGTTTTCAGGAATATCTACTTGTCAATAAGAATCATAAACCTGCAACAATCAATAAAATCATTCAAAGAGTTTGTCAAATAGTTTGGATAGGAGTTAATTATGATGGTGCAAAATACCCTTTCAGGAACTATAAACCTCTTAAAGAGGTCAAGCAATTGATATACCTAACAGAGGAAGAAATAAAACTTCTTGAAGACTTCCAATTTGCTCAAGAGAGATTAGAAAGGGTTAGGGATTATTACATGTTCTCCGTGTATACTGGACTGGCTTACAATGAAGCTTTCGAGCTAAAAGAGGAACATATCATAAAAGGGTTTGATAATCAACTATGGATAAAGATGATAAGACTGAAAACACAAAGGGAGATTAACATTCCCCTGTTACCACAAGCATTAAAAATCATCCAAAAGTATCATCAAGCGGGAGAGCAAGGGTACATATTACCAACTATCAGCAACCAAAAGATGAACAGCTACTTGAAGGAAATAGCCGAGATAGTGGGAATAAAGAAAAAACTCACGCATCACACGGCAAGAAAAACCTTTGCTTCAACTATCCTCCTCTATAACAATGTTCCTATCGAAATAGTGAGTAAATTGTTGGGACACGCTAATATTAGTATCACTCAAAAATCTTATGCCGAAGTAGTAAACAAAAATGTCAGCAACCACATGCTCCAGCTATCCAAGCAACTAGAGAGCAAACAAGAGCACAAGGAACCATTATAGGCTCCAGAAGTGAGATTAAAAAAGAATCCCTGTAGTTGATTGGGTTATAGGGATTCTTTCTCTTTTAATTCTTCAATTTTTGCGTATATTTGCGCACTTAGTATTATATATTTTATAATTAAATACAAGTGAGACATGACAAACATAGATACTAATGATACAGATTATCAATATAGTGATATTTTTGATCTTACTCCAGAAGACATAGAAGAGAGTTCAACTATTTATACATTAAGAGAAGAAGAAAACATCACAAGTAATAATGATATAATTCTCTCTAATGAAGAAGAAACATTATACTCTATAGAATCCAGTAATAACATCATTATTCAAGATACTATTGAAAAACAGGAAACTCCAGATAATATTCTAAAAGAACAAGAGGCTATAGTTATTGAATGTACCCCTACCACTTCTCACTTATCTGAAAGATTAAATGAAACTCCTTGTGGTATTATAGAGTGCCCTGTACCCAATATAGGAGCAACCTACCTAGAACTCCACACTCAAAGAAACTCCATCATACTATTCTCCACACCAGAAGAAGCCCTACAACATTCCCAAGTGACAACGAGTAGCCTTTGTATAGATAGTCTGCACGGAAATATAAAAGAAGAAATTATCTGTTATAAAGCCAATGTAGAATGGAAAAAATTCATTATTTCATCATTCACTTTAAAGACATTAGTATTTTTACTCAAGGATGAAATAATCAATTATTTTTTCATGATTAGAAACATGGAGGAACTTCAAGCAACTAGCAATCAATTGAATGCAGAAGTTCTGGATTATTATATCAAGTTTCCACCTACCAATAGATGTATTTACACGACAGATCATTTGGCATTCACCCATCCCCTCTTGAAGGAAGAAAAAAGGCATATCATTCACTGGCAACAACCTTTACACAAGAATGTAACCTTGTATCCTTGCGTGAATATCACGGGTAGAATTAAGACTATCATAGAGAAATTACCCGTTCAGGATAAGGTTATCCTGATATACCCCTCTGTAAGACAATCCAAATTATGTATATTGAATTTAGAAGAGAGATATCAAAAAGAATGTGGCATCATATGTTCTCCCAACAAGCAATTAGAAGCAGGCAAATACCACGTGGAACAAGAAGGGGAAACTCCAAGCTCTCCTAAAAGAATCATCTTTTGGTGCTTTAACAAACTCAAGAAAGAGATAACAGAAAAGGCTCACTTGATTATTGTTTCTGACACGAAACAATGGAATACCCTTTTTTCATTAAAGCAAATAATCAATCTAACCAAAGAAGAAACACTTAGTAATCATCTAGTTCACAACACTATGTACTATAAAGAAACTTGGCTTAATGAAATTGCATTGATGATTGAAAGAGGAAGTAAAATTGTTAAACTACTCAACGTGGCTGATGAATTAAGTGATGGTGATAAGAGCTTAACCAAACTATTTGCAATAGTACAAAACGTGATAAAGGAGAAGGTTACAGGAAGGTTACAAGGAAGGTTCTCTCCGGTGTCCCTTGTAAGAAAGAATATTGAAAACACGTGGGAAGTAGCTTATATGAATCTTGACTACTTGTTATTAAGAATTAACCTTTACAGAAACCACTACAAAGTACCCAAATTTCTTGAAACAGCATTAAAGAGCTATTATGACGTAACCTCTATTCCTGATGATCCAAACGAGAAACCAAAGAAACAACTAGAGATAGAGGAGGAAGAAAAGAAACAACAGAAAGAACTAACCCAGAAAGAACGAGTAAAAGTACTGGATGAGATTCTGGAACTACATAACAACCAACAAGTAGATGAAAAAGTTTTATCAAGGAAAAGTTACCACGGGAATAGTGCCCAAAGAAAAGTTTACAAGCAAGTTCTCTCCCTGTACAAGTATATCAACATGGAGGAAGCCATCCAGCTATTGAAAGAGCTAAAAAGTGGTAATAATATAGGCTTCAAGAATCTCAATAATTCAGTTGTATTCTGGGCTCTGGATGAAGAGCACCCATTGAAGTTATCTGTTCACGAAACTTTCAAAGTAGGCAATAAATACACAAACGAGGAAATTGAAGCTAAAATGCAGCCTATCATATACTACCACCTCCATAAGGACTTTAAAGAGAAAGGGAGAAAGCTTATCACTTTATTCAGGTGTTTTTTCAAAACCACCAGACCCAAGAAGGAATACATAATCCTAAAAGAGTCTAAATTCTCATCACACAAGAACAGGTTGAATAAATCCGAAAATGACTTACTTCAATATTTTATGTTTTAATGTATTGATTTTTAATACCATAAATTTGGACATCTCATCTTTTTTGCGTATATTTGTATATCAATTAAGGTGATGGGTAGTTTGATGGAACTTTTTTTTACCGAGATCACCTTTAATAAATTTGTTTTTTAGTGCAAAAAAGTTCCACTTAAAACATATTTTTTATGTAGAAAAAAATTATTTCTATTAAAAAAGGTATCAAGTACCTCAGTGAAATAGAAGGGTTTGAATTACCCAATGGTATCCTTAACAAAGAAGTAACTGGATGTGGTGCTACCACTATTGCATTAACAGACAAGCATCCCACTATTATTTGTAGCCCAAGGAATGAACTATTAAAAAACAAAAACTCCCAATATCCTAATGCTTTGCTTGTTATTGGAGGGGTGCACAAGAAAGAAATTGAAGATTATATCAAGCAGGCTACTATACCAAAGATTCTTGTTTCCTATGATTCTTTTTAGAAGATTGGGGAGTGCATTCCTAACAAGAAGCCATGGAGAGTGGTGGTGGATGAGTTTCATTACATTTTAGGAGATGCTTCTTTCAAGTCAGAAGTGAACCTCAGGCTATTAGATAGCCTAAAGGAATATCCACACATTACTTACCTGTCTGCAACACCAATACTAGACCAATTTATTGAACAACTAGATGTATTAAAGGGTGTTGTATACTATCAACTGAAATGGGAAGAAAAAGAAACTGTAGAAGTTATCAGGGAAAAATCCCCTACCCCTATGGCTGCTGGAGTTGGTATTGTTTCAATGTATAAAAGAGGTGATTATCCTGTCTTGCTTGTTGACGGGAAACAAGTATATTCAAAAGAATGCATCATCTTTTTAAACTCTGTTACTAACATTCTGAATATAATCAAACAATGCGAGTTATCACCAGAGGAGGTAAACATCATTGTCGGGGCTTCAGAAGATAATAACAAGTTAATAAAGGAACTAGGAGAGGGGTTTAACAAGGGTAGAATCCCCTTGAGAGGAGAAAAACACAAAATGTTCACCTTTTGTACTTCTACCTCTTATGCAGGATGTGATTTCTACTCTGAATGTGCTTCGACTTTTGTTATCAGTGATAACAGGAAATTGAATACAACCATTGATATAGGCACTGATCTTGTACAAATAGCGGGAAGACAAAGGTTGGAAAGTAATCCATTCAGAAAAAGATTGTATTTCATATACAACACTGGAATTGAAGATATTGATGATACAACGTTTGAATAGTACATGAGAAAAAAAACTGATCTAACAAAAGAGGAAATCGAAGAGTGCAACAAGGCTTCTCACCTGTTGAGACCTAAAAAGATTGATGATATTGTTAAATTACAAAAAATTGACAAGTACTCGAAGTCTTACACCATGTATGATTCCAATACAGATACATTTAGGTTCAATGATTTAGCCAAGTTAAATGAAGAGTATTGTTACAAGGTATAGAAACACGGATATGAAAATGGTATTATGGTAAAGAGACAACTGGAAGATAGTGGATTCAAGATTATAAGTAAACAAGAGTGGAAAGTATATGATACACAATTAAAACAAGCGATAGTTAAAGGTTCATTCAAGGAAAAAATGGAAGAATATTGTCTTCATAAAGAAAGTAATTCCATGCCTGATAAGCTGATAATTGCATCAATGAGATCAGCTGACCCTAGTTTAGAGGTGTATTACTCGACTTTAGGTGCTTCAAAAATTAAAGCTCTAAACTTCAAGGAAAGTAAACTCAAAATTGAATGTGAAAATATTCTCTTAAAGAATAAAGTATTTCCCATTCTCAAGGAAGAACTTGAAAGCAAAGATTTTATTCCAGCTAAAGAAGCAAAAGCTATCCTAGAAAAGATATACAAGCAAGTAGGAATCACAAGTACTGCCAAAGGTTCTGACCTCAAATACTGGTACAATATTAATGATACAAGTAGATATATTGACGGGATAAAAACTAAAGGATACGAGATTCTTAGTACCATGTATTGATAAGTACAAATAATCCCCTGTTTTCAACCAGAGAGAGGGGGATTATTATATATAGAACATGGTAATGTATAGCTGTTTTTACTGATTAAAAAGACCTGTCCAAAATTATTTTTTTTCTATTCTGGAGTCATGAATGCTATATACTCCAACCAATCCACCCTCCCCATCACTCAGGTGGGGATAGTCCCCCCTACAACAATAATAAATTCACAATCATGGAAAGAGATTTAAAGTTCGTGAAAACAATGAGTGTAGCAGAGTTTAAAGCACACCACAATGTAGAAAAGATTGAAGTGAAAAGGAATGAGCACACTGGCAAATGTTTCTTTGTCTATGGCTTTGAAACTGGTGCTTGTTCAAGGAAGGTAGAAACAGGAGAACTAACAGTACCAGTAATTTCTGAAGTATGCTCCGCTACAACTGGAGAGATGTTCTTCTTGTTGCACCAGAAAGGAGAAGGAGGGGCTACTACATTGGCTACCTTGTAATAGCTAATGAATACACTCCAGAAGGGCAGTTGGATGAATGTCTGGCTGCTCTTTTATTTTTCTAAATTGTTAATCATTAATAGTATTTGAATATGCTAAATTTAAGAGTATCATCAAAGAAGCAAGCCAAGATAAAGCTTGCCCTTCAAGGCTGTGCAGGCTCAGGAAAGACCTATTCTGCCTTGCTATTAGCCTATGGCTTATGCAATGACTGGACTAAAATTGCAGTTATTGATAGTGAAAATGGAAGTGCTGATTTATACGCTCACTTGGGAACTTATAATGTATTGAATCTAAGTGAAAACTTCACCCCAGAAACTTATATTGAGGCTATAAAAGCGTGTGAAGATGCAGGGATAGAAGTGATTATAATTGACTCAATCTCTCAATGCTGGGATTACTTGCTTGAATACCATGCCAACCTGCAAGGTAACTCATTCACTAACTGGCAGAAAGTAACTCCAAGAATCAATGCCTTCATGCAAAAGATTCTACAATCTCGAAGCCATGTTATTTGCACCATGAGGTGTAAACAAGATTATGTTTTGAATGAAAAGAATGGTAAAATGGTACCTGAAAAGGTAGGATTAAAAGCTGTCATGAGAGATGGGATAGATTACGAGTTTACCATAGTGTTTGATATCAACATGAAGCATCAAGTTATTGCATCAAAGGATAGAACAGCACTGTTTGTAAATAAACCAGAGTTTATCATTACCCCCACTACAGGACAGGCTATTTTAGACTGGTGCAATGAAGGGGTAAGCATGGAGATGGTTAAAAGCAAGATTAACCAAGCCAGAACCATTGAAGAACTGACCACTATTTACCATGCCTACCCTGAATGGAACATTCAATTATCAAGTGACTTCACCACGAGGAGAGTCAAACTACAAGAAGCCATGAAACAACCCGGTATCAATTACCAACCTAATTTTACAAGATATGGAAACAATGCTATTACAGCCCGTCAGAACTAATATTTATCCAAGCATCATCACTACCTACAATTCTGGAGCAAGCACTTCACCTGTTGCTCCTGAAACTGGAATAATGAAAGGGACTCCAGAAGATGCTATATTAATAGAGGGGCAACTACCTTTCATCGAGGCAAACACTAGAGAAGCCACCATGCAACACTTGAAAAATGATTGCGTGGTGCCCGTATTCAGCAAGGATAATGAAGTGACCATCTCTCACCCTTCTTTCATTGAAACTGTCTGGGAAGCTGCCAATCAAGCATTTCCAAGGGAAGAGATTGAAGAACCCTCCATCAGGGTTAGCCATGTTATTAAAGGTAGAACACCAGATGCCATTCACAAACCAGTGAAAGACTTGCTGGATGAAGACAAGACCATCTACTATGAAAGAATGATGTTTTGTATTCAAATCCCCTCCATTCACGAGGATATAGAAGGCAACAGGCTCAATCTCACTGTTGGAGGGGTTAGGGCTTACAATCATGAAAATCTTTACAGCAAGAAGGGCATCGAGAAGTTCAAGGTGTTTATTGGCTTCAAGAACATGGTTTGCTGCAACATGTGTGTTTCAACCGACGGGTACAAGTCAGAGTTGAAGGTGACGAGTGTTGCAGACCTGTTTAATGCCACAATAAGGGTAATTCACGAGTATAATGCAGCCCAACACCTTCACAACATGGCTACTTACAAGGATTGTTACATGACTGAAAGCCAGTTTGCACAGTTCTTGGGAAAGAGCAGGATGTATCAATTCCTACCCAGTGAACAGAAGAAGAGGCTACCTTCAATGCTTATGACTGATACCCAGATAGGACTTGTAGCCAAGGCATATTACAATGATGAAAACTTTGCCATTCAAGAAGGTAACAGGGAAATCAGCATGTGGAGAGTCTACAACCTTCTTACAGGGGCTAACAAGTCATCCTACATTGATAATTTCATTGATAGGGCTCTTAATGCCACCCAATTGACAGAAGGGCTAAACAAGGCTCTAAATGAAAGAAACGAGTATTCATGGTTTATCCAGTAACTCTCTTCACCATAACTCAACTTCTGGAACTACCAGTTACATTTTATCCATTATGATGGGAAATTTTATAGTGTCGAAAAAATTGATGTTACACCGTATAAGGTTAAACTGGAAAAATTCGACATTGCTCACTTGGGTATATAATAATACATTGTATCATTAAAGTGAGCCATGTATTCACTTCCATTGTCTAATAAAGGAGAAGTGAATACAACCTGTCACTGGAATTAAAAGACGTGATTACGCGTTGAAGGTGGTTTATAGAGCCTAGAAGGGGTGATGTATCCCTGTTTATTAACAATACCCTATTCTGGAGTAGCTTTTAGATAACAGGCTTAAAGTTGTACAAGATAAATATGGTCTAATGAATATGATTATCGAGGCTATTGTTCATGTTATTATCTGGATAATAATGATATGTGTTATTGCGAAGAATGAATGAGGGTATCCCTCGTGTGATTGTTTTTATTGTTGTTTCAAGCCCCTTTCTGGTAAAGATTGGGGCTTTTAAATTGAATTGATATGAGAATCAGGGACAAATGATAGAAATGTGGTACATTTGCCATCAAGAATGAAGGATTGAAGTACTTCTTTCCTCTTCTGGAGTGTATTGAACACAAACAAGGATACAAGCTCATGCCTGTGGTACTAGCATGGATTGAAAACCTTCTAAAATAGCTTTTAAATGATTGTTTATTGCAGAAAAGTCATAACTTTGCGGTAGTAACAGTTAAATGATTGCTAATGAAATAGAAGTTTAATCAAGACATACTAGAAAAAGAAGTGTTTGCTTCTTACTCGTGATAGTCCTAAAATTACCACCTTGAAGACTAATAATCACAACAGTAAGTAGTGGATACTCATACCATACGGTGTGGGCTTCCCTTATATTGTGTGATTATAGGTGTGTGGTAATACCTTGGACTTGCAATTGAGGCTTGGCTCACACCTTCTTTTTGTACTATGGCTACAAAAAGAAAAACTATGAATACAAAAGAATTAGATGCCGCTTTAATGCAGCAGTACAGCATTGAATCAATGTTAAAACCTTCATGTGATGCATTTAAATTGACAAGTAGTAAAAATCAAAGTATTGCTGCAATGCAAGTCCAAGCCCCTGATTATTGTTTTAAAAGTAAAGGTTTTTTATGTTCGCATTATGTAGACCCTAATGCTCCAGAGGGGAAATTTAGCTTATTCATGAAGCTACATATGACAACATACAAAGACAACCTATTCTGCCAGAATAATCAAGCAATGAAACATCTTTATAATAAAGATATTAATATCTTGTACCAACAAATAAGTATGCTTACAATGCATGCACAATTTAAAGATGTAGAAGATATATTGAACGTTGATAATGAAGTTGAAAGGCGTTCTTTAGACCCAGAATCTGTTTCAATAGGAATAGGGTTATATGTTTATTATACAATACTAATTAACAACTCTCTTGATGCATTATCATTCAACGAACTATTTGTTAAAAGCTGGTATTGTTATTATGACAATTGGATGACACGACGACTTATGTTCAAAATGAATGGTAATAATTGGAAACTCCAATTCAAAGGAGTTCTATTAGACTAATTATCACTTCATAAACTCTATAATGAAAATAATATGGATAAATCATTCCCAATCACTTTAGGACTACAAAAAGCAGGATTACCCTTAATACTAACATCAGGTAAACTAAAGAATCTATGTTTCTTGATAGATACGGGTTCAACACATAATATCTTATTTGATTTTGTATATAACCACTTTAGGGATGAGTTTAAATTACTAGATGACACCCAATCACTTATGGGAATAGAGGGACAATACCGAGAGACTCCTACTATTGAAGCCACATTCAATTTTGAAGGGAAAGATTATACTTCCACTTTTTCTGTATTGGATGCTTCTGAAGCTATTAAACAAGTGCAGGAAGAAACTGGAATACAAATTCATGGGGTACTTGGTATAAAGTTTTTACTAGAAAACAAGTGGATAATTGATTTTAATAAACTTAACATATCAAATTATAATGAATAAATATCACATTTTGCTTCCTATATTCTTCTTTATTATAGGATGCAATACTCAGCAAACACAAAAAGCAAATAAAGTAAATCCTATAAGCCTAATGGATAGTGTTTACTCATGTAATAACTTCCTCAAAACGAATATACCATATACAGCTAGTGGTTATGGAGCTGTATTAATTAAAACAACAGAAAATGCTTCATTTAAAGATAATTATTCATCAAGATTAAAAGTACTTTTCGAAAATAAGGATTTAGTTACTATTGAAGTAGGTATTGATAATCCTATTACATGTGCAATTAAATCTGTTGAATATTATGGTCTTGCTACAGGATATATGCAAAATACTCCTTTAGGTTCAATGTATGAATTAACAAAACTAGCTATAGTTAAGACAGATACAGGAGAAATAAGAATTGCAGAATCTCAAGGGTATTTTAGGACAATTTATCATTTCTATATAAAAATAGGGAATGAAGAAATTGAAGCAGGAAATCCTCTTCTTTGTTGTTTTCTTCCTTCTGAAAGAGCATTATGGTAAACTGTTTGATTCAATAATATACACCCTCTTAATGACAATATTAAAATTGATGGAAAAATTTAAAGCTCAACCTATGATATTAATTCAAGTCAAGGGTATAGGATTCACTTTCTTGGTGGATACTAGTTGCAAGTACAACCTACTTGCTCCTTGCTTGGTTGACTTCTTTCACGAGGAATATCCAGCTTCACAGGAAAGGATTAAATCTCATGAGTGGTTGAATTTAAATTTTCCCTCTCCAGAAGCCCCCATAAAAACCCCTTTATACTTGTTTAGAGAGGTATTCCAGAAGAGAGAAGGTATCAAGAAGGTTAGATGTAAAAATGGGGTTATAATGGGATGTGAATCTACTATACTCAAATTTGAATATAATGGAAAGACTTATTCTGAACTATTTTACATTGACCAAAGCCTATGTCCCTATTGCACATCCAAAGAGAAGATGTTCTCTGGGGTACTAGGAACAAACTTTCTCAAAAAGCACAAATGGATTATTGACTTTAATAAACTAGAAATTAATGATTGAATTATGAACACAGTAACATGAAACTTATTCAGCCTCTACATTTCCATTATGGTGGGAAGAATAAAGATAATATGATTTGTAAGAAAAATATTGTTTAATCTATATCTGGTATCCTTACAGGTGCATATCACATTCAGCAAGCATCTAACATGTTGTATTTTAATGTTATACAGAGTGGGTTCGAGTCCCACCGAGGTCACCGAAAATGAGCCACTTACGAAAGTAGGTGGTTTTTTTATAGGAAGTAAATACCCACCTAACTATAGAAAAGTCAAGTGGGTACCTTGTAGATTATTAACTACTTAATTTTTCTTCACGAAGATAGGATTCGAGTAAAACCATAAATCCTCGAAAGAGACTTTTGCCGCGGCTTCATTATTTGCCGTGGGAGTATCGACTAACGGATTTCCGTTAGCATCGGTTTCACCTGCTTTATTCAAGCCATGATTTGTTCCGCGTAACCTAAAATACGTATCCTTGGTAAGTTCCACCTCGTACTCGATCACTTTAACTCCCCCTTCTCGGGTTGTCCATTTCTGGCTCACGATACCATTCGCGTCAGTTACACCACCGACTGCATCGAAACGAGCGATAACTTTCGTTTTATCGTAATTGTCGATACTGTATTCCGCAGAACCTTTAGTTATTTTAGAACGCATTTCGCCGGCGATTAAATCGATATGATCAAGTTTTGGATTTGTCAGCGACGTGTACATGTTATTATTGTTTGTTTCAGGGTCCCGAACAACAATACTAATCTTGATTTTTTCTGTTTTTGCAGTATACGTTTGTCCCATGGTTGCCGAGCCGATAGAAAATTCAAGTTTATCAATCAGATCACCATGAACCGTAAATATATTACCGGAGCGAAGACCGTCAACAATACCTTGTGCCGTTTTTTCTTTGACAGACACATATGTTTTCTGGTATTCACCGGGATAAAAATCATCCGCCCCCTTACTGACATGCTTATGAAAATCGGAATTGGCAACTAACCAAAAATTCCGCCCTTCGGACAACATCGCATCCCAGAGTCCTCCGACTTGTGCTGCCATGATACCGGTACCGCCGTAAGTATAACTCTTTTTGAATGAAGATGAATTACCTATTCCTCCACGGTTCGCGGATGCTTGATGCCCCGGAGTACTTTCAAAAGCAACAAATACATCCGGTGCGACATCATTCAAATCCCGGAAATCGGATATAGACCATTTGTTCTGGCGTTCCGGGTGTGCAGGTACTATCCAACTTGTTTTCCGGTGATTAGCCTGCAACCAAGCCGCGGCTTCCATTGTTTTTTCGTGACCTGCTTTCGAGGACTTAACCCAACCGTATTCATTGCCGCCAGTCTGATCCTTGTCATTGTTATCAAACATATATTCAAACTGTGCCATCGCATCAGCATTTCTCGAAGCATCGGGACCATCAAATTGTCCCGTGATAATGCACGTACTCGCATGTTCGTGTCCCGCGGGGTTCCATTCCAAACCTTGCATGATAATCATATCTTTGTTTGCATCCCCGAAAGCCTTTGTCTGTAACCAACTATAATCTTTTATCGATTGCCAACGCCACATGTTTCTGCCGTTTGCATCCCCTTTAAATACGGTTGTTTCACTCCATCTCGGACATTCTCCCTCGAAATCCCCCTCACTGGCATCACCCCCGAAAGCACCCCCGTGTTCACTATTCACGGAGAAATCAAGGTCATATTTTTTAGCTTGAGAATAGACAAATTTAATTGGATTCGTACCATCCGAGTAAGCCGTGTGTTGGTGAAAATCTCCTGTCAGATACGTTCCGAATACCGGTTTTTCTTCTTCATTGCCTCCACCTCCGATTTCCGGATCGGAGTTTTCATTACAAGCCGAGAATAAAGCTACAACGAGCGCAAGTGATAATAATAAATTGTTTTTCATGTTTTCAAAGTTTCATTGATTAAATTTTGCGTCACAAATGTATGTACCCGATGTTACCAATAGATTTCAGAATAATGAAGAAATAGTAACGCCCTCTCGTAACAGGTTTTCCCGGGTGCAGGGGAATAACTTTCTTGTTTCTTTCACGTAAAAATCTCAAAATACACTATATTATGAGACACATCACTACATTATTCATGATGCTGGCCCTCGTGCTAGGCACCTTCGCGTCGCTAACCGCACAAAACATGACGGCTAAAGAGCAACGCAAACTAACCAGACAAGAACGTAAAATCGCTCAACAAAAAGAAAATGAACGATTGTACAAGGAAGCGATCCGGGCTCTGGAAAACAATAATTTTGTACTGGAAGCCCACCATTTGATCTTCAAAAGAGGTAGATCAACAAGCGTAAGTGCCACGAGAAATTTCATTTCTATGGCAAATAAAAAAGCTACCGTGCAAGTAAGTTTCGATACCCCCCGTCCGCTTCAAAACGGATTAGGCGGTTTCACGGTCGAAGGGAATGTATCGGACGTCAAAATGAAAACGGAAAAAAACGGAAGCGTTATTTATAGTTTTTATGTCCAAGGAGTGAGTATTTCCGCGTACGTGACTATTTCTCTCTCCCCCGGCTCTAATAACGTTTCGGCAAGGATTTCGCCCTCCTTCAATTCAAATACCCTTACAATGATGGGCAAACTTTTGCCACAGGAAAAAGCAAGTATTTTTGAAGGGATTAAACGTTAGCACACACGTTCAGATACAACCACGCCCCTTCATCCCCCGTACAAAGGAGAGATGAAGGGGTATATTATTAAAAATCTTACGACTTTACATCCTTCGTGTCATCTTTTAACAAAAATGTACTATCTTTACATTTGTAACCTACAAACCACACGAAAGATGAAAAGACTATTCTTCACTATTCTTTGTTGTTTCATTTGTCTTACAGCCTATATGCAGGACAAGCCGGAATGGCAGGACGAAACGATCCCTTTTGTCGGGAAAGAATACCCGAGAACCCCGTTTATGACTTACGGGGATATTGACAAAGCCCGAGATAACGATTTCAAGGCTTCCGCAGACTACAAGTTTTTGAACGGTAAATGGAAATTCCTCTGGGTTTCTACCTACAAGAAACGCCCGATAAACTTTTACAAAACGGATTTTAATGATTCCGGTTGGGAAGAAATCGAGGTTCCGGCAAACTGGGAAGTCAACGGGTACGGGGTCGCCTTGTATACGAATCACCCGTACGAGTTTTGCCCCCGCAACCCGCAACCGCCACTTCTGCCGGAAGAAAATCCGGTAGGATCATATCGCAAATACTTCGAATTGCCGGAACAATGGGACGGGAAAGAAATATTCCTGCACATCGGGGCGGTAAAATCCGGTTGTTACCTTTACGTGAACGGGACAAAAGTGGGATATAGCGAAGATTCCAA
Source organism: Butyricimonas hominis (assembly GCF_014287455.1). NCBI lineage: Bacteria > Pseudomonadati > Bacteroidota > Bacteroidia > Bacteroidales > Odoribacteraceae > Butyricimonas > Butyricimonas hominis. The sequence continues at coordinate 519,052 of NZ_JACOOH010000004.1, forward strand.
AGATCCCGTGGAATACAACATCACCCGTTACTTGAAACCGGGGCAGAATCTGATCGCTCTTGAAGTCTATCGCTGGTCAACGGGCAGTTATCTTGAATGTCAGGATTTCTGGCGTATCAGCGGGATTGAAAGAGATGTCTATCTCTTCGCGCAATCTCCCGTTCATCCTTGGGATTTCTCCATCCGACAGGACTTGGACAGCAGTTATACCAATGGACTTTTCGGGCTTGACCTAACCTTGGTAAACAAAAATCCGAAACAACCGGGACAAATCACCGTGCGTTATCAATTGGAAAGTCCGTCGGGTACACGAGTAGCGGAAGGGCAGAAAATAGTCAACGTCGATTCTATCGCCCATGTTCATTTCGACACCACGATTCCACAAGTAGAGGCATGGACAGCGGAAACACCCCATCTCTACCAACTTTTTATTCAAATCGAACAATCGGGCAAACAAACCGAAATTATTCCTTTTCGGGTCGGATTCCGCAAATTTGAAATCCGGGGCAACCAATTCCTTGTGAACGGGCGTCCCGTACTCATCAAAGGTGTCAATTACCACGAGCATAACGAACACACGGGGCATGTACTCGGCGAAGCCGATATGCGAAAAGATTTCAAAACGATGAAACGCCATAATATCAATGCTATCCGTTGTTGTCATTACCCTCAACAACGTCGTTTCTATGAACTCTGTAACGAGTACGGTTTCTACGTGTGCAACGAGGCGAATATCGAATCCCACGGCATGGGATATGATCTTCGCAAAGGTCGCACGCTCGGTAATAACCCACGCTGGCTGAATGCCCACATGGATCGCACCGTGAACATGTACGAAACAAGCAAAAACTATCCCTGTATCACGTTCTGGTCTCTCGGTAACGAAGCCGGGAACGGGTACAATTTCTACGTGACTTACAATTGGTTGAAAGCACAGGATACTTCTCGCCCGATACAATACGAACGGGCCGGACTCGAGTGGAACACGGATATTTATTGTCCCCAGTACCCGGGTGCCGACGCTCTCGAACGGTGGGGTAATTCACAAACAGACCGACCGTATATCATGTCCGAATACGCTCACGCCATGGGCAATAGTACCGGAAACTTCATGGATTTATGGAACGTGATCTATCGTTATCCCAATCTCCAAGGCGGATTTATCTGGGACTGGATAGACCAAGGCATACTCGTGAAAGATGAGAACGGTACACCATTCTGGGCTTACGGGGGAGATTTCGGGAGGGACGCCCCATCCGACGGCAACTTTCTGTGTAACGGTCTTGTCGGTCCCGACCGGGAACCGCACCCCGGACTCACGGAAGTAAAAAAAGCCTATCAGTACGTTTGGTTTCAGCCGGTCGATATCAGCAAAGGCGTCGTGAAAATAGAAAACCGTTATGACTTTACCAACCTCAACCAGTTCACTATTGAATACACGTTGATCGGCGACACGGAAATTCTACATTCGGGAACTCTTCCCTCGCAAAATATCGCTCCGGGTAAAGACCGTCAAGTAACCATCCCGCTTAGGAATCTAAAGATAAAACCCGGCGTGGAATATTTCTTGAATCTACACGTGAAAACCAAAAAGCCCGCCTTATTCGCTCCCGCAGGCTACATCGTGGCTTCCGAACAATTCCAAATCCCGGTAACGACACCTAAACCCGTTTATCAAGCCGCCCCGGAACAAGTGCTTTCCATGGAAGAGAACGGACCGGAAATTCGTATTTCCAACCCGGACATGGAATTTGTCTTCCACAAGCAAAAAGGGTACGTTACTTCCTACCGGGTGAAAGGCGTACAGTATATAGCGGATGATTTCGGCTTCCAACCCAACTTCTGGCGAGGCCCCACCGATAATGACTACGGCAACGGTATGCCCCATCGCCTGCAAGCGTGGAAACAAGCCGGCAAGAATTTTAAAATCGCCGGAATCCGGACTTCTGCCTCGACAATAAGTACGAATCTGACAATCACGTATCGGTTGCAGGAAAGTAACACCCGTTACCACGTGTCCTACACGATCTATCCCTCCGGTTACCTGAACGTGGCCTGTCATCTGGAAGCTAATCCCAATGCCCCGGAAATACCCAGAATAGGTACACGCTTCCGTGTCCCGTCAGACCTCAACCAAATGGAATATTTCGGACGAGGTCCCGAGGAGAACTATCGCGACCGCAACCATGGGACACTCGTCGGACATTACAAGAGCACCGCCGAGCAACAGTACGTGCCTTACGTTCGTCCGCAGGAGAACGGGCACAAGACAGATGCCCGTTGGTTAGCCCTAACAGACAAAACAGGTAAAGGACTCCTCTTTGTAGCCGATTCGAATCTAATGGAATTCAACGTATCCCGCAATCGGATAGAGGACTTCGATAGTGAAGAATCCACCAGCCCTTACCAATGGCAAAACTTCACGAAAGACGAATCCCATGATCCGCTAATGGCACAAAACCACAAGCGCAAGCAAACCCACGTCAACGAGATCCTCCCCCGTAACTTCGTGGAAGTATGTCTTGACCATCGGATGATGGGTGTCGCGGGCGACGATAGTTGGGGTTCCCGACCCTACCTGCGGTACACGCTCTCTGCGAACCGTGATTACTATTGGAGTGTTATGATCATCCCGATCAACAATAACTCTGAAATTAACAACCACACGGGGTATCGGTATTTGCCATAGAAACCTCTTCCAACTTAACCAATTCCCAAGCCCGGTAAACGACAGCGATATAACGTATTTCCGTGAGTCCGGCTTGGGCTTTTATTTTTTTGTCATCGGCATATCGGCGCAATTGCTCTTTTGCCTCTTCCAGTTTATTGGCAACTTCTTGGTCTGTGGCTCCATGCTTTAGATACTTGAACTCCACCACGTAACTGTACTTCATTCCGAGATGATTCACCAAATTCGGTGCCATCCACAGGTCGCAATATCCCTTTCCCAATTCTTGCTCCGGCCAAATAGTAAGATCCAAATGCCCCCAGAAAGATTGTTCCAAACGATCGATATCCGGGCTCACTCCGGCAAAATTAAAACTCAATATCAAATATTTATTCCGTTCCGATGTCGGATGTTGCCCGATGTAATATTTCCCGAACAACTCCTCGAAACGATCCTCGAACGCCACGTCATAATAACTTTCCAGTATCGACAACCACAACGACTTCCCGAAACGACGAGGACGTATCATAAATAAAAAATCGAGGAGAATTCTCCACCTCCTCGATAAAACGAGTTTTGTCCACGTAATAATAATCATCAGTTTGCAATAAACGGAAATCACTTAAACCATAAGGAAGTTTCTTCGTTGCCATAACCTGATATTTTAATCATTACAAAGTTACAACTTTTTCCTACGATTCCAATTGACATAAATACCCACTTGAAAGTTTACATTTTACGTTCCATCAATAATGCCGGGACACAATTCTTCACGCACCTAAAGAAAAGTCCCGGCATAATTAACTCGTGACACGTAAAATATATCACGAGTTATCATCATTTCAATCCTTCACGATAAACGTAAAACAATCCTTCACTACTTGGCTATAACCGGGATTCGTCAATCGCACAGACACCACGTAACGTCCCTCTGGCACATTCGTTCCCTGCGGGTAAACCAAAGCCCCCGCACCGCGGACACTCAAGTTCTTCATGAACTCTGCGGCTCCCGCCTCGTTTCCTTCCGAAGTCACGGATTCGATGGAAAAATTGATCTGTTCCGTTCCCAAGTATCCCTCCATCTTGATCGACACCCAAGGCGCCCCGTTCTCCATCCTGATCTCATCGAATTTCGGATCCAAAGTTTTACGAACAATCAACGTATCAGGATTATAATTAGCTTCCCCCGTTTCCAAGAAACCTTCCGGTATTTCGTGACATCCCCCCACGAACATCCCCAACAAAACTATCATCAGTATTAAAAATCTTGTCTTCATAAAATACATTTAAAATTATTACTTCAAACTCTCCCCCGCTTTCAAGAAATCATCTATCGTCACGGCATAATCAAACGAGTGAACCACGCAATTATTCGGCTCAATATCCGCAGAAGCAATCTCGAACTCTCTACTAGCATTCAAGATCACCCCGTAGAGAGATACCGCCCCAATATTAGGAACGCCACCGTAACTCGTGGCAAAGGAGAATATCCACAAATCCGACCCTCCAAGCGTCGTGTAATATTTACCACCCTCCCCGATAACGGACAAGCCGGAAGACTTCTTCCCTCTCGGGATATCATTACGGTAAATTTTCCCCTCCACGATACAACGCAGCAACACGTCCCGACACGCCTCTGCCCTCAAATCCGTCACTTGCTTCAAACCATTCTCCAGCAAATAACGACGAATTGAATGATTGGTAATCCCAAAAAAAGTAATCCCATCGTAATGCTTCCCGTCCAACTCATTCCGTTCGAACAACGACTCCAACTCCGCGTGACGAACCATCACTACCGTGGAATCCCAATCATAGGGATGCTTCTCCATATATTCCAACAAACTGCAATCATGCCGTCCTTGGCTCACTCCCGTGTCTATATAATTATTTTTCGTGCACCCGGCACCCAACAACATCGCTAACAAACATAGCGGTAATATATTTTTCAAAATCTTCGCGTTCATAATTATTGCTTTTTCCTGTTCCAATAAACATTTTGCCTCATCAAATCATTATTTTTAAAGGCGCTTGACGCCACGCTCATATAAAGCGCTCCATCCAGTATATCTTGGTCAGTCAAACGACTTGCGGCAGGCGTTAACTCCGTGCGCACGTAATCCCGTCCGCCATCTCGTCCCCAACCGTTACGCACCACGTCATAATACCGGTGATCCTCGAACATCAACTCTTTTTCCCTCTCCCGAAAGATAGCCAAACGCAAATCGGAATCTAGCCCTTTGACCACATCATCAGCACACGGGTAATTAAAAGTCGTGTTCCCGTAAGCACGCTCCCGCACCCGGTTCAAATCACTAATAGCTCCCCCGGAACGAGCATCCTGACGGGCACGACATTCCGCCCGCAACAAAATAATATCCGCCAAACGCCAAACCACCTTATTCTCGTCGTAACACTTGAAAATCGGCTCCATACTATAATCATATTCAACATAATACGGATTTCGATGCTTGATCACGTAAGCCCTTTTCGTGTTCCCGAACCGTCCGCCGGTCACGATCGAATCCCCTTCTTCCAAAAACAAATCCCTCACCACCGTGCATTTTTTCGAATTATCATACTTCGTGTACACGTTTCCTTCCGGGCGATACTCCACGGCAAGAGCAAACTGTTTTTTCGTCCCCTTGTTATACACCACGAAAAGCGAATCCGCATCCAATCCATAGAAATAAGCATCCCGACGCCGATCCTCCGGATGGAACATCTTATTCACCCTTTCCCGGTAGATCTCGACGAGATAATTGCCAAATGTTGGGGTAGGTGCGTACCTTGATTCCGTTCGCACGGGAAAACCGGTATATTCCTCGGCACAATAAGCATTGTATTTCCCATAATATTCTTGAGGGCCTCGATAAATCTCCCAAATCGTTTCATTCCCATTCCTGAGCATTTCATTCTGGCAAAGTGCCTCCGGATCCGATGCCAACGTGTAATTACCCGCTTTCCCCTCGATAATCATCGAACAATATTTCTCGGCCTCCGCCCAATACTCGGGCACACTCTCGATCTCTGCCCGCCAAGCGTAAATATGCGCCAACAAGGCTGCCGCGGCTCCCTTGCTCGCATATTGTTTCGTCGTGCGGGCATTCCCGTTTCCATCCTTTAACTCGTCGAAAACCGGCAAATCCAAAGCCTTCAATGCGCACACCGTCGCCACCTCCAGCACCTCGTGCACGGAACTCTTGCCCAACTTGCTATAATCGTTATAATCTTTCCGGATAGGAGCCTCACCCCATCTCCGTGCCAAGTTAAAATAAAGAAGTCCTTTCGCGAAATACGCCTGTAACACGTAAGGGGTCACATCCACATCTGCCGGGAAACGATGGGCGTTTTCTATAATCACGTCGGCACTATTTATCGCCGTGAAAGAAGCCGCCCAAGACATCTCAATCGTTGATGGTGAAAATTCCCTATAAGGCGCATAACTATTAGAAACCGTGTCGGCGATCCACCCGATATACAATTGATTGACATTATCCCCCGTTGCGGCATCCCGAAGGGCTACTTCCAAACTCGTCAATAACGCTTCGGCATCTTTCACCGAATTAAAAAAACTGTTAAATGTCACGTCACTCTCGGGTGTCATGTCAATCATACCCGTGCACCCGGTTATCCACACCGTCAACGTGATGATAATTCCGCATATTATCTTTTTCATCTTGATTAAAATTTAAGCGTTAAACCTAACGTCCATTTACGAGGTAACGGGTAAGCCTTACCTTCATCTATTCCCGTGTAAATATTTACTACCTCGGGGTTACCTCCCGAGTAATTACTCAAGTAAAATAAATTTTCCCCGGTAGCAAAGAAACGCATCTCCTTGAAAAACGTCTTTTTCAACAGATTTTGAGGCAAATCATACCCCAGCGTCAACTGCTTCAAACTCACGGAATGCACATTCTCAATATTCGAGCGAACCATATACTGATAAGTCTTACCCACACGGATATAATTCGCATCTCGATTCGAGGGACTCCAGAACGTGTAATCTCTCATATCCGCAAAAAGCGGTCCGGTACTCGCGATCGTCCCTTTCGTCGCATTGATAATGTGTCGCCCGATAGAATAATTAAACAGCACATTCAAACTCAATCCCTTCCATGTCACCTCGTTCACCCATCCCCCGTGAGCCACGGGAAGCGGGGAAGCTGCCGGATATCTATCGTCAAGTGAGATACTTTGATCTGCATTCAAATCTTTCAATTTCTGGGTACCCAGCAACCCACTATAATGCCTATCCGTCGATATCCCACCCAGATAAGTTTCCGACCCGTCCAATTTATAATACACGGGCACCTCGTCCTCTGATTGGTAAAAACCACTATCATCATACACGTAAATCTGGTACAACGGCCGACCGATCACCAATCCTTCCTTATCCTGCTTGTCATACGACTTGCGGAAACGGTTCCAGTTCTTCGAGATATTAAACTTCGTCCGCCATTTCACCGCACTCTCCCGCATCACGTCATAACTAAATTCCAGCTCCAATCCCTCGTTAGAAACCTCCATGACATTATCCACGTAAGTATCATACGAGTATATATCTCCCGGCATCGGTATTTCGTATATCAAAGAAGAGGACAGTTTATAATAATAATCCAACTTCATGTTCAACCGATACTCGAACATATCCAAATCCAAACCGATATCATACTGTTCCGACTTTTCCCATGTCAAATTCGGGCTGACGGGAGTGGCAACCCCCATACCCGTGTTCCCTTGGAAAAATGCATTCAAACTAGACAATAAACCGTAAGACAAATACTCGTACCCGAACACCTGCCCGGAGGTTCCGTAACTTGCCCGTACCTTACCCCAGTTCAACCAACCACTCAAGCGATTCTTCAAGAAAGACTCTTCCGAGAAAGCCCATCCCAATGCGATGGACGGGAAATTCGCCCACCTGTTATTCTCCCCGAAAGTAGACGAACCGTCCCTCCGGAAAGCGAACTCCATCAAATAACGCTGCTTGTAATTATAACCCAATCGACCGAAGAAACTCACCAAAGCCTTCTCCCTGAAATAAGAACTGTACGAGGTCGTGGACTGCACGTTAGGATAATCCTCCGAACCGTAATCATAGATCGGGGGATTTCTCTCCGGGTTATAATAATAGATAAAATCGCTCGCTCCACGCTTACCGTGTCCCCCGATCCCGTAAACCTGTGTTTTATTCGCCGAATATCCCAAGAGCATCTCCAAATTATGAGCCTCCTTGAACGACTTCTTGTACGTCAACAACTCTTCCGTGTTCAACGACACGTTCCGCACGACCTGTCCCAACGATTTATTCTCATTTGTATTCGGGTTCAAATAACTCGGCTCGAATTTATTCAAATTCGCTTGCGAATAATCCACGTTCGCTGATGCGGAGAATTGCAACCCGTCCAAAATATAATACGTCAACACCACGTTCGCCATCACCCGGTAATCATCGCTACGCACTGTCACTCCCTTCACCAATTTCAACCATTGATCGACCACATCACCGGTAGACGATTCTATGGTCTTCTGCGAGGTCGGATCCACCGACATTCCCTCGTAACGCCCATTGCTCATCCCACCCGTGTTCACGCTCTTGTCCATGTAAGCCAAGTACAAGCGCGTATCCACTTGGAACTGCTTCACCGGACGGGAAACCATATTAGAAATCAAATTCACGCGGGAATATTTACTATTGATCATAATACCCGTCTCGTCATAATACCCGGCACCCACCAGATACTGGAACTTCTCGGTCCCTCCCGTCGACTGGATATTCACGTTCGTCACCTTTCCCGTGCGAAAAGCGTACTTGAACCAATTTGTCGAATTATTATAAAAGGGATTCAAACTATCTTGCAAATAAGGGATTGTTGTGGTATAGCGTTTCCCGCTACTCCAGAACGAATCGTACGTTCCCCACGTCCCGAAAGCCTCCTCGTAAGAATTCGGGTACAATATCTTATTCTCCCCCCAGTCAGGCATTTGCAAATTCCGCTTCCACAAAATCTCTCTCCAACGCTCCATCCGACCTCCCGTCTGCACGGGATATTCCATCAACTGGGAAATCGTGTACGAGGCATTGGCAGAGAAAGAAGACGTTCCCATCCGCCCTTTCTTCGTTGTGATCAAAATTACGCCATTACTGGCCCGAGAACCATATATCGAGGCTGCCGCCGCATCTTTCAATACCTCCACCGACTCTATCGTCGAGGGATCCAAATCTGCCAGCGTGTTCGTTCCCGTCACCGGGGATATAAACGAGTGCATCGGGATACCATCCACCACGTAAAGCGGTTGCCCACTATTTCCAGCGGCATCCCGTCCCTGAGAATCCCCACTGACAAACAAAGAGTTGTATCCCCGAATAGCCACCACAGCGGCACTCCCCGGAGCCCCGGACTGGTTCACGATATTCATCCCCGCCACGCGTCCTTGCAACATACTGATGATACTCGCTGCCGGCAATTCCTTCATCTCCTCAGCCTTCACGGAAGATATTGCGCTGATATTCTCCCGCTTGTTCTGCGAACCGTACGCCCGAACAACCACCTCGTCCAAGCCAGACACGTCCTCCTCCATCACAATCCGCAACGTGTCGGTTTTCTCGGTGAAAGCCACCTGTTGTTTCTTAAAACCGACAAACGAAAATTCCAACGCCCCCTTTTCCAGCGGCAAATCCATGGCGAACCATCCTTTTTCATTCGTCGCCGTTCCCACGGCCACTCCCGTTACTTTCACTGTCACTCCCGGCAGCGGTTGTTTCTTCACGTCATACACAAATCCCTTCACCCGAACGTTTTTCGTTTGCTGCTGTTCGCCTTTTTGTTCCTTAACGATCACCAAGTTTCCCTCGATCAAATAAATAAAAGGACTTCCTTGGAAACACAGATCTAAAATTTCCTCCACCTCCGCATTTTTCATATCCAGCGAGATAGCATTTACCCGCTTCACCGCGTCACTATCATACACGAAAGTGTAATCACTATTCTGACGGATATACCGGAATACCTCCACTAGAGAAGCATTTTTCATGGAAATATCCATCTTCTTCTGCTGTGAATACACGTTTGATGCATTCAAATGCATCGTACAGACAAATAATAAAACAATCCACGTCTTCATAATAATAAGCATTCTAGGTAATTTCCTTCGACAGAAATTACTGTTTCTCCATTTTTTTTTCATACTTTTGTTGATAACGTTAAACAATATTCTCCATTGCCATGGAGTTTGATTAGCAAAAAGCGGAATGTATGCCAGTACATTCTGCTTTTTTATTCTTCCACGATTACGGTTTGACCATTAATTTTAAATTTCACTCGTCCGGTTTTTTCTATCTTCGACAGCACTGCCGCTATATTATCATAGCGCTCGATCTCCAACGAAAAATGAGCTTCTTTTGCTGATGCGTTGGCAAAAAATATTTCGACATCATACCAACGTGCCAACTTATCCATGATATCTTCCAAAGAAGTCTCGGAAAAATAACACACACCCTCTATCCAACGCACCACCTCGGCTGCATCCACTTCACGAACGACCAATTGTCCTCCGTCAGCAATCACTTGCTGATTCGGTGACATGGCATATTCTTGTTTGCCATTCGACACGTTTACCCGCCCCTCTACCAAAGTAGTCGTTATCACCTCATCCGTCGGGTAAGCCTCCACGTTAAAGAACGTACCCAACACCTCTACCGATATCCCTTGTGTCTTCACGATAAAAGGTTGCCGCTCATTTTTCGCCACTTTAAAACAAACCTCCCCTTCCATTTGCACCTCCCGAAAGTCCCCGCTAAAATGTACCGGGTAAACCAACTTCGATTCCGAATTCATCCACACCCGCGTACCGTCAGACAACAACAATTCGTACTCCCCTCCCCGGGGAACGATCAACGTATTGTATTTCACTCGAGCCGGACTTGCGAGTGAATCTTTTTTCATTTCATACTTCAACCCGCTCCCGGAAGTCGTTACACTCGCCCCTTCCGATACGGCAATGATTTGGGAAGTCGTATCAGTAATATTTACCGCTCTCCCGTCATCCAAAATCAGTCTTGCCTTGTACTCTTTGATATTATTCTCCACGGATTGAACCAACTGCATGGGAACTTTTGTATCCCGTAATTGCAAAGCCCCCACGACCACACACGCCCCAACCACCACGGCAGCGGCAGAATACCACCACCAACGTATAGAACTCTTCCGGGGCAATCTCTGTTGAAAGACTTTCCATTCCGCCTCCGCGTCCAATTCTCTCCCCCGTCGTACATCTTCCTTCAGCCGTTTCTCGATGCGAATCATCTCTTCCCGATGTTCCTCGGATGCCTCTATCCATTCCTCCAAAGCCGCAACTTCTTCTCCTGTAAGCGTACCGGAAACCTTTCGGGCTATCAATCGGGCAATTTTATAACGTTCGGTCAACTGATCCATAAACTTTTATTTTAATTTCTCTTATAACGACCGACTTTTTAAAGTGGGTGAATAAAATCACAAAAAAATTATACATTTGTGAGCGTAAAAACACAAGTGGTGGATAAAATGTTGACTAATCGTAACAATTTCAAGTTCTTCTTCCAAGAATATTTTGAACCGGTATTTCAATTTGCCCGAAAATACACGGAAGACGAAGACATTGCCCGTGATATCGCCCAAGATGCGTTTATCCGATTATACGAGAGGCGTGCAGACTTCGACGCCATGGAGAAAGCTAAATCCTTTGTTTACATCACTGCACGCAACCTTTGTTTGGATCACTTGAAACACAGAAAGATCGAGCATCAATACGCCCAAATCATAAAAACCGAAGAAGAGGAAGCAGAAGAACAGTTCTACCTCGAAGAGGTCACCTATCAAGAAACTCTACGCATCCTACGTGCCGCCATTGACCAACTTCCCCCGCAAACACGGGAAGTCATTCTCGTCAGCCTTGACGGCAAAAATAACAACGAAATAGCCGAAACTCTTGGTATTTCTGTCAACTCGGTAAAAACCCTAAAGAAAAACGCCTATAAATCACTACGGGAAATCCTCGGCAAACATTATTTACTTATCCTGCTCCTGCTTTTTGAAAACTACTCTTAATTTCCCCTATTGATTAACAAAACACGTTGTCATTTCCAGAAATCAAATGCAACAATTCCAGAAAATGACAACGCATCCACATAAATAAGCCACCAAGGACTAATCACATTCTATTTCAAAACTCCCGAAATGCCCTGACATAGAATATTGCTTCCTGAGGAAGAAGATTAGCATCGACATAACAAGTACCATACCAATAATTATTCGTCATTGAACATCCCGCATTCCTCACATTATCAGTCATAGACAGTGTAGATGAAGCATAATAATAATCATTCCAACTATTCCAATCTATGTTTACCGGGGACGAATTAGCGACAGAAGAATTCCTAATTGCTTGATTAAATTGCGCCCATGTATCCGGATTACTAATTAATCGTGCGAATTTTTTTACCACGTTATGAGCTGGAAGCACCCAACCGGTTACCCCATCCACGTTCTTATCATTACACCATTTCATAGCGGGATAATTCTTTAAATCAGGATCTACCGCCAAAACTGCATTCAAATTAGCTTGAGCATTATCTCTATCGTATGCGCTCGGGAAGTAAGTGCCCATAGGAGCTGTTCCCCAAGCCAATTCAACTTCATCCATGGAAACAATCCACCCGTGTGTTCCCGTTTCGTCCACGTCGATAACAATTCCCTGTATTCCATGGCGGTCATAAAAATCGAGCACTTTAAATGTTGGCAGATCTTCGACAGCCTCGCCCAAGATTGGAGATTGTCCCTCTTTCCAAGGAGAAATATCCTTTATCCGAACATGACACTCTCCCTCGTCAATCACGACCTCCATGACAATCTGTTTACCGGATTCAAAAACCAACTCCTTGTCCGCATTCCAAACACAAGAATAATTACCGAGCGTAAAGATATCCAAAAATTGTTCTCCGACATGTATCGTCTGGGGCACGATAATAACCTCCCGGGCCATTTCATACCCGCTCGGTATATCTTGAAGCTCCCGGGCGACAACATTACCTTTTGCTCCTACCGGAGATACGGTTCCCGTTCCCAAATCTATATTGGCAGCGGTTTGAGTATTGCAAACGGATAGTTGCCCACCTATCAAACTCCCGGGCATGGAAGTATTACTTTTCACGTGCAAGATTATTTTACTCATCAAGTGGTGAAATGACAACAAAAGCGGTTCACTCGTGTAAGTTGCCGCATGTTTCGTCCATAAAAAATCACTTTGTCGATTCCCATCCGGAGTCAACGAAACAGTATCTTGCCGCAAGTTAAGCTGAAAAGGATAAGCATGAGGCGCATCTTGAGCCTCCCGGTCATACGGAGCGTAAGCGTACACGTTAATTGTTGAACGATTGTTCCAAGTGGCACGAGGTTCGGCAACCAAACCTCCCGCACTTTGAGAAAAACGCATGTTATGTACCCCATCGGCATTAGCCAATTTTCCAGAAACATCGGTAGTTGATAACCAAATACCTACTTCCTGCCCTCCTTGAAACCGATAAGCAGTTTCCTCCGCCGTCATCCCGTCTATCAAGGCTGACAGATGAAGTTCGGCTCCTGAAGTATCATTACCCGTGCTATCATCATCATTACATCCTTCCACGAACCACAAACAGAATAACATGGAAAGCCATATATAATATTGTCGTTTCATTTTATTATCTGAACTTTACTTACAACCCTTATTTCACTTCAATTTCAAATTCCTGCAAACAAGCCGGTTCCAATTTTATCCCGGGAGAACGATATATACACGTGACACCGTCAAATTCACATTGCAAAAACGCACACCCTTCTTCCACTTGCTGAGGAGGAAGTATTGCTTTATACAACATTTGCTCCGAATCGGCACAATACAACGCCACGCTTCCCATCGTCAAGGGAAACAGTTCCCCTGTCCCTAAATTAAGTTGCATATTAGTCGCTATCTCACTAGCGGTTACCTTCACAGGGGAACCCACGATTCTATCTCCCACCAGTTTCACCTCAACCAAAGAAAATACATGCTCAAATTGAAGCTCCACGTCACCTTCGCTCAATCCTCGGGTATTTGCCGCACGCAAGACATCCGATTCCTCAACAGCCACCTCCGAGTTTTGTTTCGAATGTACACGAACATTTATTGCAGCAGGGTCAAAAGCCTCTCTTTGATACGGGTAATAAGCATAAAAATCAAGGGGTGCATTATCTTGACTCCAAAGTACCTTATCTATCGGGGAAGCCGGTTGCCAACCGTCCTCCGTTTTTACCCATTTAGCATTATGCGCTTGATTACCTGTTTGAGCGGGTATCGCCGAAATCCCGCCCTCCGTACGTTTTACCGCGTAAATCCCGATAGAATCTCCCACGGCGAACACCTCTTTGCTGGAACGGGCAAGCGCTGAAGCCTGAACTTTAAAATGAATTTCCCGAGGTGTACTTTCCACCTCCGCATCTATCGTATGTACACATGCCGCCCCGACCACCGACAGACACAAGACAATTAACCATCTTACATTCATAATTCCACGATTTAAATTCCCTCTAATTCTTCCAATACTTTCTTAGTTACAGCCTCAGAGGGACGACTCATATTATTATCAATCACTTTTCCTTCCCTATCAAGCAATATAAAACGAGGAATCCCCTTTATTTTATAGTCAATCGCTATCTGAGCACTCGGTCCTCCCCATAATTGGATGCCTCCCAATTTCTCCTGTTCCACCATTTTAATCCAATTCCGTTTCCGTTCATCCATAGAAATACTCACGAAATGAATATTTTTACCATGAAATTCTTCTTCCAATTTTTTCAAGAAAGGAATCTCTGCCCGACAAGGTCCACACCACGTTGCCCATACATCAATGTAAATATACTTTCCTTTCAAATCATCCAAACTGACTGTATTTCCTTCCACATCCTCATAAACCGCACCACTGGAAACAACGTGTTGCCCTTTTTTCAATTTATTCCACATGGCATACACCTTTTCAAGCTCCTGCCTATATTCCGGTTTAGACACATATTTATCATAAGCCGTTTGGAAACCCATCAAAGAATCACCTCTTGTGCTTTCGACATACACGAGAGCCATATTTTGCACCATATCTTCCAAGATTCGAGGACTCTTAAAATATTGTGTCAATACCCTCAACCGCTCCTGTATTATCGATTCCCAAGAAGCTCCAAAATCGGTAAATGCCAACATAGCTACAGCTGACTTCACATACTTTCTATAAGCAGAAACTTGCCACGCTTTTTCATCATCAATTAATTGTCGAGCTATGTATTCTTTTACAATAGGAGTTTCTCCTCCCTTAAAAACAGCACTTGTTTTATTTCCCCCTTCCCAAAAATGTTGAATCGGATAACTCGTTACGCCTTCCAGCACTTGATAACGGGCACGCATTAACTCTTTTTCTTCAAATTGTTTATTCAATTTATACTTGTGAATTGTTTTCTTATTTTGTTTTAGAAGTTGCTCTATTTTCCGAAGATAAGTCGTTTCATCTAAAAGAAAATCTTTATCCTCCATAGAGCCCAGTTTACACGTGTTCAAATAAGTATTAATATCTGCGTTCTCTCCTTCAAAACGAAGATCCAAATGTATGGCGATAAACTCTCCTTTTTCATTCGGGACCACGCTTATCATCAGATCTTTTCCCGGTTCTAAATAGAGAGTATTAGCACTAAGATCAATACTCAAAGTGAAATAAGCAGCTTCTTTTAATGATAAGGATATCACACTTTTCCGAGACGAATCGTAAGTCAGCACTTCATTAAAATTCGGACCGGACAAACTAACCTTCGGCCTCTGAAAATATTGGCTCAAATCAATTGTCAATTTGGTTTCTTGTGCGAACAAACGAGAAGAACAAGTAACAAGTAGCAAAATCAATATAAGTAAAAATGTTTTCATAGTATTATTTTTTATATTTAATCTTTAATCATTATTTCCGATCCTCTAACTTTCCGGTAAAAGCGAATTTAGATTTATACATCCAGCGAGAAGGACAACGCTCTAAATGCAAACGAACGCGAGCAACTTGATCAACCGTAATGGAATTCTTGTAACTGTAACTATCCATCACATTATACGAGGTAAAGTATAACGTATTTTTATCCGTGCTATTTCCCTTGCTATTATTTTTAAAAACAGAAGAAAAATCATTCCAATAATAAGGAGTGTCCGAACAATAATCAGTATCGCCATTCACGAAATTCGTTTCCCCGTACGCTTCCACACCCCGAGTCGTAAGCAATCCTAAATATTGAGCCATCGCCGTTGAAATTTCAAAATAATCGGCGGATTGCAACGGATTCAAGAAATGAGACATGTTGACAAAGAAACCAATATCCGTGGGACGCTCTGGAAAAGTTGCCGACAAGGCTCCGGCATTCAATCCGGGAATAGGATTTTCAGGCTGATCTATCACGTTAGGTCCTCTCACGATAAAAGACGACCCTCTAGGATCATTAATTAACCAAATATTCAAATAGTTCCGGTAATCATACATTAACGTGCTCCCCTTAGACATAACATAAATCTGATAATCATCGCTTTCTTTAAAAACGACAGAACTCTCGATCTCGTAATAATGTATCCCCGGATTCTCTAATTTAACCCCGTTATTATCATATTCCGCCAATCTAAAAATAATTCTGGCATTCCCCCCGTTAGGGTCAGTCGTGGCTTCACCATTAAAAACGTCATTCAATCGCTTTACATTTTTCTCCACAGTTTCCGGGGTAATATCAATAGGTGCTATACTCGGATTTTTAGCAGGATGCAAAACATGAAAGATCACGGGGATTTCTATTTCCTCGTACTTCTCCCGCGGTAAGGGCCTTACCCGAATTTCCACTTCTTCGCTCGTCAATTCCCCCGCTTCCACGCGAAAACGAATCGTACGTTCCCGCGTATCGGTAGTGGAAAAACTAAAATCGGAATACTCATTCCCGGAATCATCCAGCAAACGAAACAATCCTGTCGGCAAAAGATCTGCCGGAATCAACGAAGTATCCCGAACAATTCCCGGTATGTAAATCGCACTATCCCCCTCGTAAGTTGGTGTATAATCAGGTAATTCCAATATATTGTAAGCCTCCGCATAAAACTTCATCGTGGCTTTTCCGTCCGGCAGCAAAGTATTGTGGTCAGCACGCAACCGAACCAGTTTAATATTTCCTTCCGTAACGGGATTTTCAAAAAAGAAATCGTCATCCTTTTCACATCCCCCGATAAACAAGGAAATCAGTATCAAATAAAATATCTTTTTCATAAACGACCTATTATAAATTTTCACTAGTTGAAATTCGTCCATCCCGGATTCTGACTGATATCATTATAATCCAATTCGATATCGGTGGGAATGGGCAAAGCATAACGATAATCATTCGCGTCAAGGGTATACTCTTTAGTCCCGCTACTTTCCTTATCAAACCCCGAACGAGTACAACTAATCCCTAAACGTTTCATATCCAACCAACGCGAACCATTTTCAAAACACAATTCCAAGCGCCGTTCTTTCAACACCTCCGCCAATATATCACCGGTAACAGAAGTATTGTATCCCGGGATGCGAGCCCTCCTAAAGTCCTCAATCATGCGTGCAGCCTCGGACTCTTGCCCCAAACGACATTTCGCTTCAGCGTTTATCAAGAAAAGATCTGCTTTACGATATAACACCAAAATATCACAAACCGGACCATAATAATAAACAACCGGTTTGGAAATACAACGTCTTACTCTACCTTCATCTTCATTCTCTCGGAACCAAGCTTTTCTTCGAATATCCTCAGGTTCGTACATCAACCAAAGCTCCGAACTTACTTGTTGGGCATTGTTAGACCCCCATATACCCGTGCTTTGATTTCCTATACCAAAAAAACGGCTAGTTGCCAATTTCAACGCACAATAAGGATGTTCAACAATATAAGATACACTCTCGCCGGAAAACATATCCATCAATAATTCAGCACGATTCTCCGGGACATAAGAAGCAATCACTTCTCCCGAATATTTCTCGGCCATCTCCCAATCCGTATCTTTTGCCGCGGCAGAACCCGCTCTAAACATATACATCTCGGCCAAACAAGATTTAACAAAGCTCGGAGAATAAAAGAAATTCCATTTTTCCCTTGGCGTAGTATATTCCAAGACTTCCTTCAACTCCCGTTCAATAATCCCATAAATCTCCGTTTGCGTGCGCCTATCTCCCGGTGTCACATTTTCCGAATCCAGATTTAAAGGTACACCCAACTTATTATCCTTATAGGGAGCGAAAAACTGAATCAATTTCAAAATATTCCAAGCACGAATTACCCGAGCCTCACCCCCTATCGTTTCCCTCTCGGCTTGAGTTGCCGTCACTTTATCCAAATCATCAAGTATCGCGTTCATAAACCCGATAGAAACATAACAATTTTGCCAGAGAGAAGAAGCCAAACTAGTTCCTTTCCAATCGATATCCTGATAATAATATGTCATACACCTGTCATTTATATCCGAATGCTCTTTAAAAGCGAGCATATCCATATTATCCTCGTAAAGAGCCAATTGAATATTGACATCATTAAATATAGGCAAGGATAACGGCGCAGAATTACCATAGGAAGTCTTCAACAACGTGGAATAAGTCGTTGCCGCCCAATACGACAACAATTCCGCTTTCACGTCTTCCACGTTAGACACGATTTTTTGATTCTTAGGTATAAGATTCAGGTAATCCTTGCAAGCGGTCATCATGAAACCGATCAGACACAAGGATAACATACTTATTCTTTTCACGCGTAATTTCATAATCTCTATATTTAAAAACCGACACTCAATGAAAGCATATATTTTCTGGAATTAGGATAAGTAAATCCCCCAAAGTTTTCCGGGTCCAATCCTTTATATTTCGATATCGTAAATATATCCCGAATATTCAAGTTCACCCGACAAGAAGAGAGCAACAACTTCTTGCAGATTTTGGAAGAAAGAAAATACCCCAGAGAAATCTCCGTACACTTCAGAAAATCTCCACTTTCCAATTTTCTATCATACCAATCGGTTTGTAATGAAGCAACGTTTCCCGTTGTGCTATACCCCGGCATATCAGTTATATCTCCGGGTTTCCTCCAACGATTGAACTCTTGCTTCAACACGTTTTGAGAAGCCGATGAAAAACTACCCCCGTTAGCCACGGAATAATAAGCCGATGTTATTTTATGCCCTGCCATAAAAGTAAACCGGGTACTCAACGTCCATTGTTGCCAATTCAAAGCCGTCCCGAATCCCCCGGATATCGGCGGATAACTATCACCTAAAGTCTTTTTAATACGCCGCTTATCCTTCTCGTTTAACGAATCATCCATATCCAGCACCCAAGTCCCGTCTTCTCTTTGGAAGCCAATCGGGTTTTCACGATTCGAATTATCCACCAAAGCCAACGTGTGTCCGGTCAACGGGTCAATACCGGCAAACCGGTAGCCAATCCACGAATTGGTTGAAGTCCCTTCCACCGGTTCCGTACGCCCGTACCCTTTAGGAACATCCTGCACGTTTTTATAAAACGACTCTATTATTCTACTCTTGTTATTCGCGAAATTAAGAGATGTCGTCCACGTGAAATCCCGCTTACGAATATTCACCGTGTGCAAACTAACTTCCACGCCATAATTTCGAACGGAAGAACTATTATACCGAATCGTACTAATCCCCACCGATACAGGTAATGTTTTAGAATCCAACAAATCGCGAGTCACGTTATTATAATAATTCACCGTTGCCCGAATCCTGTTCCTGAAAAATGCCATATCCACGCCAAAACTGCGGTCCTGCTTCTTCTGCCACTTAATAGAAGGATTCTTGGGAGAAATGTAAGAAGGGATATCCATATCAAGAAACTTCGAAGACATCAAATAAGAAAGCACGTTAAACGGTAACGCCGTTTTATCGATACTCCCCGTGTACCCGTAAGAAACACGAAACGCCAATTCGTTAATCCACCCGAACCTCGTCATAAAATCCTCTTTATGAAGATTATATTTCAAACTGGCATTCCACAAGGGAGAAAATCGATTCTTAGTTCCTATAACGTCAGCTCCATCCATCCTAGCACTGGCAGAAAAAACATAACGGTCTTTAAAACTATACCCCAGTGACGCAAAAAAAGACACTCTACGATTACGCCCTTCACTCTGGTCCATCAAATTTTTAATCATTTGCTGCACGTAAGCAATCTTATCCGCCCCTATTTCCGGTATATTCGTCAACCCCTTCTCGGGATCATACTCCGGGAAACGCACAGAATTACTATAACCCGAGGCCTCAGACATCTCATATCCCAAGAACAAATTCAAAAAATGATTCTCCTTAAACCCCTGTATATACTCCAAGCGATTGGACCAAGTATAACTATGATTTCTGACATTCCTATGTCGAAGCGAACCGTTGTTCAAGTTATCGGGCAATTCACTGAATAAAGTACGCATCCAAGCGTTATTTTGTGCAACGTAAGTTCCCGGTTTATACACCACCTCCGTGTTATCAAAATAAGTATTAATAGAACCCGTGGTGATAAATTTCAGATTATCCAATATCTTGACCTCAATATCCAAAGAAACATTATTACTCAAAGCGTTCGTGCACGAGGTATTATTATAAAGTTCGTTCAGGATATTAAAATCAGATTTATAACCGTCTTTCAAAGAACTCAATTGATAAGAATAAGAGCGGTCGTACTCCATATTTCCCTCCTCGTCGTAAGGACGTTCATAAGGATTGGCAAAAGTCGCATAATGCAATATATTCACCCCGGCATCCGCGTCTTTATCTTTTCTAATATTAGAAGAAAGATTCAAGGAAAAATACAGCCGTTTATTAAAATCGCGGGACAATCGCAACATCGCGTTCCAGTTACTGTAATCATTGGAAGGGATTAACCCTTGACGTTGTTGCACGCTCAAACTCGCGTAATACTTCAACTTCTCGTTCCCACCCGAAAACGAGATATTATGATTGTGAGAAAAAGGCGTCCGAAATATCACATCGTACCAATTCGTGTTAATCTTACTCAAACGAGTGATTTCCTCTTCAGCCTCTTCACGGGAAATTTTTCCCATATCCGCATTTTTCAACAACATGATTACTCTTCCCCCCACCGCTTGATTAGGAAAATCCTCGTACACGCTACGTTCAAAAGCAATCTTCTCTTTCGAATTCATTAAATCCAATTTAGACTTTGGAGCCGCCTCTATTGAGAAACTCGAAGTTACGCGAATCATCGGGACTTCTTCTCTCCCCTGCTTCCGCTTCACCACTATCACCCCGTTAGCTGCCTGAGAACCGTAAATAGCAGTAGCGGCAGCATCCTTCAACACCGTGATGCTCTCGATATCCTCAGGAATCAAATCATTCAAGTTACCGTAAAAAGGAACCCCATCGACAATCCAAGTCGGATTCATATCACCGTATAAAGAATTTAATCCCCGGATACGAATCTCGGGTAATGCTCCCGGCTTCCCGGACGTGTTACGAGTACTGATTCCCGCCAAAGAGCCCCTCAAAACATCCCCGACCGAAACGTACCCTTTATTAGCTATATCTTTTGCCGTGACAACCTCCACCGCCCCCGTCATTCGAGTCTTATTAATAGTTTGATAACCTGTCACGACAACTTCCTCCACTTCCGAAACATCCTCCTCCATCACCACGTTAATCGTATCCTGTCCCGAGTACTTTATCTCTTGTGTTTTCATCCCGACAAAAGAAAATACCAAAGACAACTTTTCCATTTCCGGGAGCTTCAACACATACTTTCCTTTAACATCCGTCGTCGTGCCCACAGACAATCCTTTGACACAGACAGTCACCCCGGGCAAAGGTTCTTTTTTATCATCCGTCACCCGTCCCACTATCCGAAGCTCTTTCTTTTCCGGTTCTCTCAAGTTCTGGATAACAATCACATCCCCTTTAAACGTGTACGACAAACCGGTATTTTTCAAGCACATACCCAAAATATCCCGTACCATAGTTTGCCGCACATCCACGGAAACCTTCCGAACGGATTGTACATCTTCCGACTTGTAAATAAACATGTAATCGGTCAACTGTTCTATACTCCTGAACACCTGACTCAATGTTACATCGGACAATTTCAAATCGATACGCGCCTCCTGCCCGCGAACCGTCGCGTGACAAGTGCAGAATCCCCAAAGCATAAATAATGCAAGTGTCCTCATTTTTCTTAGCAATTGTTGAATTTTTCGTTTTTTTCCCATAGCTTTGTTTAGCTTATTATTAAATTAATACAGATGTTAGCTGAGGGGCTAACAGGTAAGGGGATGTGAGGGCATCTCCTTATTTTATTGACTCACGTAAATCGTCTTATCCGCGTAAGTGAAACGAATCCCTTTCGTTGTCTGGAGATATTCCAATATCGTCTTCACCTCCGCATACCGGTTGGAATGAAGATAAAAGCGGACATCTTTCAGCGAGGGGCGAGTGTACACCACTTTAAAATCATACCAACGGGACAATTGCCGGAAAATATCTTCCAGACGTTCGTCGTTAGCGATAAACTTGCCTTCTTTCCAAGCGAGGGTTTCCCGGACATCGGCTTGTTTCGTTTCTAATTTCCCGGAAACACGGTCGAATATCGATTGACGTGAGGGCGTCAACGTGATATCCTTACCCACTTCCGGAAATTCCTGTCTAATCTTCCCGGTGACGAGAGTGGTAATCACCATGCTTTCGTCATCGTAAGCCTTTATATTAAAACTCGTCCCGAGTACCTGCAAATCCATGGATTCCGTGTTCACGATAAAAGGGGCCTCCGCATCATGCTCCACCTCGAAATAGGCCTCCCCGTTCAAGTAAACCCTTCGTTCCCCATTTGAAAAAGTTTCGGGATACTTCAACGAACTTCCCGCATTCAGCCACACCCGGCTACCGTCAGCCAAGACGAGATTAAACTCGCATCCCCGGGGTACAACAAGAGTATTGTACTCCACCTGTCCGGCAATCGAATCCGACTTCGCCACGTACTCCAATCTCCCGGAGTCAGCCAGTTGAATATCTACCCTCCGGGTGGAACGAATGATCTCCGTGTTTCGGGGAGAAATAGGTATCTCCTTGCCATCAGCCAGTTTCAGTATCGGCACGTTTGCGGCGGGAACAGAAACGACAGTCAAAGCAGCGGGTTCCGGCGACCGTTGTTGCCAATTCCAAACCGTCAACCCGGAAACCAGAATCACGGCAATCACGGCGGCATACCTTACAATTCCTATCCGCAAGCGATGGCGGCGCACCCGCCCCACAACCTGTTTTCGAGCCTCATCATTATCTATCGCTTCCCACCGTTTCGCCCAACGGACCAAATGAAACTCTTTCACCCGTTCCGCGAAAATTCGTTGAGCGTCCATATCCCCGGCAAGCCACTCGTTGAACTCCCGTTCTTCCGCCTTGCTTAATTCTCCCGAAAGATACTCCCGGATTCGCATTTCTTTTTCATCCTTATTCATCGTGTCGTATTCGTCTACTCATTTTATAAGACAAACACAAGAATCAAAAAATGGGTGAATCAATTTTGAAAGTTTTTTTAGAAATTATTTCTCTCCAAGATAAAAAATAGCAATAAAGAATCAGGAAATTGCTGCCGCAATTGTTTCAAACCACCGCTTAACAGCGTCTTCACGGTATTCACGGACACCCCCAACTCTTCAGCCGTTTCCTTGTATTTTTTTCCTTCAACGACAATCGACATGACCACCATTCGGGTCTTTCGCGGCAATCTCTCTATCGCTTGGCGAATAGCCTCGATCAATTCCAAAGAAACGGTCGTCGCTTCCTCCTCGATGGCATCATACTTCAATAATTCCGCTTGCGCGAACTCCTTCTGGTCCCGAATCCTGTTCAAACAAGCGTTTTTCACGCTCCGGAACAAATAAGTACTCAAAGCCTCCGGCGTCAACTGCCGGTAAGCGTTATTCTTGATAAACTGGTAAAATACCTCCTGCACGATATCCTCCGGAAAACTGCAATCATCAAGCATCGAGCCGGAAAATAGCACCAACGGCTTATAATAGCGTTGAAATAGCAATTTCCCGCCCTCATTCATATTCCTCTGAAAGGCAGTTAATATTTCCGAATCGGACACACCCATTTCATCCAATTTTCCATTTAATAATACAAAGATAAAAATTAATCGTTCAATCGCGCTATCGACAAGAGCAGAATTCTTGAAACAAAAATTCCCGATACACGATTTATTCCACGATAAACGTGTACCCGTATATTTCGTCACTCACGTTAAGATATCACGAACTCTGGATTAAATTACATTCATGAAAACAAACCAACAGAATTTGTTTCCTAAACGACTTTTCAAAAAAGTAATGGTATCTCTCCTGTATGCCTTCACCGCTTTCGCTTGAATAGCAAGCACTTCAGCTATTTCCTCGTTCTTTTTTCCCTGTAAGTGTAACTCGAACACCTCTCGGCTACGATCCGGTAATTCCTGTATAGCCAGAAATAGTTCCCGGTAAATTTCTTCCCGCATCAAATTATACTCCCTTTCTTTCTCTTCATTGGATTCCCGACAAATATAAAACATTCTCCATAACAAACAAAATGCTTGTACACCTCCTCCAATTCAGACATGGGAAAAGTGAAATAAGCTGAATAATTATAATTTTTCATGTATCTACTTTATACTTTCTTTATATCATCTCCTATTCAACTCCCATTCAACTCCTATTCATCTCCTATTATAAAGGTTGTTGAATAGAATTTTAATTGAAATTAAATAAAATTTGATACATGCTAAATATATGGTATTATCACTATAAATAGTAATAAGATTACTGAATAGTCCATTAATTCTACTCGAACGCACACGGTACTCGAAAAGAAAAAGCCCGCCTTTCCAGACGGGCTTTTATTACAAACCATTAAAACAACATCTATTTATTCTTCAACGTCTTGGCAATCTTCGCCGCTAAAGCCTGATAATGAAGTCTATCCTCTCCTGTCGAGGTCGCAACTTTACTGTTGATCAACTTTTGTGCTTTAAAAGCCAGATCGATCAAATAAACAGAAGAATTATCCAACGCTTTCACATCTACCTTTTGCAAGAACCCATAACCGGGAGTACCGAATTGCTCTTGCCTTAATTGAGAAGCGATATAACCGGCTCCATTCTCTGACTCTATTTCCCGGAGTTTATTCTCGAACAAACGAACCATTCCACTAGGATCAAGATCATAAGCTAAAATCTCGTCGATACTCGGCGCGTAAGCCGTGTTCAAACCGAACAACCCGCCGGATTGTTTTTGGTCGGCCAAAGGAGCAAGCACCAAATCCACGAGCGTACTTTGCAATAGTTTGTCACCATCCGTCAGTTTCGTGCCCTTTATAGCACTTTCAAAAGCACCGTTATACAAATCGTTCAAGAACTCCTTCACGGTATAGGGATTAGAAGCGATATGCGCGGAAAGTAAAACGTTATCCTTCAATCTTGTCAAATTCCCGGCCAATTTTGTTCTTAATAAAGTAGTCATATCCACTCCCATGGGGAATTTTTTGAGCAAAGGAGATTTACTTAACCAATCCGCGTTCCTGTATTCATTCAAAAGCCAAGCCAAAGAAGCCTTTTGCACATCTTTCGGCACAGACACGTAACGTTCGCCGGGAGTACCTTCCTTGATCTCCGTCAAATAGATACCACCCACGTTATAAGAGACATTCGTGATATAGCGGAAATACTGGTTGGCGATCTGATTGTACAAACCGGAACGGTGGCTGTAATCCGGATCGTTATCAATCCATTGTTCCAGATTAGGCAAAATATATTTCAAATTCTTAATCCCGTAAGTACTTGCCTTGATCGGGTCGTCACCCAAATCCTCTTCAATAGCACTCGGGTCATAGCGGGATAAAATCTGTTGCCTTCCGTAACGATAAATAGGATCGCCTGCCTTCTCGTCTACCCAACTTTCCAGAATAGCTTGCTCTTCCCACATATCTTTCGCTTGAGGGAGATATTGATAATTCCATTTGATCGTGAAATAGTCGTAAACACCCAAATCCGGGGGTGTCAACTTCACGCCTTCATCCCCGGGTTGCGCCACGTAATTGAAACGGGCGTAATCCATAATGGACGGGGTTGTCCCGTATCGCTGAGTGAACGATACTGAGCGTAACGAATCCACCGCGTAAGCAGCGGAAGATGCCATATTATGCATGAAACCGAGCGTGTGACCGATCTCGTGTGCCACGATGTATATCATCGACTCTTCCATGATGTCTTCCGGCATTTTTTTCGCCCGTATTCTGGGATCAACCTGTGCCGTCTGCACGAAACGCCAGTTGTTCACCAAACGAATCACGTCATTATAAATCAACACCGTGGCATTTATAATCTCTCCCGTGGAAGGATCTACCCAAAGAGGACCCATCGCGTTCTCCGTAGTTGACGGCAAATAACGGATACAAGTGTACTTGATATTGTCCGGATCAAATTCGGGATCGTTCTTAGGGAAATCACGTACTTGCATCACGTTCTTGAACCCGATCGCCTCGAAAGCTTTATTCCAGCTCAAGATAGCTTTCTTCACCGGACTGATCCACTCCGCCGGGAAAGCATCGTCCACGTACCACACGATAGGTTTCACCGGCTCCACCAACTCTCCCCGTTGATAAGCGGCCACGTCTTTCGGCTCCAAACGCCAACGATTCGCCAACGAGTATTTTTGGATTCCGTCCTCTCTCGTGGAAACATGATACTTGCTCGTGTTGAAAACACTTACTCGTGAATCTGAAACGCGGGGACGCATTTTGTCTTCAGGCAGGAGAACTAAAGAACGGGTTACCTTGCCCGTGACCGGAAGATTGTCCAGTAGCGTGAAAAACAAAATCTTAATCGAAACTTTGTATGTCATATAAGATTTAACGACCAGATTATCATCGAAACTCTTGATTTCATCCAATCCGGAAGCTTCCTTGCGGAAATCACCTGTCACGCTAAGCATTCCCATGCGCGGCAAAAACGAAAAGTCCTTCACATCCGTGGTAAATAATTCCGTCATATCAACCACCACTGCCGACCGGTCGTTATTATAAGTTTCGATCTTGTAACTTGCCACGATAGCATCGGCATAACTCCGGTTCACGGCATTTTGCAACGCCTCGTTGCCGGGATCAATCGTCGCGGATGTCGTGATATTCTTTAAATAAATACAACTGTCACCCATCACGAAACGCACGTGTAAAGGATCATTCTGTTTATAC
Organism: Butyricimonas hominis; assembly: GCF_014287455.1. Lineage (NCBI taxonomy): Bacteria > Pseudomonadati > Bacteroidota > Bacteroidia > Bacteroidales > Odoribacteraceae > Butyricimonas > Butyricimonas hominis. Next base: position 546,035 of record NZ_JACOOH010000004.1, read on the forward strand.
CCGACATCCCCGAACATGGCATCGGAAGTCTCGGTCAACGTCGAAGCCAACAACATTTCCCGCCCCAGATATTTCAAGGGGATCTCGAAATAAAGTTTGCCGTTCAGTTTATGCATCGTGATAAAATTACTCTTTGCCGTCACCTTGCCCGGTTTATTCAGCAATTTGTCATAATCCGTCTGCACGGGAGTTGCTTCTTTTTTCTCCACAGCAGCTTTCTTCTTTTTACGGGAAGACGCCAAAGCCTCTTGGCTAACGGGTAGCACGAATACGGCTACCAACAATACTAACATCCATTTTTTCATAAAAATCATCTTAAAAATAAAATTCATATATAATTGAAAAACATACAATTCTCTCTTAAATGTCGGTAGTTACCCTACCGACATTTATCGTGAAATGAAAAAAACACATGATCAGAGTTCCGGTCCCCGCGCTATCGCTTCCAGATCTACATTATACTTCTCTTTCATGTAATCGAGTACCTCCAAGCGTTTTTTCTGTATCAACGGGTAATCCGCGGGAGGATATATAGACAAGAACTCCTCTTCCGTGTAACGGAAGCCCAAGAAAACATAAGTCAAAAAGTTCAAGGTCGGGTTCGTGTAACTAATCCCCCAAATACTTCCGAAGTTATAAATATCTCCTGACAATGTCCCAAGGAAACCTCTTTTCAAATAATAATCCGCATCACTGGTATTCCACGTGTTTATATCCTTCGTGTAATTGAATCCATCATGAAAACTGGCAGGAATGACCACTTTCCCCCGATCTATGGCAGACTCTAAAAACTGTTTCATAATTCTTATCCGGTGCTCCCTCAACTTTTCCCAAGTAGCGGGAAATTCAGTCACGCTCGGGTTATAAATAGAATTTGCCCAAAAATCCAACCCTCCGGTGAAATTCGTTACAGCTTCCGTTGATATCCCTCCCGACCAACCGACGGTTTCTGTCCTGTAATCATGAATAAGAAAATAATACATAGGCAAAACGGAACGAGACAAATCCGTCGGCAAATAATCAAAAATATGTTCCTTCATGAATTTCACGTGATTTTTAGCCTGTTCATCCGTCAATGACTCTCCCGAATAACTCGTTTGCCCGGAAATAGCCCAAGCCCGACTGAAATCCAAAGGAGAGAATCCCTTGTAAATCAAGTACACGTCATGTTTCTCTTTCATCTCTTCAGCAATCTCATCCCATTCATTCGTACCCTGCGGGAACTGGTAACGCAGTACGACATCAGCTTCTCTCGGGACAATCGCATCTTCATCGTTACATGAAGCGAATAATCCCCAAGCCAATAATATTAATACGATATATCTCATAACTTTCTTTTATTATATCCGACATTATCTTGGATTAGCCAATTTATTTTGGATCAACGCTCTATTTTGGTTCATCACGACTTGCGGTATAGGCAACGTGTAGCCGGGATCCTTCTCCTGCAACACGTACTCGACAGGCGTTTCCCCCGCGTTCCACACGTGCTTGATGGACGGCATTCCATAACGGCGCAAGTCGAACCAACGATGAAACTCAAAACACAGTTCCAACCTCCGTTCTTGCCGAATTTTATCCACGAGGTCTTTTCCGGTTAACCCGGAAACTTCTTTACCCGGGGTATCGGTAGTAAAACGCTTTGCCCGCAAATCATTCAACACTTTCAGCGCAGTCGCTTCATCCCCGTCCAAAGCTGCCGCTTCAGCCAAATTCAGGTAAGCCTCCGGCAAACGGAACGCTTGCGAAAAAGAGGTTGATTCGAGCGAATGAGCAAATGAGGTCGTATTTTTCCCGAAAGGCAGAAATATATCAGCATAATTCTGTTCCCGGAATATATAGTATTCTTTGCGTAAATCCCCCTCTTTAAAACCGGCAATCAATTCCGGGGACGCATTAAAAATACTAAACCTATAACTCAATTGTACCCCAAGATAAGCATCAACGTCCGCCACCTTGCCGAATAACCAAATCACATCGGACGCATTCTCGTTTATAAACGGATAATAAGACAGAGAACCCGGTATTTCCAACGTATTGAGGTCTATTAATGAAAATTCCCAATCGTCAATCACTTTCTTGGCATATTTAGCCGCCTCTTTCCAATTCTCCATGTAAAGGTACACCCTTGATTTCAGCAATTGCACCATCGGCAAATTTACACGCAAATCTTTCTTGTATTGCAATTCTTTGGGTAAAGTCTGGTAAAGTTCCTCCGCGTCACCCAAATCTTCCAATACTTGTGCTGAATTCAACTTGCAAATGCAACAGAATTCTGATTAATAATTTGTTTAAATTTTTCGTTTGGCGTGAGGTATCCAAGTCTTTTACGAGGTCGATTATTGAGTTTATTTTCAATCCAC